>NZ_JADBRD010000004.1:57989-158465 GCF_014930495.1 Enterobacter cloacae complex sp. S3 | reverse complement strand
CCGTTTTCCAAGCGGACCCCAGGGAGGAGGAAAGCTGCGACGACTGCAGCGCGTGCTGCACGTCAATTCCGGCCCGCTCGCAGCAGCCGTGAACCCGTTCGTACAGCCCCGGCGCGACCTCCTGCGGGAACAGCACCACCGGTGTATTCCGAAGCTGCTCTAACGCCAGCGAATCGCACGCCGCCAGCGGATGATCGCGATGCAGCGCCACCACCATCGGCTCCCGGTCGAGGATTTTTAACTCGAACGCCTTGCTGCTCTCGCACGGCAGGCGCACGAAGGCGATATCCAGTTCACCCTCCGCCAGCATCGTCGTCAGCGACGACATATTGGCTTCCACCTGGTGAACCTGCACCGCCATGTTCTGCACCTGAAACTGGCGGATCAGCGCGAAAATTTTGGGATGAAAAGCGTCGGAGCTGGTGATGCCAATCGACAGGTTGCCGTTCAGCCCGCGCGCGATGCCGCGGGCTTTTTCCAGCGCGGCATCGCTCAGCGCCAGAATTTTGCAGGCGTCCTCGTAGAAGGCTTCTCCCGCCTCGGTCAGCTCCACGCCCCGCGTCAGGCGTCTGAACAGCGGCGTGCCCACTTCCTCTTCGAGCCGTTTGATCTGCTGACTCAGAGGAGGCTGTGAAATACCCAGCGCTTCGGCCGCCCTGGTGAAGTGTCGCTCGCGTGCAACCGCGACAAAATACCGCAGATAACGAAGTTCCATATCTAAAACGTCTCAAACCAGCATGGTTTCTATATTGGAACTCTCTGCTGAATCGGGTCAACATTTATTTAACCTTTCTAAATAAAGTTGAAGAGGACGAGCACGATGATGCATTCATCTGCCTGCGACTGTGAGGCCAGCCTGTGCGAGACCCTGCGGGGGTTCTCCGCCCAGCATCCTGACAGCGTGATCTATCAGACATCGCTAATGAGCGCCCTGCTAAGCGGCGTGTACGAAGGAGAGACCACCATCGCCGATCTTCTGGCACACGGTGATTTTGGTCTGGGCACCTTCAACGAGCTGGACGGTGAAATGATTGCCTTCAGCAGCCAGGTGTACCAGCTGCGCGCCGACGGCAGCGCCCGGGCCGCGAAGCCAGAACAGAAAACGCCGTTCGCGGTGATGACCTGGTTCCAGCCGCAGCACCGCAAAACCTTCGATGCGCCGGTCAGCCGTCAGCAGATCCACGACGTCATCGACCAGCAGATCCCCTCCGATAACCTGTTCTGCGCGCTGCGCATTGACGGCAACTTCCGCCACGCCCACACCCGCACGGTACCGCGCCAGAAGCCGCCGTACCGCGCGATGACCGACGTGCTGGACGACCAGCCGGTGTTCCGCTTTAACCAACGCGAAGGGGTGCTGGTCGGGTTCCGCACGCCGCAGCACATGCAGGGCATCAACGTGGCGGGCTATCACGAGCATTTCATCACCGACGACCGTCAGGGCGGGGGCCATCTGCTCGACTATCAGCTGGAGAGCGGCGTGCTCACCTTCGGTGAAATTCACAAGCTGATGATTGACCTGCCCGCCGACAGCGCGTTCTTACAGGCCAACCTTCACCCCAGCAATCTTGATGCAGCGATCCGTTCCGTCGAAAACTAACAGGAGAACTACCGTGAACAGTGAGAAACAGTCACGTCAGTGGGCGCACGGCGCCGATATGGTTGTCGGCCAGCTGGAAGCGCAGGGCGTGAAGCAGGTGTTCGGGATCCCGGGTGCGAAAATCGACAAGGTCTTTGACTCCCTGCTGGACTCCTCCATCGAGATCATCCCGGTACGCCACGAGGCCAACGCGGCGTTTATGGCGGCGGCGGTCGGGCGGCTGACCGGCAAGGCCGGGGTGGCGCTGGTCACCTCCGGGCCGGGCTGTTCTAACCTGATCACCGGCATCGCCACCGCCAACAGCGAAGGCGACCCGGTGGTCGCGCTGGGCGGGGCGGTGAAGCGGGCGGATAAAGCCAAGCTGGTGCACCAGAGCATGGACACCGTCGCCATGTTCAGCCCTGTTACCAAATACGCCGTGGAGGTCAGCTCGCCGGACGCGATTGCCGAGGTGGTATCGAACGCGTTTCGCGCCGCCGAGCACGGCAGGCCGGGGGGCGCGTTCGTCAGCCTGCCGCAGGATATTGTCGACCAGCCCGCGACGGGGGCGATTTTACCCGCCAGCGGCCCCGCGCTGATGGGCCCGGCACCGGAGTCAGCGATTAACGACGTGGCGAAGCTTATCGAAAACGCCAAAAACCCGGTCATTTTACTCGGCCTGATGGCCAGCCAGCCCGCGAACAGCGCCGCGCTGCGCAAGCTGCTGGAGAAAAGCCGCATTCCGGTGACCAGCACCTATCAGGCCGCCGGGGCGGTAAACCAGGAGCACTTCACCCGCTTCGCCGGCCGCGTCGGCCTGTTCAATAACCAGGCGGGCGACCGGCTGCTGCATCTGGCGGACCTGATTATCTGCATCGGCTACAGCCCGGTGGAGTACGAGCCGTCCATGTGGAACAGCGGCGACGCGACGCTGGTGCACATCGACGTGCTGCCCGCCTATGAAGAGCGTAACTACGTGCCGGATCTGGAGCTGGTGGGGGACATCGCCGAGACGCTGAACCTGCTCGCTAACCGGATCGATCGTAAGCTCGAGCTGAGCCAGCGTGCCTCCGAAATTCTGGTCGATCGCCAGCATCAGCGCGATCTCCTCGACCGCCGCGGCGCCTCGCTCAACCAGTTTGCCCTTCACCCGCTGCGCATCGTGCGCGCCATGCAGGACATTGTGAATAACGACGTGACGCTCACCGTCGACATGGGCAGCTTCCACATCTGGATCGCCCGCTATCTCTACAGCTTCCGGGCGCGTCAGGTGATGATCTCCAACGGTCAGCAGACCATGGGCGTTGCCCTGCCGTGGGCGATTGGCGCGTGGCTGGTGAACCCGGGCCGCAAGGTGGTTTCAGTCTCCGGTGACGGCGGCTTCCTGCAGTCGAGCATGGAGCTGGAAACCGCGGTGCGCCTCAACGCCAACGTGCTGCATATCATCTGGGTGGATAACGCCTACAACATGGTGGCGATTCAGGAAGAGAAAAAATACCAGCGGCTATCCGGCGTCGAGTTCGGCCCGGTCGATTTCAAAGCATATGCCGACGCCTTCGGCGCGAAAGGCTTTGCCGTGGAGAGCGCCGAGGCGCTTGAGCCGACGCTGCGTGCGGCGATGGATGTGGATGGCCCGGCCGTGGTGGCCATTCCCGTCGACTACAGCGATAACCCGCTGCTGATGGGTCAGCTCCATCTCAGCCAGATTTTGTGACTCAATATAAGGACAGAGAAATGCAAAAAGTTGCTCTCGTAACAGGCTCAGGCCAGGGGATTGGTAAAGCGATCGCGCTTCGCCTGGTGAAAGACGGCTTTGCCGTCGCCATCGCCGACTATAACGTTGAGACGGCAAGAGCCGTCGCCGATGAAATCATCCGTAACGGCGGCAACGCCGTCGCCGTGAAGGTCGATGTCTCTGACCGCGAACAGGTATTTGCGGCGGTGGAGAAAGCGCGCACCGCGCTGGGCGGCTTTAACGTGATCGTGAATAACGCCGGGATTGCGCCGTCTACCCCTATCGAATCCATCACGCCGGACATTGTCGACAAGGTCTACAACATCAACGTGAAAGGGGTGATCTGGGGGATCCAGGCCGCGATTGACGCCTTTCGCAAAGAGGGGCACGGCGGCAAGATCATCAACGCCTGCTCCCAGGCGGGCCACACCGGCAACCCGGAACTGGCGGTCTACAGTTCCAGCAAGTTCGCGGTGCGCGGCTTAACCCAGACCGCGGCACGGGATCTCGCGCCGCTGGGGATCACCGTTAACGCCTACTGCCCGGGCATCGTCAAAACGCCGATGTGGGCGGAAATCGACCGTCAGGTCTCCGAGGCGGCGGGTAAACCGCTCGGCTACGGGACCGAAACCTTTGCCAAACGCATTACGCTTGGCCGTTTGTCCGAGCCGGAAGATGTCGCCGCCTGCGTCTCATACCTGGCAGGCCCGGATTCCGACTACATGACCGGCCAGTCGCTCTTAATCGATGGAGGGATGGTGTTCAACTAAATACTAATATACCCGTCATACTTCAAGTTGCCTGTGCGTAGGCTTTCCTCGCTCACCCCAGTCACGTACTGATGTACGCTCCCGGGGATTCGCTGCGTCGCCGCCTTCATGCAACTCGAATTATTTAGGGTAAAAGCTCTGACATGAGTTTTCCCCTGCACCCGTGCAGGGGCTTTTTTTTGTCTCCTCCGTCATTGTGCATTACACTGCGCGCTGCAAAACTTTAGTCATTACGATCTGACAGGCGGTAACAGCGATGAACGGTACAATCACAACGTGGTTTAAAGATAAAGGCTTTGGATTTATCAAAGATGAAAACGGCGACAACCGCTATTTTCATGTGATTAAGGTCGCGAACCCCGATCTGATTAAGAAAGATGCCGCGGTGACCTTTGAGCCAACCACCAACAACAAAGGCCTTTCCGCCTACGCGGTGAAGGTGATCCCCGAAAGCAAACATCTCTTTATTGCCGGCGAGCGCGTGAAGCTCTCCTCCATCAAATCCTTCGTGGTGTTTAACGAAGAAGAGCCGGCTGATACCAAAATCGACAAAGAGAACGCGGTGCTGTCGGTTGGGCTGCTGATGAACAGCATCAAGCCTAAATCCGAGAAAAAGCCGGGCGAAATGCGCACGGTGAAGAAGCTGGCGATCACCACCTTCCAGAATACGACGCTGATCTTCACCGAAGATGAGATCGACATCGACGCCACGGTGAAGCTGCTGAAGTAAGGTTTTGCCGGGTGGCGGCTACGCCTTACCCGGCCTGGAAAACCCGCGCGGCGCTCGCCGCCACGCGGTTTACCCCATCCTGTGCTCGCCCCGCAACATCGCCTCACGGTCAAACATCCTCTGGATCTCCCCGTGCGCCATAAATGCCGCCCGGTCGGACATATGGGCAATCACGTCCGCATCGTGGCTCACCAGCAGGTAGGTCATGCCGTGCTCGGCTTTCAGGCGGTTGAGCAGGTTCAGAATTTCCGCCTGCACCGACATATCCAGCGCCGAAGTCGGCTCGTCCAGCAGCAGAAGCTGCGGGCGCAGCAGCAGCGCGCGGGCAATGGCCACGCGCTGACGCTGGCCGCCGGAAAGCTGGTGCGGATAACGCCTGCCCGCGTCGGCGGAAAGCCCCACCTGCAGCAGCGCATCCGCTACCTTTTCGGCAATCCGCGTTTCGCCGTGGATGTTTAACGGCTCCGACAGGGTGCGCGCAACGGTGTGGTTCGGGTGCAGCGACGCCCACGGATCCTGAAACACCATCTGCACGTTGCGGCGAAGCTCGCCTTCAAAACGCCGTCCTGGCCGTAGCGCGTCTCCCAGGATCGAAATGCGCCCGTTCCACTCGCGCTGCAATCCCGCCAGCACGCGCAGAATAGTTGATTTCCCGCAGCCGGATTCGCCGATCAGGCTGAAGGTTTCGCCTTTTTCAATGGCAAAGCTGGCGGCGGACACCGCCGTTTTCTCCCCGAATCTCACCTGGAGATCCTTAACCTCAACGAGCGCCATTATCGGCCTCCTTCCACGGCTGCGTGCGGTCCAGCGTCGGCAGCATCTGGCCGAACGTTTGCGCATTGGGTCGGCAGGTCCACAGGGTTCGCGTATACGGGTGCGTCGCCTGCGGAAGTCGGCTTGCCGCCATCTCATCGACCTTCTCGCCCTGATACATCACCAGCACGCGGTCGCAGTGCTCCGCCACCAGCGGCAGATCGTGGCTGATTAACAGCATCGCCATCTGGCGCTCTTCGCTCTGCTGCACCAGCAGTTCGAGGATCTGGTTGCGCAGGCGGGCGTCCAGCGCGGAGGTGGGTTCGTCGGCAATCAGCACCTGCGGGTTGTTGATCAGCGCAATGGCGATCATCACCCGCTGGCCCATGCCGCCGGAGAGTTCGCCGGGGTAGCGAGTGAGGACGTGTTCGTTGAGCCCGACGGCGCGGATGATGTCGTGAATGCGCCCCAGGCGCTCGGCGCGGGGCAGGCGCTGGTGCAGGGTCAGCGCTTCATCGAGCTGAGCGGCGACGTTTTTCGCCGGATTCAGCGCGTAGCGCGGGTCCTGCAGGACCATCGCAATCCCGTTGCCGCGCAGCGCCTGCCAGCGGCGGGTGCTCAGGGTCAGCAGGTCGTTGCCGAGCACGTTAAGCCGGTTCGCGCTCACGATGCCGGGCTTACGCACCAGCCCCATCAGGGCGCGGGCGGACATTGATTTGCCCGAGCCGGATTCCCCCACCAGCGCCAGCCGCTCGTTGCCCAGCGTGAAGCTGAGGTTGTTGACCACGCGCGCGGCGGGATAGTCGATGTTCAGCGCATCGACGATGACGCGTTGTTCAGTCATGCTGTGGCTCCAGTACGTCGCGCAGGCCGTCGCCCAGCAGGTTAAAGGCGAGGCTGGCAAACAGAATCGCTCCGCCCGGAATGGCGGCAATCCACCACTGGTCGAAAATCACCTGCATGCCGTCGGCGATCATCGCGCCCCATTCGGCCATCGGCGGACGCGCGCCAAGGCCGAGGAAGCCCAGACCGGCGGCTGCCAGAATAATCCCCGCTAGATCCAGCGCCAGCCGCACAATCGCGGACGGCAGGCACAGGGGCAGGATATGGCCGACCAGCAGGCGCGGGCCGCGAATGCCCATCATCTCGGCGGCGGCCAGATAATCGCTGTGGCGCAGCCGCTGGATCTCGCTCCGCGCCTGACGCGCGTAGGCCGGCCAGGTGGTTAAGGCCAGCGCCAGCGCGCCGTTGACCAGCCCGGGGCCAAGCATCGCCACAAACGCGAAGGCGAGGATCAGGCGCGGCATCGACATTACCACGTCGGTAAAACGCATCAGGATGCGCTCCAGCCAGCCGCCGTAGTAGCCGGACAAAATCCCCACCAGCAGCCCGGTGGGCAGGGTGATTACGGTGACTAACGCCACCAGCCCGAGCGCCGGACGGGTGCCGTAAATCAGGCGTGAAAGCAGATCGCGCCCGTAGCTGTCGGTGCCCAGCCAGTGCTGGCTGTTCGGTGCCTGCAGGCGCGCGGCGGCGTCCTGCCAGTTCGGGTCAAGCGGCGCGAGCCACGGCGCGAACAGGGCGATAACCACCAGCAGCGCGATGGCAGCCAGCCCGCAAAACGCGGCGGGGGAGCGGCGCAGGCGGCGTAAGAAAAGATAAAACGGCATCAGCGCACCCTGGGATCGGTCGCCCGCACAAGCAGGTCGGTGAGGTTATTGATCAGCACAAAGCAGACGCCAATCAGCAGCGTGCCGCCCATGACGGCGGTGGTGTCTCCGGCGAACAGGGCGGTGGTGAGGTAGCGCCCGATCCCCGGCCAGGAGAAGACGGTTTCAGTCAGTACCGCGCCTTCCAGCATGCTGGTGTAGGCGAGGGCGATCACCGTCAGCAGGGTGCCGCGAATGTTCGGCAGCACGTGGCGCAGCAGGATGGTCATCTCCCCGGCGCCCTTGGCGCGGGCAAGCAGGATGTACTCTTTGTTCATTTCGCTCAGGCAGGCGGAACGCGTCAGGCGCGTGATGCTCGCCAGCGAATAATAGGCCAGCAGCAGCACCGGCAGCACCAGGTGGCTGAGGGCGTTGCGGAACGCCTCGCGATCGCCGGAAAGCCAGGTATCCACCAGCGCAAAGCCGGTACGCGGCTCGACGGTGAACTGCCAGATATCATCCAGCCTGCCGGGACCCGCGCTCCACTGCAGCTTCGCGTAGAACAGGGCCAGCATCAGCAGGCCGAGCCAGAAAATCGGTACCGAGTTGCCGAGCAGGGTGAGCGTTCTGATGGCTAAATCGAGCGGCGAACCGGCGTAGCGGGCGCACAGCACCCCGGCAATCACGCCGAGCACGGCGCCGATGATTAACGCCAAAGTCGCCAGCTCCAGCGTGGCGGGAAACGCGTGCAGCAGATCCTGCAGCACCGGCTGCCCGGTGGCGCTGGCGGTGCCTAAATCCCCGTGGGCAAGGTTTTGCAGGTAGTGCCAGAACTGCACGGGCAGAGGCCGATCCAGCCCAAGCTGGTGGCGAACCTGATCGTAGGTTGACTGGCTGGCGTGATCGCCGACGATCTGCAGCACGCGATCGACCGGTGAAAACGCCGAGAGCGCAAACGTGACGAGCAGCAGCCCGAGGAGCGTGAGCAGCAGGGTCAGCAGACCCTGGAGCACGCGGGTGGAAAGATGTGGCATGGGTAAATCGTTATCCTGAAAATATGCACGGACGACCCCCTCTCCCTGTGGGAGAGGGCGGGGGTGAGGGGGAACAGGCGGCTCTGTTGCACGATGTTGCCCTCACCCCAACCCTCTCCCACGGGAGAGGGAGAAGGAGAAGGGCTACTTCGTGACGCGATCGTACCAGACCATATCCGCGTTCAGCCCCTGCTGATACCCCTTCACGTTATCGCGCACCACGATCTGGGTTTTCCCCTGATCGACGAACACGTACGGCGAATTCTGCTGCAGCTGTTCCTGCATCTTTTTGTAGAGATCAAGACGCTTCGCCGGATCCGGCTCGGCTACCGCCGCCAGCGTGGCTTTGTTCAGCTCCGGAATTTTCCAGCCGTTAAGCCCGGCCACGGTGCTGGATTTGCCGTCGTTCCACGCAAAGGCGCTGGCGTTAGAGTGCGCGTCGAAGTAGTCCGGGATCCACAGACGAATCGCCGCCTGATGCTGCTTCGCGCGCACGCGGGCATAAACCTGGCTCCCGGCGGCAGGCAGCAGATCGACCTTCACGCCGCCCTGGGCAAAGCTCGCCTGCATCGACTGGGCGATGGTGATAAACGGCGGCTTGTTCTCCACGTCCAGCGTGAAGTGCGCGTCTTTAATGCCCGCTTTGGCGAGAATGGCTTTCGCTTTTGCCGGGTCAAATTTAAACGGGTTGTCTTCCAGCGCGCCCGGCAGGCCGACCGGCAGGAAGCTCTGATGAACAAAGTACTGGCCTTTCAGCAGATTTTTGGTGATGCCTTCATAATCGACCAGCCAGCGCGAGGCTTCCCAGAACGCCGGGTTGTTCAGCAGCGGGTTGGCGCTGTTGCCGGTGTTAAACACCAGGTAATTTTGCTCGGCGGACGGAATGCTCAGTACCTTCACGCCCGGCTTGCCGTCCAGGGCGCTTATCTGATCTGCTCCGAGATCGCGCGCCACGTCCGCATCACCCTGCTGGATCAGCAGGCGGCGTGAAGCCGGATCGGGGACGTTTTTAATGATGATGCTTTTGAGCTTCGGCGCGCCGCCGGGCGCTGATTCGTTAGCTTCCAGCACGATGGCCTGATGCGGCTGATAGACGCGCATTTTGAACGCGCCGCTGCCCGCCGAGTGCATTTTCAGCCAGGCGTTGCCGAAGTCATTATCCTTCACGTTTGCCGCGACCTGCTTTTCATCGACGATGGAGGCAATCGGCGTGGAGAGAATATTCAGCGCCACCGACGGGCTAACGTCCGCCGTCCAGTGAAGCTGGAGGGTATGGTCGTCCACCTTTTTCAGCTGGCTGGCGATGTTGCTCGCGTCCCAGCCCAGTACGTTCAGAATAAAGGCCGGGGATTTGTTGAGCGTCACGGCGCGGGTGTAAGAGAAAATCACGTCTTCCGGGCGCAGCGGGTTACCGGAGGCGAATCTGGCATCGGGCTTAAGCTTAATCGTCAGGGTTTTGGCTGCCGCGTCCGCTTCCCAGCTGTCTGCCAGAATCGGGGTGATTTTTTCCGGGTTATCGCGGTCCGGCTGTACCAGACGCTGATACAGGCTCGGCACGGTCTGGATGCTGGAAAGCTCGTTGGCTTCGGCCGGGTCGAGGCTCACGATGTCATCCAGCCCCTGGGCAACAACCAGCGTGTTGGGCGGAGTAGCGGCGTGGACAGCGCCTGAGAGCGCAGCCAGCACCAGTAACGGCAACAGTTTTTTCGTCATAGCGATCCCTGAGAAGAATATATTGTGATTGTTTTATGCTCCGCTACGTTAGGGCGACTCTGACATTCCGCAAAGTCGAAATTCAGCTTTGCTTATGCCTTCCAGGAATATCGCATGCGTTCGGGCTATTAAAATACGCTGCTTTTCGCCCGCTTTTTAACCTGCTATAACAAACTCCTTACCTTTCAGGGAGTCACCGCCGTGCCCGAAATTAATCAACATGGTCAAACCGTTAACGATATCGTTCCCGACTGGAGAGGCGCGCGCGTATTAACCCGCACGCCGCTGTTCGGCCAGTATTGCCGCCTGGAGCCGCTGGATGCCGATCGCCACGCGGCCGATCTCTACGAGGCCTATGCGCTGGGCGATGACAGCGACTGGACGTGGCTTGCCAGCACGCAGCCAGCGAGCGTGGAAGCCACCGCGCACTGGATCGTGGGTAAGGTGATGGACGATGAGCTGGTGCCGTTTGCCGTCATTGATTTACGCACCGAACGCGCGGTGGGGCTGGTGAGCTATATGGCTGACGAGCGGCTGCTGGGGTCGGTGGAGATCGGGCACGTGACCTGGTCGCGCAGGATGAAAGGAACCCGGATGGGCACCGAAACGGTGTGGCTGCTGCTGAA
This sequence comes from Enterobacter cloacae complex sp. S3, assembly GCF_014930495.1. Lineage (NCBI taxonomy): Bacteria > Pseudomonadati > Pseudomonadota > Gammaproteobacteria > Enterobacterales > Enterobacteriaceae > Enterobacter > Enterobacter cloacae complex sp. S3. The sequence goes on along the minus strand of NZ_JADBRD010000004.1, from coordinate 147,876 downwards.
AAATGCGTTTGAGCACGGCTACCGGCGCGTCGAGTGGAAGTGCGATTCCATGAACGTTGCGTCACGCAATGCGGCGGAGCGGCTGGGGTTTGTCTGGGAAGGACGCCTGCGCCAGAAGCTGGTGCGCAAAGGGCGCAACCGCGACAGCGATATGCTTTCTATTATTGACGGCGAGTGGCCGCAGCGCGATGCCGAACTGCGCGCCTGGCTGGCGGCGGAGAATTTTGACGGAGAAGGGCAGCAGATTAAGCGGCTTGAGGCGTTTCGGTTATAAGTGTTTTATGTAGGGTACATCTGAAACGGTCGATCAATCTGCGGAAATGGCAATTTCAATCAAATTGGTTTTTCCTGACTGTAGCCCCTGCGTCACCGCCGTGGCGATATCCGCGGCCTGGGTCACCCGGCAGCAGCGGATACCCATCGTGGTGCCCAGCGACTGGAAATCAATTCGCGGGTTAATCAGATCCATCCCGATAAAGCGACCCAGCTTTGTCGAACTGTAGCCCGGCTGTCCTTTCATGAAGTTTTTCAGGATGTTGTACTCCAGGTTATTCATCACGATAAAGGTGACGGGCAGATTTTCGTGCGCCGCCGTCCAGAGCGCCTGCGGCGAGTACAGGGAGGCGCCGTCGCCAACCAGACACACAACCGGCTCGCGCCCCAGCCCCAGCGAGTGACCTACTGCTGCAGGCATTCCCCAGCCCAGACCGCCGCCGCGCATAAAGTAGTAGCGCGGGTGCTGCTGGTCGGAGATAAACCGGCGAACGTGTCTGGCCGTTGCAATCGCTTCGTCGACAATCGTGGTGCCCGGTGGAACGGACTTTATCACCTCGTAGGCCGCGACCATCGGCGAAATCGCCGGGCGCAGCCGCTCGGCTGCCAGACGCTCTTCCTGCAGTTGCCACTCTTTTTCACGTTCAGCGCGTGCAGCTTTAAGCAGCCGCTGATGCGTCAATTTGCTTGCCACCCGGCGCTGCTCAAGCTTCGGCAGCAGTTCCTTCAGGGAGAGTTTTATATCCCCCATCACCGAGAGGCGCGTGGCGTAGGTGCGTCCCAGCTCGTTCATATCCGCCGAGAGCTGATACACCGCGCAGGTTTCCGGAATGGCCTCGCCCTCGCTATACAAAATGGTAATCAGGCTTCTGCCGCCGATGATAAACACCGCATCGTAGGCATTAACGACGCTGGCGATTTCATTTGCGGTGGTGGGCATATTGCCTCGCCATAGCGCGTGCTGCGTGGGAAAGGGCAAATTCAACGGCCAGGAGGAGCCGTAGACATGGGCGCCGAGCGCTTCAGCAAGCTGGACAATCTCCTGCGTCGAGCCGCTGGAGTGAACTTCATCCCCCGCCACAATCATGATCCTGCCGGGGGTGACTTCGCTTAGCGCCTGCGCCAGCTCGTCCAGCGAGCCCGCCACTGTGTGGTAGTTCACTTTAGAGGCCGTTTGTATCCCGGCGTCGCTCAGCTCTTCCATCACGTTCATCGGAAGCGAAAGCAGAACCGGACCCGCGGGAGGGTAGCTGGCGGCATGAAACGCCCGACGCACCAGCACCGGAAGCTGGTCGGCGCTGGTGACCTCCTGCGCCCATTTCACCACCGGCGATCCAATGGAGACAATGTCATCGTACAGGAGCGGGTCGCGCACGTAGTGCCGGGTATCCTGCTGCCCGACGGTGACAACCAGCGGCGTTTTCATGATCCGCGAATTAATGAGATTCCCCATGCCGTGCCCAAGACCGCTGGCGGTATGCAAATTGATAAAACCGGTCTTGCCGGAGGCTTTCGCGTAGCCGTCGGCAATGGCGACCACGCTGCTCTCCTGGAGTGCCAGAATATAGTGAATATTTTCATGGCGAAGAAGGGCATCAATGAGCGGGAGTTCGGTGGTGCCGGGGTTGCCAAAAATATATTCCACACCTTCACTCTCCAGCACTTCAAGGAGAATATCGGCACCCGATCGCATATTTAAATCTGACAGGGACGTTAATGATTTAATCATAATGACACCTCATTCAGCGTTATTTAACTCATGCTAAAATTCTTCCTGCGTAGGACGGACAATTATTTCATTTACATCAACGTCGCCAGGCTGTTCGATAGCAAATAATACGGCCCTGGCAATCGACTCTGCCGGAATAGCCTGCTTATAAAATTCATGCAGGAACTGTTTGCTCGGGGCATCAGAGCTGCCAAACTGCAGCTCGCTTTCAACGGCGCCGGGGGAAATAAGGGTCGTCCGAACGGTTTTCCCCGCTTCCTGACGTAAGCCTTCACTCAGGGCGCGGACGGCGAATTTCGTGGCGCTGTACACCACGCCGCCGGGGGCAAGGACCTTGATACCCGCCACGGAGGCCACGTTAATAAAGTGTCCGCTCCCCTGACGCTGGAATACCGGGAATGCCGCTGCGATACCGTACAGCACGCCTTTGATGTTGGTATCGATCATCCGGTCCCACTCGTCGGTTTTCAGCTCGCTGAGGGGAGCAATTGCCATAAAGCCTGCGTTGTTGATCAGCACGTCGACGCGCTGGTATGCGGCGACGGCAGCGTCAATCGCGCGCTGAACCTCCTCCTGTCGGGTCACGTCCGCCTTCACGGCAATCGCCTGGCCGCCCTGCTGAATAATGCGATCCACCAGGGCGTTAATTCTCTCCAGACGACGGGCAACCAGCACCAGAGAGAAAGGTTTATTTGCCAGATGAAGGGCAATGGCCTCACCAATACCGCTGCTGGCACCGGTGATAACAACAACTTTGTTTGCACTATTATTCATGATCTTATCTCACTGTTGTATGATTCAAAATAAATAAAAATAAGGGAGCGGTTTAAGAATTATGAAAAATTCTTAAATGCTCGTTTTTGATATATTCTGTATCTGGAATGAAATAATGCTCGCTTAAAACTTAATGGAGTGCGGAAGAAAATGTCAATGACGTTTTTTAATAATTAAATTAATTGCAAGCTTAATATTTAATTCTTATATGTAACAATCATATGAACAGAATAAAATTTGGTGATCCCCGCGGCCCTGCGAACAAGGCCGGAGGATTAAATCTTGCCGCTGTACAGCACGGGGCCGGTGGGTTGACCGGTGGGTGACCCACCTTCGGGCTCGAGGCTTATGGCTATCATCGCGTCAGGGGTAAGGGTGTTGTTCCCGAGGGCAACATGAGTCGGTATATCACGTTGCAGCAGCCCAAGGGATATCGGGGCCTTCCCGGCAGGAATAAGCCAAAGCTGCAGGCTGTTTTGCGCCGCGACAGCGTTCGGTCTGAGAGGGGTGATGCTCAGATACTGGCGGCGGCTGTCCGCACTGACGATCCATTGCCCGTGCTGTTGGGCATCGTTGAGCACCATCAGCGGTGCGAGTTCCGGCGTTCGGGTGGAATACCAGGTCACGACGGTAACGGCGGCGAGGCCGGCCGCGACCACCCAGCCGAGATAGGGCCGGCTTTGGCGCAAAGGCTTTTTCGGTGGCAGATCGAGGGCTATCCTCTTCCACACCGTCTCGGGTGGGTGAACGGGCGTAAGGTGACTATCGAGCGTGCTGAACATTTCCTGCCAGTACGCCACGCGGGCAGCCAGACCGGGCTCAGCGGCAAGCCTCTTCTGGAACTGAAGCCGCGCCCCTCCGCGCAGGGTGCCGAGGGCATATTCTGCAGCCAGCATGTCATCGCGTTTTTCGCTGTCATTCATAGGCCCACGCACTCCCGAAGATGATCCATCGCGCGGCGGATCCAGCTTTTTACCGAGCCCACGGGCTGCTGGAGCCAGTCGGCAATGTCGCTGTGGGACATGCCCTGATAGTAGGCGAGCGTAATGCTCTGGCGCTGTTCCTGACTTAGATGATCCAGACAATGCCTGAGTCGTGCTGCCTGCGCGTCGTCGTACCAGTTGTTTTGCTCATCGTTTTCGCTAAGCAGACTCTCTTCGGAATACGACTCCTCGCGGGCGGCAGCGCGGGTTTGCCCGCTGCGCAGCCAGTCAATACAGCGGTTGCGAACAATATGCGTAAGCCAGGTCATCGGAGAGCTCAGGGCGGCGTTATAGGTGTCGGCTTTACTCCAGACGGTGACAAAACAGTCGTGAAGGATTTCTTCTGCCCAGGCGCGATGGCGTAGCATGCGCAGCGCGACGGCAAACAGGTGAGGCGATGTGAGTCGGTAAAGCTGTTCAAATGCGCGGCGATCGCCGTTAGCGATCGCCTGCATTAATTTCAACTGCTGTTCAGCCAGCGCGTTATCCATGTTTTTCCCGGAAGGCAACGTCACACTTCCGAAGTATAGACAACTACTTAGGCATCAGGACGGTATCGATCACATCGATTACGCCATTTTTCTGATGGACGTCATAGGTGCTGATATTCGCCACGTTGCCTTTACCATCCTTGAGCTGAATATTGTGCGGGCCGTTACTCATGATCCACAGCGGTTGACCGTTAACGGTTTTCAGCTCCGCGTGGCCGCCGCCCTGTTTAATTTTCTGCTCCAGCGCTTTCATATCGTAATTACCGGCGACCACGTGATAGGTCAGAATACTGGTGAGCAGCGCTTTATTTTCCGGCTTCACCAGATTGTCGACCGTACCCGCAGGCAATTTCGCAAACGCCGCATCGGTGGGCGCAAAGACGGTGAATGGCCCTTTGCTCTGCAGCGTATCCACCAGCCCGGCCGCTTTAACCGCCGCCACCAGCGTGGTGTGATCTTTAGAATTCACGGCGTTTTCAACAATGTTTTTGCTCGGGAACATTTCCGCTCCGCCCACCATCACGGAGCCTGACGTCATGGCTGCTGATGCGCCTGCACAGAAGAGTAAAGCGCTGGATACGAATGCAACACTGAGTAGCTTTTTCATCATTTATCCTCGGATTAAGGAGCAAAGGCGTTGCTCACATACTCACATACGAGGGCAGGGTGGAAACTGGATGCAGGCAAATGAAAATAAATTTTGGGCGGGAAGATAAACTCCCTCTCCCGTATGGAGTGAGAGATCCCCAGTCATTTTTTAACCTGAAGCGATGCATGTGGTTTCAGGAAAATGAACGCCTTACAGCGATGTCCTGGTCCGGCTGTAAATCGCCGAAGCGTTTCCGTAAGGCCGGGGCGAGGCGCAGGGATGCGCCGAGAGGGCGTGGCCTGCAGGGATGCAGGCTCATGCCCGACCCGATAGCCTGAAGGAATAAGCTGAGGGCACCGCGAAGCGGCGATTTACCGCCGGGAGCCCGGGTTGCCAGGGCGGTGGCGATTGAGCCGCCCTGGCACGTTCACAAGTTACGTCGTTACAGAGTGGCAAGGAACGTCAAGTGAACGGAATGACCACCGCAGCCGTATGTTCCCCCTCACCCCAGCCCTCTCCCTCAAGGGAGAGGGAGTCGTCCGTACAGGCATTGTTTTGTGGGGATCCCTCCCCCGTATGGAAGAGGGTTAAGGGGAGGGGAAATACCCTCAGCGTCGAACCGGCGCCCCGTTCGCCACATAATACGCCGCCGTGCTCTTCGCCAGCGGCTCGCGCCCGCGGATCGCGTCGGCAATTTTTTCGCCAATCATAATAGTGGTGGCGTTCAGGTTGCCGGTGATGATCTGCGGCATGATCGACGCATCCACCACGCGCAGCCCTTCCAGCCCGTGAACGCGGCCTTCGCCGTCGACCACCGCCATCTCGTCGTAACCCATCTTGCAGGTGCCGCACGGGTGGAAGGCGGTTTCGGCGTGGTTACGCACGAACTCGTCGAGCTGCTCGTCGGTCTCGCATTCGACGCCCGGGCTGATTTCGCGACCGCGATATTTGTCCAGCGCGGGCTGGCGCATGATCTCGCGGGTGATGCGGATAGCGTCGCGGAACTCCTGCCAGTCCTGCTCGTGAGACATATAGTTGAACAGGATCGCCGGATGCTGGTGCGGATCGCGCGACTTGATGCGCACGTGCCCGCGGCTTGGGGAGCGCATGGAGCCAACGTGGCACTGGAAGCCGTGCTCTTTTACCGCGTTCGAGCCGTTGTAGTTAATCGCTACCGGCAGGAAGTGGTACTGAATGTTCGGCCATTCGAACTCTTCGCGGCTGCGGATAAACCCGCCCGCTTCGAAGTGGTTGCTCGCGCCCACGCCGGTGCCGCCAAACAGCCACTCGGCGCCAATCTTCGGCTGGTTCCACCACTGCAGGGCAGGGTAGAGGGAGACCGGCTCTTTGCATTCGTACTGGAGGTACATCTCCAGGTGATCCTGCAGGTTTTCGCCCACGCCGGGCAGGTCGTGCACCAGCGGAATATTGAACTGCTTCAGCAGCTCCGCGTTGCCCACGCCGGAGCGCTGGAGGATCTGCGGGGAGGCAATCGCGCCCGCACACAGCAGCACCTCTTTATTCGCCGTCGCTCTGGACGGGATGGTGCTTTCGCCCTCCAGCCACTCGACGCCCGCCGCGCGCTTGCCGTCAAAAATAATATGATCGGTCATGGCGTGAGTGCGGATGGTCAGGTTCGGGCGCTTTTTGGCCTGGTCCAGATAGCCGCGCGCGGTGCTGGCGCGTCTGCCCTGCGGCGTGACCGTGCGGTCCATCGGGCCGAAGCCCTCCTGCTGATAGCCGTTGAGATCGTCGGTGCGCGGGTAGCCCGCCTGCACGCCCGCCTCCACCATCGCCTCAAACAGCGGGTTCACGCCCGGCTTAGAGGTGGTGACGCTCACCGGACCGTCGCCGCCGTGGTAGTCGTTCGGCCCCACGTCGCGCGTCTCGGCCTTGCGGTAGTAGGGCAGGCAGTTGAGGTAGCTCCAGTGCTCCAGACCCGGCTCTTTGGCCCAGTGGTCGAGGTCCATGGCGTTACCGCGCACGTAGCACATGCCGTTGATCAGCGACGAGCCGCCCAGCCCTTTGCCGCGCCCGCACTCCATGCGGCGGTTGTTCATGTACGGCTCTGGCTCGGTTTCATACGCCCAGTTGTAGCGCTTGCCCTGCAGCGGGAACGCCAGCGCGGCGGGCATCTGGGTGCGGAAGTCAAAGCGGTAGTCCGGCCCGCCCGCCTCAAGCAGCAGGACGGTGGTATTCGGATCTTCAGTCAGTCGCGTTGCCAGTACGTTGCCGGCAGAGCCGGCCCCGATAATGATGTAGTCAAATTGCAAATAAACCTCCCGGTTAAAATATGGACTGGAATTTACCCATCTCAACCTGGATGGACTTCACCTGGGTGTAGCTCTGCAGCGTCATCACGCCGTTCTCGCGACCAATGCCGGAGTGTTTGTAGCCGCCGACCGGCATCTCTGCGGCGGATTCACCCCAGGTGTTGATCCAGCAGATGCCCGCTTCGAGCTGATGAATGGCGCCGTGCGCACGGTTCAGGTCGGCAGTGACGATGCCCGCCGCCAGGCCGTAGTCGGTGTCGTTGGCGCGGCGGATCGCTTCTTCTTCACTTTCATAGGTGAGGATGGACATCACCGGGCCGAAGATCTCTTCGCGCACGATGGTCATCTCGTCGGTGCAGTCGGTGAACACGGTCGGGGCGACCCACGCGCCGTTGTCAAAACCTTCGCCCTTCAGCGCGTCGCCGCCGCATAGCACGCGCGCACCTTCCTCTTTGCCTTTGGCGATGTAGCGCAGCACGCTGTCGCGGTGCGGGAAGCTGACCATCGGGCCAAAGTTGGTGCGTTCATCGAACAGATCGCCCGCGCGGATGCGGCCCACGCGCTCAACGATTTTCTGCTCAAACGCGGCCTTGAATTTCGCGGGTATGAACACGCGGGTACCGTTGGTGCACACCTGGCCGGAGCTGAAGAAGTTCGCCATCATGGCGATGTCCGCCGCGAGATCCAGATCGGCGTCGTCGAAAATAATCAGCGGGGATTTGCCGCCCAGCTCCATCGTTACCTCTTTCAGGGAGGAGGCAGCCGAGTTGGCCATTACCTTCTTGCCGCTGGCGACGCCGCCGGTGAAGGAGACTTTGGCGATGCCCGGATGCTCGGTCAGGTACTGGCCGGTCTCCGCGCCCACGCCCGGCAGGACGTTAAATACGCCGTCCGGCAGGCCCGCTTCGGTGTAGATCTCCGCAAGCTTCAGGGCGGTGAGCGGGGTGACCTCGCTCGGCTTGAAGATCATCGCATTGCCCGCCGCCAGCGCCGGGGCTGATTTCCACAGGGCGATCTGGATCGGGTAGTTCCACGCCCCGATGCCCGCCACCACGCCCAGCGGCTCGCGGCGGGTGTAGACGAATGAGGTCTCACGCAGCGGGATCTGGCTGCCTTCCAGCGCCGGGATCAGCCCCGCGTAGTACTCCAGCACGTCCGCGCCGGTGACGATGTCGACGGTGGAGGTTTCGGAGTACGCTTTACCGGTGTCGAGGGTTTCCAGCTTCGCCAGCTCGTCGTTGCGCTCGCGCAGGATATCAACGGCGCGACGCAGAACGCGCGAGCGCTCCATGGCGGTCATCGCCGCCCAGATTTTTTGCCCGCGTTTTGCGCTTTCCACGGCGCGGTCGACGTCTTCGCGCCCGGCGGCCTGTACGCTCGCCAGAACTTCACCGTTGGCCGGGTTGATGGTCTCGAAGGTGCGACCGCTGGTGGCGGAGGTATAACCACCATTGATATAAAGCTGCTGTTCTGCCATTCGGGACATAAATTCTCCTCGGTTATTCGGTCGGTAAATGCTGGCTGATAAAGTGGCTGGTGAGCGACTGCGCCAGGGTCTTATCCAGCGGCTTGCCGCTCAGCGCGGCGCGCAGCCACAGCCCGTCGATCAGGGCCGCCAGGCCGTAGCCCGCCTCTTCAGCCTGTTCGCGCGGCAGCTCACGGCGGAACTCGTACACCAGGTTTGACAACAAGCGACGGCTGCTCACCTGCTGCAGGCGGTAGAGCATCGGCTGGTGCATGCTGCTCGCCCAGAAGGCCAGCCAGGCCTTCATTGCCGCGCCGCTGGTCTGGGTTTCATCAAAATTGCCGCCGACAATGGCCTGCAGGCGCTGCTCCGCGCTGCCGTCCGGCAGAGCGCGTAAGCGGCTCAAAACCGCGTCGCGCAGCTGGCCGGTGATGTCGCGCATGGTCGCTTCCAGCAGACCGTTTTTGTCTTTGAAGTAGTGACTGATGATCCCCGTGGAAACGCCCGCCCGACGGGCGATCTGCGCGATCGTCGCGTCGTGCATTCCCACTTCATTTATTGCTTCCAGCGTGGCGTCGATAAGCTGCCTGCGCCGGATCGGCTGCATCCCCACTTTGGGCATTTTTGCCACTCCATTCATCAGCGTTGGTAATACATTAAAGCGGTTTTTGATTGGACGTTCAATATAAAATGTGTCTTAATTGTTGCGGATTTGGATTTTAATAGTTACAAAAACAGTGGGGATACTGGATGACAGACCTTTCACAAGACAGAGAAAAAGACAAAATCAACCCGGTCGTTTTTTATACGTCCGCCGGGCTGATTTTGTTGTTTTCCCTGACGACCATCTTCTTTCGTGATTTTTCTGCCGAGTGGATTGGGCGCACCCTGAACTGGGTGTCGAAGACCTTCGGCTGGTACTATCTGCTGGCCGCGACGCTCTATATCGTCTTCGTGGTCTGCATTGCCTGCTCGCGCTTTGGTTCCGTGAAGCTCGGGCCTGAGCAGTCCAAGCCCGAATTCAGCCTGCTGAGCTGGGCCGCGATGCTGTTTGCCGCCGGCATCGGCATTGACCTGATGTTCTTCTCCGTGGCCGAACCGGTCACGCAGTATATGCAGCCGCCGGAAGGGGCGGGGCAGACGATGGAGGCCGCGCGCCAGGCGATGGTCTGGACACTGTTCCACTACGGCCTGACGGGCTGGTCGATGTACGCCCTGATGGGCATGGCGCTCGGATACTTTAGCTATCGTTATAATTTGCCTCTCACCATCCGCTCCGCGCTGTACCCGATCTTCGGTAAAAAGATTAACGGCCCGATTGGCCACAGCGTCGATATCGCGGCGGTGATCGGCACCATCTTTGGTATTGCGACGACGCTCGGGATTGGCGTGGTGCAGCTCAACTACGGGCTGAGCGTGCTGTTTGATATCCCGGATTCGATGGCGGCCAAAGCGGCGCTGATTGCGCTCTCCGTCATTATCGCCACCATTTCGGTGACGTCGGGCGTCGATAAAGGCATCCGCGTGCTCTCCGAGCTGAACGTGGCGCTGGCGCTGGGGCTGATCCTGTTCGTGCTGTTTATGGGCGATACCTCGTTCCTGCTCAATGCCCTAGTGCTCAACGTGGGCGACTACGTAAACCGCTTTATGGGCATGACGCTGAACAGCTTCGCTTTCGACCGCCCGGTAGAGTGGATGAACAACTGGACGCTGTTCTTCTGGGCGTGGTGGGTGGCGTGGTCGCCGTTTGTCGGCCTGTTCCTGGCGCGTATTTCGCGTGGCCGCACCATCCGCCAGTTCGTGATGGGCACGCTGATAATCCCGTTCACCTTTACCCTGCTGTGGCTGTCGATTTTCGGCAACAGCGCACTGCACGAGATCATCCACGGCAATGCGACCTTCGCGCAGGAAGCGATGGCGCACCCGGAGCGCGGCTTCTACAGCCTGCTGGCGCAGTACCCGGCGTTCACCTTTAGCGCCTCCGTGGCGACCATCACCGGCCTGCTGTTTTACGTCACCTCGGCGGATTCCGGCGCGCTGGTGCTGGGCAACTTCACCTCGAAGCTCAAAGACATCAACAGCGATGCGCCGAACTGGCTGCGCATCTTCTGGTCCGTCGCCATCGGCCTGCTGACGCTCGGCATGCTGATGACCAACGGCATTTCGGCGTTGCAGAACACCACGGTGATCATGGGCCTGCCGTTCAGCTTCGTCATCTTCTTCGTGATGGCCGGGCTGTATAAATCGCTCAAGGTGGAAGACTACCGCCGCGTCAGCGCCAGCCGCGACACCGCGCCGCGTCCGATGGGCGCGCAGGACAGGCTGAGCTGGAAGAAACGTCTCTCGCGCCTGATGAACTACCCGGGCACGCGCTACACCAAACAGATGATGGAGACAGTCTGCTTCCCGGCGATGGAAGAGGTCGCGCAGGAGCTGAAGCTGCGTGGAGCCTACGTGGAGCTGAAAAACCTGCCGCCGGAGGAGGGCGAGACCCTGGGGCACCTGGATCTGCTGGTGCACATGGGCGACGAGCAGAACTTTGTTTATCAGATCTGGCCGCAGCAGTATTCAGTACCCGGGTTTACCTACCGGGCGCGCAGCGGGAAATCGACCTACTACCGGCTTGAGACCTTCCTGCTGGAAGGGAGCCAGGGGAATGATTTGATGGACTACAGCAAGGAGCAGGTGATTACGGACATTCTGGACCAGTATGAACGGCACCTGAACTTTATCCATCTGCACAGGGAAGCGCCGGGGAATAGCGTGATGTTCCCGGATGTCTAAACGGATTCTTAAATAACAATATATCTGTATATAAATACAGTTTTTCAATGCGATATTACTCATGGAAGAGTCATATTGCAGCAAAAGCCTGATGCTGAAGCATTCAGGCTTTTGCTGCATCAGGGAAGGAATCATGCATGAGCCACGCGATAGAATTTATCGAAACATCACTTTTTACCCGGCAGTTCAAAAGTATTGCTACGGATGATGAATTAAGGGATCTCCAAAAGGAACTCATTGCCTGGCCTCATAAAGGCGATTTGATCCAGCATACAGGCGGGCTACGTAAAATAAGAATGGCTGTTGGCTCAAAGGGAAAAAGCGGCGGGGCCAGAGTCATCTACTTTCTGGCTACTGAAGAGGTGATTTTTTTCCTCATGGCCTATCCAAAAAGCATGAAGGACAGCCTGACCGATGTAGAGAAAGCCGAACTCAGAAAACTCACGTCTGTTCTCACCAATAGCGCTTCCAGTTCCGTCAATTAAAGGTGTACTATGTACTCCATCAGGCAAGAAGGGGCAGACAATGAGTATCTTTGATGAACTTAAGGCTTCGCTTGAAGAGGCTGCCGAGATCCAACGTGGTAAGAAAACTCCATCACGAGTCACTCGCTATGAGGTCGCGGACGTTCGGGCGATAAGAGAGCAGTTAAATGTCACTCAAAGCGAAATGGCGAAGGCTCTGGGTACAAGTGTTGATACGATTAAAAGCTGGGAGTCGAAACGGCGAAACCCAACGGGATTAGCGGCGAAAGTGCTAAATGTGATTAGAGATAATCCCGCGTTTTTCAGAGCGCTTGCGGGGCAGTGAGCTGATATCTATCTGTACAATTTATGCCGGGTGGCGGCGATGCCTTACCCGGCCTACAACACCGCTTTACCATAGGCCTGATAAGCGTAGCGCCATCAGGCTTTTAGCAGCGTAAACACGCTCGTATCATTATTCTGCCAGATGAGGATGAAGCGTTTACCCTCAGGATAGTCTCCAGCCGGGTTCGAAAGCGCCAGCGTGATTGTTTTTTCCGTTAACTCTGTGACTCTCGCCCACTCAAACCCCATGTAAGTATTTGCCTTTGGAAAGAGCGCCTTAAACAAACTCTCTTTGGCGCTAAATGCCAGCGTCAGCGCCAGCGCAAAAGGGTAGCCCGAGTGCGTCAGGCATATCGCTTCCTGCGCATCAACGATGCCGTCCTGGATTTCGCGGGCTTCGTGGTCTGGAAGAATGGCTTCGCAATCAATACCTACGAGCGCATCTTGATGACGGACGGCAACCGCCATCGCCTGCGTGCCGCTATGAGTAATGCTTCCCGAAACCCCTTCCGGCCAGAGCGGTTCGCCGCTGGGGCCGATGCCGGGGATCGCGCGTTCATTTATCGCACCGAGCGCATGCGCGGCGGCGATGCGGCCTGCCAGATGCTCGGCTTTGCGTTTGCGTCCGGCGTTTGAAAGTTCAGCGTAGTGGGGGAGCCAGAGAAGGTCGGCGTCGGTGAAGGTGGTGGGGGCGAAGGTGACGTTGTGGACGGTGTGGCCGGCAAGAATGAACGTGGTGTGGGTTGTGTGCATGTTTTTTCCCTTCAGAATTGTGCGGCCTGATGCCCTCACCCCGGCCCTCTCCCACGGGGAGAGGGAGCAAACACGAAAAACGGCAACTCAGTTGCCGTTTTGTTTTTACCTTAGAAGCGCGTATTCACGCTCATGTACCAGGTACGACCCGGCTCATTATACGTATACGCTCCCGCACCGTACATATACGCACCGGTGGTGGCGTTGCCCGTGGTCTGGGCATTACCCGCGCGCCACTGGCGTTTGTCGAAGACGTTATCCACGCCGCCGGTCAGGCTGACGTTTTTGGTCATGTCCCAGGTCGCGCTCAGGCCAACGATGCTGTACGGACTGATTTCGTCTTTCTCAGACCCGGTCACCGGCTGACCTTTGTAGTTATACTTCTTCGGCTGCTGCTTGCCGTACCAGGTAAAGGTCGACTGGAGCGACACGTCCTGATGAACCTGCCAGCTCAGGGTCGAGTTCAGCGTGTACTCCGGAATGATCGACAGACGGTCGCCGGTCTCCTTGTTTTTGCTCTGCAGCATCCAGGTGATGTTGTTGGTCCAGTTGATCGTGTCGCTGACCGGCACGTTCAGGGAGCCTTCCAGCCCTTCGACGACCGCTTTCGGAACGTTTTCCCACTGGTAGATATCCGTCTGCACTTTACCGGAAGAGGTGTGACCGATCGGCGCGTAGCCCGCTTCAATCTTGTCGCGATAGTCGTTGCGGAACCAGGTCACGCCCGCCAGCCAGCCGTCGCGTTTCCACTCCAGACCAATCTCTTTGTTGATGCTGGTTTCCGCTTTCAGATCGTCGTTGCCCATCATGTAGCAGCCCACGCCGTCCGAGCTGGCGTAGCAGCCCTGGCCTTTGCTGTAGAGCAGGTAGTTCGGGTTGGTCTGGTACAGGCTCGGCGCTTTATAGGCGCGCGCGATCCCCATCTTCAGCGTGAAGTCATCGCCCAGACCTTGCGACAGGTTCAGGGACGGGCTCCAGTTGTTGCCGACGATAGTGTGGTGATCGAAGCGCAGGGCAGGGGTCAGCATAGTGCTGTCGGTCAGCTCCATGTTGTTTTCGGCGAACAGGGAAAAAATCTCCGCCGAAGTGTACGGGCTGCGGTCGTTGCTCATGCCCGGAACGGTGCCGCCCTGCAGGGTTTGCGTAAAGGAGGTGGAGTCCTTCATGCGCTGCTGGTTCCACTCGGTGCCCAGCGTCAGGTTCTGGTTGACGAGGAAATCAATCGGCAGGTTGATCTCGCTGTGCAGCATCACGTCGGCCAGGTCGGTGTCGGTGAATTTATTGCTGTTGAATAACCCTTCCGTCCCGCCCGCCAGACCTTCGCCCAGGCGGGAGTTGCGGGTGTGTTCGTACTGCGCCCAGCTGCTGGTGGTGATGCCGTTATCCCAGCCGCCGTTCCAGGTCACCGCGAAGTTCTGGCGGTAGATACGGTTAGTCTCTTTGCCGTAATTCTTCTTCACCAGCGCGCTGTCGTTGTTGGTGTTCTGCGTGTCGCCCGCGTAGAGGTTGTTCTGGCGGCTGTAGCCCGCTTCGAACTCCAGGGACTGCATGGGCGCGAAGTCCCAGCGCACCACGCCATTGATGTCTTTGTTTTCCACGCCCTCGCGGCCAGCCGGCAGGGTGTTGGCGTAGGCACCGGTACGATCGGACTGATGACCCTGGTTGATGTCCCACGCGTCGGCCTGGGTTTTATCGAGGTTACCGAACATGCGGAAGCTGAAGTCGCCGCCCAGGGGGCCGCTCAGGCTGAAGTTGGTGCGCCTGGTGGAACCTTCGTCCTTATGTTCTGGCGCGTTCAGGTAGGTGTTCCAGGAGCCGTGCCACTGGTCGTCGAATTTTTTGGTGATGATGTTTACCACGCCGCCTGCCGCGCCGTTGCCGTAGCGCGCGGCTGCCGGACCGCGGATCACTTCGATACGCTCGATCATCTCCGGCGGCACCCAGCCGGTATCGCCGCGGGTGTCGCGCTCGCCGCGCCAGCCCAGACGAATAGAGTTGCGGCTGGTGACCGGCTTGCCGTCGATCAGGATCAGGGTGTTTTCCGGGCCCATGCCGCGAATGTCAATCTGACGGTTGTTGCCGCGCTGGCCGCTGGTGGAGTTCCCGGTCAGGTTAACGCCCGGCATGGTGCGGATGATTTCCGCCACGTCGCGCGCGGGCGGGTTTTTGCGGATCTCGTCGGCGGTAATGGTCGACACGCCCGGCGCCTGTAAATTCTGCTCGGCGGCGGTGATCACCATCGTATCTTCGTGCTGCGCAGAGGCGGTGTTGTCGTCTGCCATGGCGGGCAGCGCGACACCATAAATCCCTAAATTGACCAGCAAGGCCAGAGAGTGAATCTTCTTATTCATTGTACGTCCCGCTTTTATGGTTATTTAATGAGCGCGCTTCCCACAGCGCGGGCATTACGCTATTGCAAATGCAAATAGTTATCAATAATATTATCAATAAAATTTGCTCTGAAACAAAAAAGACTGTGAAACATGGGGTTATAAGGGTGACGACGTTAACAACCGGAAGTGAAGCGTGGTGGCAGTCGAAAAACGGACCTGAATGGGAACGTCAGAAGGAGAAGTGTCGCGTCACCTTCTGGTGGCGGGATCCGGCAGGAACGCAGAAAACCTCATTGGTCAAACGCGTCTGGCTCTACGTTACCGGCGTGACCGATCACCATCAAAATGCCCGCCCGCAGTCCCTCGAGCGCATCCCGGATACCGACGTCTGGCAGTGGCAGGGCGAATTCAGCCCCGAGTGGCGCGGGAGCTACTGTTTTATCCCTTCTGTAAATGAAAACGATTTTGCCGATACCGTGTTTGAAGGCGAACTGCCGGACCGCATGGCGCTGCGCGAAGGCTGGCGCAGGCTGCTGCCGCACGCGGTTTCCGACCCGCTGAATCGGCAGAGCTGGCGCGGCGGGCGCGGTCATGCCGTTTCGGCGCTGGAGATGCCGGACGCGCCCGTTCAGCCCGGCTGGGACCATCCCGATACGCAGTATCACCAGCCGGTCTGCATTGAGTGGAACAGCGAGCGTCTCAACAACCGTCGCCGCGTGTGGATTTTTACCACCGGGGACGACGGCACCGAGCGCCCGCTGGCGTTGCTGCTCGACGGGCAGTTCTGGGCCGAAAGCATGCCCGTCTGGCCTGCGCTGACGTCGCTCACCACCGGGCGCCAACTGCCCCCTGCGGTCTACGTATTAATCGATGCGATCGACATGGAACACCGCAACCGCGAATTGCCCTGTAACCCCGATTTCTGGCTGGCGGTACAGGAAGAACTTCTCCCTCTTGTAAAACATCTCGCCCCCTTCAGCGACCTCGCCGACCGTACCGTGGTGGCGGGCCAGAGCTTTGGCGGACTCTCTTCGCTTTATGCTGGCCTCAGCTGGCCGCAGCGTTTTGGCTGCGTGCTGAGCCAGTCCGGCTCGTACTGGTGGCCGCACCGCGGCGGGCAGCAGGAAGGATGCCTCATCGAACAGCTCAGAGCCGGTGAGCTGACCGCGAGCGGGCTGCGTATCGTCCTCGAGGCCGGGCGCAACGAGCCGCTGATTTTCAATGCCAATCAGGCGATTTACGCCGAACTACACGCGCAGCAGGTTACCTGGCGTCAGGTTGACGGCGGACACGATGCGCTTTGCTGGCGCGGTGGGCTGACGCAGGGGCTGATGACCCTCTGGCAGCCGCTCATTCAATAACGGAGTCTGTATGGAATTCAGCAATCCTTTCGATAATCCGCAGGGACAGTTCGCCATTTTGCAAAACGACCAGGGGCAGTACAGCCTGTGGCCGCATCAGTGCGAACTGCCGGCGGGGTGGCGCGTGGTGTGCGAAGCGCAGTCTCAGGAGGCGTGCCAGCAGTGGCTGGCCGGGCACTGGCGCACGCTTGAACCGTCTCATTTTGCGGGGGAGAACGCATGAACCGTCTTCCCCTCGTCGCCGCCCAGCCGGGTATCTGGATGGCGGAGCAGCTGTCCACGCTGCCAAACGCCTGGAGCGTGGCGCACTACACCGAGCTGAAAGGCGATATCGACGCGCCGCTGCTGGCAAAAGCCATCGCTGAGGGCATGATGCAGGCCGATACCCTGCGGATGCGTTTTGCCGAGGATAACGGCGAGGTGTGGCAGTGGGTGGATGACACTCTCATTCTGCCGGAGCCGTCCATCGTTCGCGTTGCCTCTCACGAAGATGCCGTGGCGCTGATGGAGGCCGATCTCAACCAGAACCTGCGCGTCGACAGCGGTCAGCCGCTGGCGTTTCACCAGCTGATTCAGGTGGGTGAAAGCCACTGGTACTGGTATCAGCGCTATCACCATCTGGTGGTGGATGGCTTCAGCTTCCCGGCCATTACCCGCCAGATCGCCGCGATTTACGCCGCGTGGAAAAAGGATGAACCGACTCCTGACTCCCCGTTTACGCCATTTGCCGAAGTGGTGGAAGAGTATCAGCGCTATCGCGACAGCGAGGCGTATCAGCGCGACGGCGCCTTCTGGGCGGAGCAGCGCAGGCAGCTTCCTTCTCCGGTCTCGCTCTCTTCCGCGCCGCTGCCGGGACGCGCCGCCACTACCGATATTCTGCGCCTCAAAATCGCCGCCGACGGTCGCGCCTTTAGCCAGCTTGCACAGGCGGCAGGGCAGGCGCAGCGTACCGATCTGGCCCTTGCGCTGGTGGCGCTGTGGCTGGGCCGCCTGACCGGAAGGCTGGACTACGCCGCCGGGTTTATCTTTATGCGCCGCATGGGCTCCGCCGCGCTGACCGCGACCGGGCCGGTGCTCAACGTCCTGCCGCTGGGGGTGAATATCAACCCGCAGGAGAGCCTGCCGGAGCTGGCGCTGCGCCTGGCCAATCAGCTGAAAAAAATGCGCCGCCACCAGCGCTACGACGCCGAGCAGATCGTGCGCGACAGCGGGCGTGCCGCAGGCGAAGAAGCCCTGTTTGGCCCGGTGCTGAACGTGAAGGTGTTTGATTATCAGCTGGATATCGACGGCGTGGAGGCCATCACCCACACGCTGGCCACCGGCCCGGTGAACGACCTTGAACTGGCGCTGTTCCCGGACGAACAGGGCGGATTGAGCATTGAGATCCTCGCCAGTAAGCAGCGTTACGATGAGGCGACGCTTTCCCGTCACGTCGCGCGCCTGAACGCGATGCTGATGCAGTTTGCGGCCAACCCGGACCTGCGCTGCGGCGAAGTGGAAACCGTTTCAGAGCAGGAATACCAGAGGCTTGCGCGCATCAACGATACCGGACTGGCGCTGCCGGCCACCACGCTGGCGGATCTGGTGGCGGAGCAGGCGAGCAAAACGCCGGACGCCCCCGCGTTGGCGGACGCGCATATTGAGCTCAGCTACCGCCAGATGCGCGAGCAGGTGGTTGCGCTGGCAAACCTCCTGCGCGCGCGCGGCGTGAAGCCGGGCGACAGCGTGGCGGTGGCCCTGCCGCGCTCGGTTTTCCTGACGCTGGCGCTGCACGGCATCGTCGAGGCCGGCGCCGCGTGGCTGCCGCTCGACACCGGCTACCCGGACGACCGCCTGCGGATGATGCTGGAAGACGCGAAGCCATCCCTGCTCATTACTACCGACGAGCAGCTTCCGCGCTTTAGCGATCTGCCGATTAGTGCATTTAGTTACAACACCCTTTTACCGGCTGCGGATGCAAAACCGCTGCGACTGGCGAAGCCGGAGCAGACGGCGTACATCATCTTTACTTCCGGTTCGACGGGGCGTCCGAAAGGGGTGATGGTTGGCCATACCGCCATCGTTAACCGCCTGAAGTGGATGCAGGACCACTACCCGCTGGACGCGACTGACGTGGTGGCGCAGAAAACGCCGTGCAGCTTTGACGTGTCGGTGTGGGAGTTCTGGTGGCCGTTTATCGCCGGGGCGAAGCTGGTGATGGCCGAGCCGGACGCGCACCGCGACCCGCAGGCGATGCAGAGCTTCTTCGCGCAGTACGGCGTGACTACTACCCACTTCGTGCCGTCGATGCTGGCGGCGTTTGTCGCCTCTCTGACGCCGGAAAACGTCGACTGCTGCACGACGCTTAAGCAGGTGTTCTGCAGCGGCGAAGCGCTGCCGACCGGGCTGTGCCGCGAGTGGGAGCAGCTCACCCGTGCGCCGCTGCACAACCTCTATGGCCCAACCGAAGCGGCGGTGGACGTCAGCTGGTATCCGGCGTTTGGCCCCGAGCTGGCGGCGGTGGAAGGCAACAGCGTGCCGATCGGCTTCCCGGTGTGGAACACGGGGCTGCGCATTCTGGATGCGATGATGCGCCCGGTGCCGTTCGGCGTGGCGGGCGATCTGTATCTCACCGGCATTCAGCTGGCGCAGGGGTATCTGGGCCGTCCGGACCTCACCGCCAGCCGCTTTATTGCCGACCCGTTCGCCCCGGGCGAGCGGATGTACCGCACCGGCGACGTTGCCCGCTGGCTGGACAACGGCGCGGTGGAATATCTCGGCCGCAGCGATGACCAGTTAAAAATCCGCGGACAGCGCATCGAGCTGGGCGAAATCGACCGGGCGATGCTGTCGCTGCCGGACGTGGCCCAGGCCGTGGCGCACGCCTGCGTGTTCAACCAGGCGGCAGCCACCGGCGGCGATGCCCGCCAGCTGGTGGGGTATGTGGTTTCCGAATCCGGCTTACCGCTGGATCTCGACGCGCTGATGGAAGCACTAAAAGCACAGCTGCCGCCGCATATGGTGCCGGTGGTGCTGCTGCAAATCAGCGCGCTGCCGCTCAGTGCGAACGGCAAGCTGGATCGCAAGGCGCTGCCGCTGCCGGAGCTGACGAGTAAAACCTCCGGACGCGTGCCGGAAAACGAATCCGAAATCGCCGTCGCGCAGGCGTTTTCTGTCCTGCTGGGCTGCGAGGTGAACGATATCGACGCCGATTTCTTTGCCCTCGGCGGACACTCGCTGCTGGCGATGCGCCTGGCGGCACAGCTCAGCCGCACGTTTGGCCGCAGGGTCACGCCGGGGCAGATAATGGTCGCCTCGACGGTGAGCAAGCTCAGCGCGCTGCTGGACTCGCAGATGAGCGACGAGCAGGCGCAGCGACTGGGGTATGAAACCCTTCTTCCGCTGCGCGAAAGCGACGGCCCGACGCTGTTCTGTTTCCACCCGGCGTCCGGCTTTGCCTGGCAGTTTAGCGTCCTGGCACGCTACCTCAGCCCGCGCTGGTCCATCGTCGGCATTCAGTCGCCGCGTCCGGACGGTCCAATGCAGCAGCGTGCGGATCTGGATGGGGTGATTGAGCATCATCTGGCTACGCTGCGTAAACAGCAGCCGCAGGGGCCGTATTATCTGTTCGGCTATTCCCTCGGCGGCACGCTGGCGCAGGGTATTGCCGCCCGTCTGCGCGAGCAGGGTGAAGCGGTGGCCTTCCTCGGCCTGCTGGACACCTGGCCGCCGGAAACCCAGAACTGGTCGGAGAAAGAGGCCAACGGCCTCGACCCCGAGGTGCTGGCGGAAATCGAGCGCGAGCGCCGGGCGTTTATCGCCGCCCAGCAGGGTCAGGGCTCCAGCGAGCTGTTTAACGCTATCGAGGGCAACTACGCCGACGCGGTGCGGCTGCTCACCACGGCGCGCAGCGCGCGCTTTGACGGCAAAGCGACGCTGTTTGTCGCCGAGCGCACGCGAACGATGGATCCGCAGGTCGCCTGGGCGCCGTGGGTGGCGGAGCTTGAGGTGTACAGCCAGGACTGCGCCCACGTGGATATCATTTCACCGCAGGCGTTTGAGAAGATAGGGCCGGTGTTGAGGGAGATATTGGGGTAACGTCAAAAGCGCCGGGTGGCGGCTACGCCTTACCCGGCCTACGCATCCGTGGTTGATGTTTGTTGGGTTTGCTCCCTCTCCCTGTGGGAGAGGGCCGGGGTGAGGGCATCAGACCGCACGCTTGCCCAGCGGCACCACCAGCGGCGTACCCGCCACCGGATCGTCAATAATCATGCAGCGCATGCCGTAGATCCGCTCGATCAGCTCCGGCGTTACAATCTCTTTCGGCGCGCCCTGCGCCACGATCTCACCGTCGCGAAGCGCAATCAGATGCGTCGCATAGCGGCACGCCTGGTTTAAGTCGTGCAGCACCGCCGCCAGGGTATACCCCTGCGTGCGGTTCAGCTCGCTCAGCAGCTCCAGCAGGTCAATCTGATGGCTGATGTCGAGCCAGGTTGTCGGCTCGTCCAGCAGCATGATCGACGTTTCCTGCGCCAGCACCATGGCGATCCACGCCCGCTGACGCTGTCCGCCGGAGAGGGTGTCCACGCTCTGCTGGGCGAGATCGGTGATGCCCGTCGCCAGCATCGCGCGGTTCACCGCCTCGTCATCCTCTTTGCGCCAGCGGGTAAACAGCGGCTGATGCGGGTAGCGCCCGCGCGAGACCAGCTCCTGCACCGTGATGTCGCCCGGCGTGGTGGCGTTTTGCGCCAGCAGACCGATGCGTCTGGCCACCTCTTTGCTGGCGAAGCGCTGGATCTGCTCCCCGTCGAGGAACACGCTGCCTTCAGCCGGCGTCATCAGGCGGCTCAGGGTGCGCAGCAGGGTCGATTTGCCGCAGCCGTTCGGGCCGATAATCGCGGTGAAATGGCCGTCCGGAATGGCGACGGATAAGTCACGGGCAATGATTTTTTTGCCGTAGCAGAGGGTTAAGTTTTCGCCGCGCAAGCGGGTGGTTGAATCAGTCATTTCCTGCGTGACTCCTGAACGAGCAAGACGATGAGGTAAATCCCGCCGAGGCTGACGGTCACCACGCCCACCGGCAGTTGATAAGGCATAAACAGCCGCTGGGCGCAGAGATCGGCGGCCAGCAGCAGCAGCGCGCCGCACAGCGCCGCCTGGGTTAATCCCCAGCGCGCCGTGCCGCTAAGTCGCCGGGCGATGTGCGGTGCCACGAGGGCGATAAACGAGATTGGCCCGGCAATCGCGGTGGAGGCGGCGGTCAGCAGTACGGCGACCAGCATCAGCATCAGGCGCGAGCGCTCGACGCCCACGCCCAGCGCGCAGGCGCTGTCGTCGCCCATCTCCAGCAGACGCATGCGCCGCACCAGCAGCAGCGCGCCGATAAACATCAGCAAAATCAGCGGCGCGGCGGGCCAGGTTTTGCCCCACGTCAGGCCGTTGAGCGATCCGGCGTACCACAGCCCGGCGGAGAGCGCGGTTTCCAGCGAGGCCTGCAGTAAAAGCCAGGTGTTAAAGGCCATCAGCATGGCGCGGATGCCGATCCCGATGATGATCAGGCGAAAGGTGTCGATACCGTTGCGCCAGGCCAGCGCCCAGATCAGTAATGACGTCAGAATGCCGCCCGCCATCGCCGTAAAGGTAATGGCCGTCAGGTGCTGACCAAATAGCACCATCGCCACCAGCACGCCGCTCCAGGCCCCGGTGTTAAGGCCCATCACGTCCGGGCTGCCGAGCGGGTTGCGCATCAGCGACTGGAATATCGCACCGCTCACGCCGAGCGCCGCGCCGACCAGAATCGCCATCGCCACGCGCGGCAGTCGCCACTCCGTCACCACCATGGTGATGTTGCGCGGCGCGCTGCCGAGCAGGGCGTTGAATACCTGAGTAAAGTCGAGCGTCACCGCGCCGCTGCGCAGGCTCCAGACAGCCAGCAGCAGAATGACGATAGTCAGCAGGCATACGCTGGTGAGTAAACGACGGGACGGGGCCATCATGCGCCACCTCCGCGTTTACGGCGTACCAGGAAAATCAGCACCGGCGCGCCGATAAAGGCGCTGACCACCGAGACGCGCAGCTCGCCGGGCACCAGCAGGCGGCCCAGCACGTCGGCAAACAGCAGCAGGGCAGGGGTCGCCAGCAGGGTCACCGGCAGCGACCAGCGGTGATCCGCCCCCACCAGCCAGCGCGCCATGTGCGGCATCATCAGGCCGATAAAGGCGATCGGACCGACCACGGCGGTCGCGCTGCCGCACAGAATCGTGATGGCCAGAAGTCCAGTCAGCTGCGTGCGCGCCACGCGGTTGCCGAGGGCGGTCGCGGTGTCGCTGCCGAGGCTCAGGCTGTTGAGCGACCGGCTTAAAAACAGCGCCACGGCGGCGGCGATAATGACCGGGATCGCCACCACTTTTAGGGTTTCGAGGGTGCGGATATCCAGCGAGCCGGCCTGCCAGAAGCGCAGCTGGTCGTAGACGTCCGGGTTGAGCAGGGCGATGCCGTTGGACAAGCCCTCCAGCACCGCCGCGAGCGCCACGCCCGCAAGCGTCAGGCGTACCGGGCTCAGCTGCCCGCCGCCCTGGCTGCCGGTAAAGGCGACCACCAGCGAGGCGGCCAGCGCGCCGCAGAAGGCCATCACCAGCTGTTCGGAGGGCGAGGTCAACCCGAACAGCGCCGCGCCGAGCACGATGGCAAAGCTGGCGCCGGAGTTAACGCCGAGAATACCGGGATCCGCCAGCGGGTTACGGGTAAGGGTTTGCATCAGGGCACCGGCAAGGCCGAGCGCGCCACCGGCCAGCAGTCCGGCAAGCGTGCGGGGCAGACGGGCGTCGAGCACGATGACGCAGTCGGCGCTCTGGCAGGTGCCGGAGAGCGCATCAACGATAACGGACGCGGGCAGCGGCTTCGCGCCGACCAGCAGGCTGAGTGCAGCCGCAAGGATCAACAGCAGCAATAAAACGGGCACGGCAACGGCGCGCACCGAAGAAGAGGAAAACGACATAGCAACATCCATGATTTGATAATGATAGTGATTATCGTTATCTATCTTATTTGGCTATGTTAGCATGTGCGCCCATGGAATGGGTAGAAATAGACTCAAGGCTTTGTCATGAATCAAAAATCCTGGCTGCTCAATCTCAGCCTGCTTAAAACGCATCCGGCGTATCGCGCCGTTTTTATCGCTCGCTTTATCTCCATTTTGTCCCTCGGGCTGCTTGGCGTCGCCGTGCCGGTCCAGATCCAGACCATGACGCACTCCAGCTGGCTGGTGGGGTTATCCGTCACCTTAACCGGCGGGGCGATGTTCATCGGCCTGATGGTCGGCGGCGTGCTGGCGGACCGCTACGAGCGTAAAAAGCTGATCCTGCTGGCGCGCGGCACCTGCGGCGTGGGCTTTATTGGGCTGTGTCTGAACGCGATGCTGCCGGAGCCGTCGCTGATCGCGATTTATGCCCTGGGGCTGTGGGACGGTTTCTTCGCCTCGCTGGGCGTGACGGCGCTGCTGGCGGCGACGCCCGCGCTGGTCGGGCGCGAGAACCTGATGCAGGCGGGGGCGATCACCATGCTCACCGTGCGTCTGGGCTCGGTGATTTCGCCGATGGTGGGCGGCCTGCTGCTGGCGACCGGCAACGTGGCCTGGAACTACGGGCTTGCGGCGGCGGGAACCTTTATCACCACGCTGACGCTGCTGCGCCTGCCGCTGCTGCCGCCTCCGCCGCAGCCGCGCGAGCATCCGCTGAAATCGCTGATGGCCGCGATTCGTTTCCTGTTCAGCAACCCGCTGATTGGCGGGATTGCGCTGCTCGGCGGCCTGCTGACCATGGCGAGCGCCGTGCGCGTGCTCTACCCGGCGCTGGCGGGAGAGTGGCAGATGAGCGCCTCGGAGATTGGCATTCTCTACGCTGCCATTCCGCTCGGCGCGGCGTGCGGGGCGCTGACCAGCGGCAACCTGGCGCAGAACGCGCGTCCGGGGCTGATTATGCTGCTTGCCACGCTGGCCTCGTTTATCGCCATCGGCTTCTTCAGCCTGATGCCGGTGTGGGCGCTCGGGGTGCTGTGTCTGGTGATTTTCGGCTGGCTGAGCGCCATCAGCTCGCTTTTGCAGTACACCCTGATCCAGACCCAGACGCCGGAAGGGATGCTCGGGCGCATTAACGGCCTGTGGACGGCGCAGAACGTCACGGGCGATGCGATTGGCGCGGCGATCCTCGGCGGGCTGGGGGCGATGATGACTCCGGTGGCCTCGGCGAGCTGCGGCGGGTTTGTACTGGCAATTATTGGCGTGATTTTGTTAGTGGCGCTGGTGGAATTGCGGCGGTTCAGGCAGGAGAGTGCTCCGGTGTGATTTGCCGGGTGGCGGCTGCGCCTTACCCGGCCTACATTTTGCACTCGTAGGCCCGGTAAGCGAAGCGCCACCGGGCGCAGCTGTTACCCAAAGATTGCTTCTAAACGCTGCAACACCAACACCGCGCTGTAATAATCCAGGCGGAACGTCTCCGTTCCCAATGCCCAGACCCGTTTGTTTTTCACCGACGGCAAATGCGCCAGCAGCGGGTTGGCGTAAATCGCATCCACGTCTTTCCGATCGCCGGCAAACACAAACAGCCCTTCGCCGTTCAGCCCCGTCGCCAGGTTTTCACCGCCCAGCTGGATGATGTCGTGGCGTTTGCCCTGGCTTTTTGAGGTGTGCAGTCCGGCGGGCAGCTCCGCAAGCGTAAAGCCCAGCTGGTGCAGCAGCTTGCCCTGAGCGGATTCCGCAGTCCACAGGTTGGCGCTGTGCGCGGCGGCGGTGTAGACGATGGCGTTCACCGGTTGCGGCGGCAATTTCATCTGCTGTTTCACCTGCGCGAGCTGTTTATCAAACGCGGCAATGCGCTCTGCGGCCTGTTTTTCCTGCCCGGTGAGGCTGCCCAGCTGCGTCAGCAGTTCCTGCCAGCTTTTGTCGTCGTAGTTGATGATAAGCGTTGGGGCGATGGCGGAGAGCTGATCGTACAGCGCCAGCGCGGAATCCCCGCCGGTAGCGCTGATCAAAATCAGATCCGGCATTTGCGCGGCAACCGCTTCGGCGCTCGGCTCGCCAATGTACAGCCGCGCAACCTTGCGCTGTTTCGCAATATCACCCCACTGACGCAAAAAGCCCTGCGCATCCGCCACGCGGTTGTTCGGCGTGGTCGCGCCGCTGGCAACGACCGGCGCGTCAATCGCCAGCAGGGAGCCGGTTAAGGTCACGCTGGTGGAGACAATGCGCGTCGGTTTGCTCTCAAGCGTGTGAACGCCACGGCTGTCGGTCACCTGACGCGGCCAGTCGGCGGCAACGGCTGAGGCAAGTCCTAAAACAAAAAGTCCAGATAAAAGCAGGGTATTACGGAATAGGGCAGGGAATTTCACAGCGCGACATCCTGTTTTTGTTGAAGATAATGCTTCTCATTTTCATGGTTGATGCGAAGGGATGCAAGCTTTTGTCGCATAAGTTATTTGTCCGACGGTTGACAGCGAAGCGATGTGGGATTAGGTTAGCCGACGAAAATATAAATGATAATCATTATTGCTTCTTTTATCATTTTGAGGAGGATGATATGGACACGTCCCTGGCTGAGGAAGTTCAGCACACCGCGACCACGCTGCAATCAGACAGCTTTTTCTTTATGTCGCCTTACCGCAGTTTTACTACCTCAGGCTGTTTTGCCCGCTTCTCTGAACCCGCCGTCGGCGGTGACGATCCGGCCGGGCAATTCCAGCAAAAATTAGCCCAGGCCTTCCGGAATGCGAAAGCTAACGGTATCGCTCATCCGGTGATGGTGGGGGCTATTCCGTTCGATACCCGCAAGCCATCTTCTCTGTTTATTCCGCAGCGCTGGCAGACCTTTTCCCGTCCGGCACGTCAGCAGTCCGCACGCTATTTTTCCGGCTCGCAGGCGCTGAAGGTGGAACAACGCACCGAGATCCCGCCGCAGCCCGTGTTTGAAGAGATGGTCGCTCGCGCCGCGTCGCTTACCGCCACGCCGCAGGTGAACAAGGTGGTGCTGTCGCGTCTGATTGATATCGCGACCGACAAACACATGGACAGCGGCGCGCTGATGGAGAGGCTGATCGCCCAGAACCCGGCGAGCTTTAACTTCCACGTGCCGCTGGAAGACGGCGGCGTGCTGCTCGGCGCCAGCCCCGAACTGCTGCTGCGTAAAGAGGGCGCGCACTTTAGCTCGCTGCCGCTGGCAGGCTCGGCGCGTCGTCAGCCGGACGACGTATTAGATCGCGAAGCGGGCAATAAGCTGCTGGCCTCCGAAAAGGACCGTCACGAGCACGATCTCGTAACCCAGGCGATGAAGGCCATTCTGGCACAGCGAAGCCACCACCTGAGCATGCCGTCTTCCCCGCAGCTCATCACCACGCCGACGCTGTGGCATCTGGCGACGCCGGTTGAAGGTGACGCGCGTGAAAACGAAAACGCCCTGACTCTGGCCTGCCTGCTGCACCCGACCCCGGCGCTGAGCGGCTTCCCGCATGAGGCGGCAAAAGAGCTGATCGCCGAGCTGGAGCCGTTCGACCGCGAGCTGTTCGGCGGCATCGTCGGCTGGTGCGACAGCGAAGGCAACGGCGAGTGGGTGGTGACCATCCGCTGCGCGCGTCTTCGCGAAAATAGCGTTCGCCTGTTTGCCGGCGCGGGCATTGTGCCTGCCTCTTCGCCGGTGGGCGAATGGCGCGAAACGGGCGTGAAGCTCTCCACCATGCTCAACGTGTTTGGCTTGCACTAAGGATCGCTCATGACCATTCCCTTTACCCGCTGGCCTGAGGAATTCGCCCGCCGCTACCGCGAAAAAGGCTACTGGCAGGATCTGCCGCTGACCCACATCCTGACGGATCGCGCTGAAAGCGATGCCGTGGCGATTGTCGACGGCGAGCGGCACATCACCTACCGCGCGTTTAATCAGGCGGTGAACAACCTGGCGTCCGCTCTTCAGGTGCGCGGGCTGCAGCGCGGCGAGACCGCGCTGGTGCAGCTCGGTAACGTGGCCGAGTTCTACGTCACTTTCTTTGCGCTGCTGCAAATTGGCGTCGCGCCGGTTAACGCGCTCTTTAGCCATCAGCGCAGCGAGCTGAACGCCTACGCGGAGCAGATCAAACCCGCCGTGCTGATTGGCGATCGCGACCACGCGCTGTTTGCGGGCGATGATTTCCTCAACGCCTTTGTGGATGCGCATCGCTCGGTACGCCTTGTACTGCTGCGCGGCGATAAGGACGAACACGCCCTGGAAGCGGCGATTGCGCGTCCGGCGGATAACTTCATTCCGAACCCGACGCCCGCTGACGAAGTGGCGTTTTTCCAGCTTTCCGGCGGCAGCACCGGCACGCCGAAGCTCATCCCGCGCACGCACAACGACTACGACTACAGCATCCGCCGCAGCAACGAGATCTGCGGAATCAATACACACACCCGTTATCTGAACGCGCTGCCCGCGGCGCATAACTACGCCATGAGCTCGCCGGGATCGTTAGGCGTCTTCACCGCCGGCGGCTGCGTGGTGCTGGCGAACGATCCGAGCGCCACGCTCTGCTTCCCGCTGATTGAACGGCATCAGATTAACGTCACCTCGCTGGTTCCTCCGGCGGTAAGCCTCTGGCTGCAGGCGATTGCCGACGGCGCGGGCAACGCGCAGCTCAAATCCCTCAGGCTGCTGCAGGTGGGTGGCGCACGCCTCTCCGCCACGCTCGCGGCGCGCATTCCGGCGGAAATCGGCTGCCAGCTTCAGCAGGTGTTCGGCATGGCGGAAGGGCTGGTGAACTACACCGCGCTCGACGACTTGCCGGAGCGCATCATCAACACCCAGGGTCGCCCGATGTGTCCGGACGACGAAGTGTGGGTGGCGGACGAACACGGCAACCCGCTGCCGCGCGGTGAGGTCGGGCGTCTGATGACGCGCGGGCCGTACACCTTCCGCGGCTATTTCAACAGCCCGGAACACAACGCCAGCGCCTTTGACGCCGACGGCTTTTACTGCTCTGGCGATCTGATCGCCATCGACGAGCAGGGCTACATCACCGTGCAGGGGCGCGAGAAGGATCAGATCAACCGCGGCGGCGAGAAGATCGCCGCCGAAGAGATTGAAAACCTGCTGCTGCGCCACGAGGCGGTGATCCACGCCGCGCTGGTGAGCATGGAGGACAGCCTGCTGGGCGAAAAAAGCTGTGCGTATCTGGTGGTGAAACAGCCCCTGCGCGCGGTCGAGGTGCGCCGCTTCCTGCGCGAGCAGGGCGTTGCCGAATTCAAGCTGCCGGACCGCGTGGAGAGCGTGGATGCGCTCCCGCTGACGCCGGTCGGCAAAGTCGATAAGAAACAGTTGCGCCTGTGGCTTGCTGAACGCGCCCGGGGCTGAGGAACAGAGTATGGCCATTCCAAAATTAACCGCTTACGCGCTGCCGACCGCCGCAGAGTTGCCGACCAGTAAAGTAAACTGGGCGTTTGAGCCTGAACGTGCCGCGCTGTTGATCCACGATATGCAGGAGTATTTCCTGAACTTCTGGGGCGAAAACAGCGCAATGATGCAGCAGGTGGTGGCGAATATCGCCAGACTGCGCGCTTACTGCAAAGCGCACAATATTCCCGTGTACTACACCGCTCAGCCGAAAGAGCAGAGCGACGAAGACCGCGCCCTGCTGAACGACATGTGGGGGCCGGGCCTGACCCGCTCGCCGGAGCAGCAGCGCATTGTCCGCGAACTGACCCCGGACGAAGCGGACACGGTGCTGGTGAAGTGGCGCTACAGCGCGTTTCACCGCTCGCCGCTGGAGCAGATGCTGAAAGAAACCGGACGCAACCAGCTGCTGATTACCGGCGTTTACGCCCACATCGGCTGTATGACCACCGCCACCGATGCCTTTATGCGCGACATCAAACCGTTCTTTATCGCCGACGCGCTGGCGGATTTCACCCGTGACGAGCACCTGATGTCGCTGAACTATGTGGCCGGACGCTCGGGCCGCGTGGTGATGACCGACGAGCTGCTGCCGTCCGTTCCGGCGACCAAAGCCGCGTTGCGTGAGCTGATCCTGCCGCTGCTGGACGAGTCCGACGAGCCGATGGATGACGAAAACCTGATCGACTACGGCCTGGACTCGGTGCGCATGATGGCGCTGGCCGCCCGCTGGCGCAAAGTGCACGGCGATATTGACTTCGTGATGCTGGCCAAAAATCCAACCATCGACGCCTGGTGGGCGCTGCTGTCCCGCGAGGTGAAGTGATGGGGCTGGATTTCACCGGTAAAACCGTCTGGGTGACGGGCGCGGGTAAGGGGATTGGCTACGCGACGGCGCTGGCGTTTGTGGAGGCGGGCGCACGGGTGACCGGCTTCGATCTGGCTTTTCCGCTGGGGGATTATCCGTTCGCCACTGAAACCCTGGACGTGGCGGATGCCGCGCAGGTGCATGAAGTGTGCGGGCGGGCGCTGGCGTCGCTTGAACGGCTGGACGTGCTGGTCAACGCGGCGGGCATTCTGCGCATGGGGGCGACGGACCAGCTTTCGCAGGAGGACTGGCAGCAGACCTTCGCGGTCAACGTCGGCGGCGCGTTCAACCTGTTCCAGCAGACGATGGGCCAGTTCCGCCGTCAGCAGGGCGGGGCGATAGTCACCGTGGCGTCCGACGCGGCGCACGCGCCGCGCATCGGCATGAGCGCCTACGGCGCGTCGAAGGCGGCGCTGAAAAGCCTGGCCCTGACCGTCGGGCTGGAGCTGGCGGGCAGCGGCGTGCGCTGTAACCTGGTGTCGCCGGGCTCAACGGACACCGATATGCAGCGCACCCTGTGGAAAAGCGACGACGCGGAGCAGCAGCGTATTCGCGGCTTTGGCGAGCAGTTCAAGCTCGGCATTCCGCTGGGCAAAATCGCTCGTCCGCAGGAGATTGCCAGCACGGTGCTGTTCCTTGCTTCCGATGCCGCCAGCCATATCACCCTGCAGGATATCGTGGTGGACGGCGGCTCCACGCTGGGGGCGTAAGATGATCTGGAAACGTCATTTACCGCTCGAGGAGCTGAACGCGACCAGCCTGAACACCCTGGTGGCGCATCTCGGTATCGTCTATACCCGCCTCGGCGACGACACGCTGGAAGCGGAGATGCCGGTGGATGCGCGTACCCATCAGCCGTTTGGCCTGCTGCACGGCGGCGCGTCGGCGGCGCTGGCGGAAACGCTGGGGTCGATGGCCGGTTTTCTGATGACCCGCGACGGGCAGAGCGTGGTGGGGACGGAGCTTAACGCCACGCACCATCGTGCGGTCTCTCACGGCAAAGTGCGCGGGGTATGCCAGCCGTTGCATCTGGGGCGTTCGAGTCAGAGCTGGGAGATTGTGGTATTCGACGAGCAGGGGCGGCGGTGCTGCACCTGTCGGTTGAGTACGATGGTGTTGGGCTAAGCCAGGCAGATCAAAGTGATCGGCTTAACACTGTGGTGTAAATCTCTGGTTTGACCACGCATTATTGCGTTTCAAAGTTGTTAAATTTTTCCGGTTGTTCTAGAAACAAAATGTAACATCTCACTGTTTCACAACAACGGACAACAACTATGAACAACTCAGGGAAATACCTTATATGGGCAGGGCTCTCCGTTGTGGGAGCCTTTGCCCTGGGCTACATCGCCCTCAACCGGGGGGAGCAGATCAATGCGCTCTGGATCGTTGTCGCCTCCGTCTGCATTTATCTGATCGCGTACCGTTTTTATGGCCGCTATATCGCAAAGAACGTTCTGGGCGTTGACGCGACGCGCATGACGCCTGCCGTCCGCCATAACGACGGGCTGGACTACGTGCCGACCGACAAAAAAGTGCTGTTCGGTCACCATTTTGCGGCGATTGCCGGAGCGGGCCCGCTGGTGGGGCCGGTGCTGGCGGCGCAGATGGGTTACCTGCCGGGGATGATCTGGATCCTCGCGGGCGTGGTGCTGGCGGGCGCGGTGCAGGACTTTATGGTGCTGTTCGTCTCGACCCGCCGCGACGGGCGTTCGCTGGGTGAGCTGGTGAAAGAGGAGATGGGGGCAACCGCCGGGGTAATTGCGCTGGTGGCGACCTTTATGATCATGGTGATCATCCTCGCGGTGCTGGCGATGATCGTGGTGAAAGCGTTGACCCACAGCCCGTGGGGGACCTATACCGTTGCCTTCACCATTCCGCTGGCGCTGTTTATGGGGATTTATATTCGCTACCTGCGCCCGGGCCGCATTGGTGAGGTGTCGGTAATTGGCCTGGTATTCCTGGTGTTCGCCATTATCTCCGGCGGCTGGGTGGCGGAAAGCCCGACCTGGGCGCCGTTCTTCGACTTTACCGGCGTCCAGCTGACCTGGATGCTGGTGGGCTACGGCTTTGTGGCGGCGGTGCTGCCGGTATGGCTGCTGCTGGCTCCGCGTGACTATCTCTCTACGTTCCTGAAAATCGGCACCATCGTCGGGCTGGCGATCGGCATTCTGATTATGCGTCCGACCCTGACCATGCCTGCGTTAACCAAATTCATCGACGGTACCGGCCCGGTCTGGACCGGTAACCTGTTCCCGTTCCTGTTTATCACCATCGCCTGCGGCGCGGTGTCGGGCTTCCACGCGCTGATCGCATCCGGAACCACGCCGAAGATGCTGGCGAATGAAAATCAGGCCTGCCTGATCGGCTACGGCGGCATGCTGATGGAATCCTTTGTCGCCATCATGGCGCTGGTCTCTGCCTGTATCATCGACCCGGGCGTGTATTTCGCGATGAACAGCCCGATGGCGGTACTGGCACCGGCTGGCACCGTTGACGTGGTGGCGTCCGCCGCGCAGGTGGTGAGCGGCTGGGGCTTTGCGATTACCCCTGATACGTTGACGAGCATCGCCAGTGAAGTGGGCGAGCAGTCGATTATCTCCCGTGCGGGCGGAGCGCCGACGCTGGCGGTCGGCATGGCGTATATTCTTCACGGCGCGCTGGGCGGGCTGATGGACGTGTCGTTCTGGTATCACTTCGCCATCCTGTTCGAGGCGCTGTTTATCCTGACGGCGGTGGATGCAGGAACCCGTGCGGCGCGCTTTATGCTGCAGGACCTGCTGGGGGTGATCTCCCCGAACCTGAAGCGTACCGATTCGCTCCCGGCTAACCTGCTGGCGACGGCGCTGTGCGTGCTGGCGTGGGGCTACTTCCTGCATCAGGGGGTAGTCGATCCGCTGGGCGGGATTAACACCCTGTGGCCGCTGTTTGGTATCGCCAACCAGATGCTGGCAGGCATGGCGCTGATGCTCTGCGCGGTGGTGCTGTTCAAGATGAAGCGCCAGCGTTACGCGTGGGTGGCACTGGTGCCAACCGCGTGGCTGCTGATCTGTACCCTGACGGCGGGCTGGCAGAAAGCCTTCAGCCCGGACAACAAGGTGGGCTTCCTGGCGATCGCCAACAAGTTCCAGGCGATGATCGACAGCGGCAAGATCCCGGCGCAGTACACCGAGTCGCAGCTGTCCCAACTGGTGTTTAACAACCGTCTGGATGCCGGGCTGACCATCTTCTTTATGGTGGTGGTCGTGGTGCTGGCGTTGTATTCTCTCAAGACCGCGCTCGCGGCGTTGAAAAACGATCAGCCAACGGCGAAAGAAACACCGTACGAGCCGATGCCTGAAAACCTGGAAGAGATTGTGACCCAGGCGAAAGGGGCGCACTAACCTGTTTGCCGGGTGGCGGCTTCGCCTTACCCGGCCTACATTTCTTCTCCGCCCTCACCCTCCGGGAGAGGGCCGGAAACAAACGAGAAACTGATTATGTTCGACACTCTATCCAAAGCAGGTAAATACCTGGGCCAGGCCGCCAAAATGATGATTGGCGTGCCGGACTACGACAACTACGTCGAGCATATGCGCGTCAACCATCCGGACCAGACGCCCATGACCTACGAAGAATTTTTCCGCGACCGCCAGGACGCCCGCTACGGCGGCAAGGGCGGGGCGAAGTGCTGTTAACCCTCTTTCGGTAAATAGAGGCTGATCTGTTCCTGCCTGCAGCCGTAGATCGCTGCCAGCTTTTCACGGGTGCGCTTTTGCGGACGGGAGTCGAGCGCTTCCAGCTGCGACACGGCGGACTGGGTGATGCCGAGTTTTTCCGCCACCTCCTGCTGGGACATGCCGCGCAGGATACGCCACGCGGCCTGCAGGCTGACGTTCTCGTTATGCATGACGTCGCACACTTCACCAGGTAATCCTACGTCATCATAACAATCGTGTTCGACTTCAATATCCTCTAGATCATCATCGGTTTCGTCGTCGATTTCTGCCATCTGTAAGCACATACGAAAGTATTCATCATAGGGAATAACGACGTACTGCGCTTTTCCGTCATCGTCCTTAATTAGCTGAACAGCCATAGGGGGCTTTCTCCTCGTGAAGGTAGGTCGTTGATGTTCTGCGCTTGACGGCCAAAACATAACAATGGTTATCGGGATCGTCCCGAAGTGTAATCAGAATGCGGTAATCGCCAACGCGTAGCCGGAATTGATTTTCTGTTGCCGATATTTTTTTGATATCGGGCCGGGGAGCTGAGCGATCGTCCAGCTCAGCAAGTTTTGTTTTGATTCTTCGCTGATATCGGCCATCGATTTTGAAAAACTCTTTCTTTGCATTCTTTGACCAGACAATCTTCATCCGTACCTCCACTGTACGCCCACACAAAGTATAAGGAAATAATAAGGCTATTAGATAAATTCCGAATTTCTAATGGGGTACTGTAGAGCGGGGAAATAACCGGAGAAAGCGGCAAAACGCGAACCGTCGAGGATGCTCGGAAACGCCTCTGCCGGGCGACAGAGGCTTGCAGGGAGATTGCGATCAGGCGTTCAAACCGCCGTCCACATCCAGGCCGGTGCCGGAGATCTGCCCGGCCGCCGGGCTGGCAAGAAACGTGACCGCCGCCGCGACGTCTTCCGGCTGACCGTAATGACCCAAAGCAATAAGCTGACGCTGAGAGTCAGCCTGTTCCCCGTCTTCCGGGTTCATATCGCTGTTGGTGGGGCCGGGGTGCACCAGGTTAACGGTAATGCCGCGCGGCCCTAAATCACGGGCCAGCCCGCGGGTGAGGGAGTTCAGCGCCGATTTGGTCATCGAGTAAACGGCAATGCCCGGCTGCGCCACGCGGTTTGCCAGACAGCTGCCGATGTTGATAATGCGCCCGCCGTCGGACATGTGCACCAGCGCTTCCTGAATGGCGATCACCACGCCGCGAATGTTGACGTTGATTAGGGCGTCAATGTCCGCCAGCGTCATAGACTCCAGCGGGCCGCCGCGCGCGATCCCGGCGTTGTTGACCAGAATGTCCAGCCCGCCAAGAGAACGCGCCGCATGGGTGACGGCATCCTGAATCGCCTGCGCGCTGGCGCTGTCGGCCTGCACGGCTTCGCTGTGTCGTCCCAGCGCCTTAATCTCATCGGCGACCGCCTGGGCTTTATCGGCAGATTTTTCATACGTAATAATCACATCCGCACCGGCGCGCGCCAGCGACAGGGCAATCGCACGACCCAACCCGCGGCTGGCACCGGTAACCAGCGCCTTTTTACCTGTTAAATCGATCTGCATGATGACCTCGTTACGAGAGTGGTAAGAATCATCATTAGGTATAGCCTGTCGGCGCGATCAACGGCTGAAGGATTCTACTTTCTCAAACGCGGCGCGCAGAACGTCAGGCGTTAACGTAACAGGTAAATAGTGAATCGACTCCACCGGGCGCAGGGTGTGGGCGATGACCCGATCCAGCTCGTCGCGGTTATTGATGTCGACGTCCAGCTCGCGAAGCGTGGTCGGCAGGTTAAAACGCTGGTAAGCCGTCACCAGCTGCGCCAGCACGTCGTCCTGGCCGAGCAGGGCGCTCTGCACCAGAATGCCGTAGGCCACCTTGGTGCCGTGCAGGTATTTCTCCGTCTGCGGCAGCACGGTTAAGCCGTTGTGTACCGCATGCGCCGCCGCCACGCGCGTATAGCGTTCGCCCAGGCCGCCGACCATCCCGCCGCCGGCGATGATTGCATCCACCACGTCCCGGAACGCCTGCGTCTGTTCGCCGCGCTGCTGGTCGGCCAGCGCCTCTTCGCTGCGCGCCAGCAGCACGTCGCGGATCGCCAGCGCGCCGTTAATGCCCAGCCGCACGGTCAGCGGCAGGTTCTCCGGCTCAGGTGCCAATACCACCGCTTCGTACCACTTCGCCAGCGTATCGCCGATGCCCGCCAGCAGATACTCCGCCGGAGCGTTAAGGACGATCTGCGGCTCCACCAGCACCAGGAAGTTGGCGTCGTCGAAGATCTCAAAATGCAGCGCCTGACCGGCATCGTTGTACCAGACGGAGAGCGGGGTCCACGCCGCGCAGGTGGCGGCAATGGTGGGGATGCCCACAAACGGCACCCCTAAGCGGCGCGCCACGGCCTTGACGGTATCCATCACCGCGCCGCCGCCGACGCCAATCACCACGCTGGCGTCGCTGCCGGATTCATTCACCAGATGGGTGACGTCGCGCTCGCTGCAGTGGCCTTTAAACAGCAGGCGTTTCGCTCCCGGCGCGTTAAAGCTCTCGGGCAGGAAAGGGCGCGCGCCTTCGATAGCGCGCTCGCCGTAAATCCACACCGCGCGGGAGAGCTGCTGCGGGGTAAAGAAGTTATCCAGCTGCGCAAGGCTTCCGGGATGAGAGAAGTAGTTCGCCGGGCCAGGCACGACGCGGATATCGGTGTTGCTCATGATGGTGTCCTTTTTGCGGAAGCGCTAACCCGATGTTATGTCTGGACATCCGGATGGCTAATAATATTTCGCTTTAACTTATGCCTTTTCCGTCGTTGTCAGTCAACCAGAGCTGTGAAAAATTCGATAAATCAGAAGAGTAATGAAGGATTTACGCGGATGGTTTCCAGTCGCCTTGAGATGCGCGGTATCAGCCTGGCCTTTTCCGGCTTTCAGGCGCTGTCGCGCGTGAATTTCACCTTAACCGGCGGATCCGTACACGCGCTGACCGGTGCCAACGGCGCGGGAAAATCGACCCTGAT
Organism: Enterobacter cloacae complex sp. S3; assembly: GCF_014930495.1. Lineage (NCBI taxonomy): Bacteria > Pseudomonadati > Pseudomonadota > Gammaproteobacteria > Enterobacterales > Enterobacteriaceae > Enterobacter > Enterobacter cloacae complex sp. S3. Next base: position 111,278 of record NZ_JADBRD010000004.1, on the reverse strand, counting down.
GGCGGTGCTGTGCGGGACGCACGACCACTATGAGGGCGAGATCAGCATCAACAACCAGCCGGTGAGCATCCGCGAACCGCTCGATGCCAAACGGCTGGGGATCCACCTTGTGCAGCAGGAAGTGGACGTAGCGCTGATCCCGGGGTTAAGCATTGCCGAAAACATCATGCTCGACCAGCTGGCGCTGCCGGGGCATCGCTTCAGCTGGCGCGCGATCCGCCAGCAGGCGAGACAGGCGCTGGCGCAGCTCGACGTGACGCTGGACGTTCGCCGTTCCATCGACGGCTGTTCGCTGGCCGAAAAGCAGCAGATTTTGCTGGCGCGGGCGCTGTCCCATCACTGCCGTTTTTTGATTCTTGATGAACCCACCGCGCCGCTGGACGCGCACGAGAGCGAGCGCCTGTTTGAGGTAGTGAGACGCTTAAAGCAGCAGGGCATCGGCGTGGTGTTTATCTCTCACCGCATTCACGAGCTGAAGGCCATCTGCGACACCCTGACGGTGCTGCGCGACGGCAAGCTGATCGAGTCCGGCCCGATGGCCGATCTTAGCGGCGAAGCGATCGTCGAGAAGATGCTCGGCCACGTGCTGAGCGATATCTATCCGCCCGCGCGGCCGCCGCACGGCGACGAAACGCTGTTACGCGTTGAGGGGCTTCACGACGACGCGCTGCTGAAAGATATCTCCCTGCACCTGCGCAAAGGCGAAATTCTCGGGATTGCCGGGCTGGCGGGGGCGGGGAAAACCGAACTCTGCAAGGCGCTGTTTGGCGCCAGCAAAAGCCGCGTGGCGCGCGGTGAGCTGAATCATCAATCCTGGCAGCCGCGCGACCCGGCCGACTCCGTGCTGCGCGGTCTGGCGCTGGTGCCGGAGGAGAGGCGGAAAGAGGGCATTTTTATCGACGAGCCGGTGAGCATGAACCTCGCCGTGTGCGCCGATAACAGCTTTTCGCGCTGGGGCCTGTTTGGCCATCGTCAGGCGTGGCGCTGGGCGGAAGAGGTCATCGCCCGCATCGGCGTGCGCGCGCGTGGGCCGGGGCAGGTGCTGCGCCGTCTTTCCGGCGGCAACCAGCAGAAGGTCGCCATCGGTAAATGGCTGCGCAATGACGCCAGCGTGCTGATATTCGACGAGCCGACCAAAGGCGTGGACGTGAAGGCCAAAACCGATCTGTTCCAGCTGATTGACGGCCTGGCGCGCGAGGGCAAAGGGGTGATTTACGCCTCGGGCGAGTTTTCCGAGCTGGTCGGGCTATGCGACCGCATCTGCGTGCTATGGGACGGGCGCATCGTGGCGGAAATCGCCGGGGCCGAGGCCCGCGAAGAGACACTACTTTATTATTCAACCGGAGGAACGGCGTCGTGAGCAAGGCCCTTTCAGTGAACGCGGCGGCGTCTGGCCGCCAGCAGATTTTCGATTTTCTCTACAGGTGGGGCATGCTGTTAACCGTCGTCGCGCTGGTGGCCGTCTTTGGCCTGGCGTCGGACAGCTTCCTCGATCCGAACAACATCATCAATATCCTGCGCTCGATTGCCATCGTGACGGTGATTGCCATTGGCGTGTCGATCTCGTTGACCATCGGCGGGTTCGATCTCTCCGTGGGATCCACCGCCTCGCTGGCGAACGCGCTGGTGATTTCGCTTTTCGTCTGGCACGGTTTTGGCACCACCGAGTCGATTTTGATCACCCTCGCGCTCTGCACGCTGGTGGGGCTGTTTAACGCCTTTCTGATCGTCATCCTGCGCATTCCGGACATGCTCGCGACGCTTGCCAGCCTGTTTGTGATCCAGGGCGTGGCGATGACCTACAGCTACGGCGGGTCGATTACCGAGAACATGGTGCTGCCGAGCGGCGACATGGCGGAAGGGATCATTCCGGCGGCGTTCAGCCTGCTGGGGCAGGTGCCGACCATCGTGATCGTCATGCTGGTGGTGACCGTGCTGGCGCAGCTGGGCCTGTCGCTCACTACGCATGGCCGACGCATGTACGCCATCGGCGGCAACCCCGAAGCGGCGCGCCTCTCCGGCATTCGCACCACGCGCTACAAGGTGGCGGCCTACGTGATTGCCTCGCTGCTGGCGGGTCTGGGCGGGATTTTGCTGGCTTCACGCATCGGCTCGTCGCAGGTGAATGCGGGCGGCGGATACCTGATGGATGCGGTGGCGGCGGCGTGGATTGGCTTCTCGCTGGCCGGATCCGGCAAGCCGAACGCGCTGGGAACCCTGGTTGGGGCGGTCATTCTCGGCGTGCTGTCGAACGGGCTGGTGATGCTCTCCGTGCCGTATTACGCCATGGACATTATAAAAGGGCTGGTGCTCGCGGTAGCGCTGGCGATTACCTACATACAAAAACGCTGACAACACAACGGGATAAAAAAATGAAAAAGATTGCACTCTCTTTGGTGGCACTTGGGTTGCTCACGGCTCTGCCAGGCTTCGCGGCCACGCCCGCGCCGCTTCCGGCAGCCATTGCGAACCATGACGGCCCGATCCGCATCGCGGTGATCCGTAACCTCGGCTCAGATGACAACACCACGCAGTTTATTGCTGGCGCAATTCAGGAAGGGAAAAAGCTCGGCTTTAAGGTCAGCACCTTTTTAAGCAACGGGGACGACGCCAAATTCCAGGACTTTGTGAACCAGGCCATCAGCCAGAAGTATGACGGGATTATTCTCTCTCAGGGGCGCGATCCGTACTCCACCGCGCTGGTGAAGAAAGCGGTGGATGCCGGGATCAAAGTCGCCGTCTTTGATACCGCCGTTAACGGTGAGATCCCGGGCGTGACCGTCACCCAGCAGGACGATGCCTCCCTGACGAACCTCTCCTTCGGCCAGCTGGCGAAAGATTTTAACGGCAAGGCCAATATCGTCAAGCTGTGGGTGGCGGGCTTCCCGCCGATGGAGCGTCGTCAGGCGGCCTATAAAGAGCTGCAAAAGCAGTATCCGGACATCAAAGAGCTGGAGTCTATCGGCGCCGTGTCCTCTGACGTGCAGGGCGATACCGCCAACAAGGTGGGGGCGATCCTGGCGAAATACCCGAAAGGCAAAATTGACGCCATCTGGGGAACCTGGGACGCCTTCAGTCAGGGCGCGTATAAGGCGCTGAAAGAGAACGGCCGCACCGAGATCAAGCTCTACAGCATCGACATCTCTAACCAGGATCTGCAGCTGATGCGCGAGCCGGGCAGCGCGTGGAAGGTGAGCGTGGCGGTGGATCCGAAGCTGATTGGCGCAACTAACGTGCGTCTGGTGGCGAACAAGATTGCCGGGGAAGCCACGCCTGCGACCTACGATTTCAAAGCGGCGGCCATTCCTCAGGCGCTGCTGACCGCCCAGCCGGGCCCGGTGAACGTGGCGTCGCTGGGGAAAATCATTCCGGGCTGGGGCCAGACGGAAGATTTTATCGCGCCGTGGTTTGCGACGCTGGAAGCGAAGAATAAATAAAACCAGGCCGGGTGGCGTCAGGTGCGGCCTGATGCCCTCATCCCGGCCCTCTCCCACAGGGAGAGGGGGAAAACCCAAAGGAGCTAACGGTGACGCAAGTACCCCTTCCAGAATACAGCCGCAATATGCGGCTGATTGGCCATAGCGATCAGGGCGGTCGCCCGGACGGCGTGCAGCTGATGGTCCATCGCGGTTTCGCCTATATCGGCCATATGGTGTCGCAGGGATTTTCGATTGTCGACGTGCGCGACCCGAAAAACCCGAAAGCGGCGGGCTACGTGCCCGCGCCGCCCGGCACCTGGAACGTGCATCTGCAGGCGCATGACGACCTGCTGCTGGTGATTAACGCCCGGGATCTGTTTGCCGATGCCCGCTTTGCCGACGAGAAGGTCTACTACACACGCCAGGTGGGGGAGACCGTCAGCGACGTGCAGGACAAAGGCTGGAGCGCCGGGCTGCGGGTGTTTGATATCTCCACGCCCGACAGGCCGCGCGAAATCGGCTTTCTGTCGCTGAGCGGCATCGGCATCCACCGCATCTGGTACGTCGGCGGCCGCTGGGCGTATGTGTCAGCGCTGATCGACGGCTTTACCGACTACATCTTCCTGACCATCGATCTGGCCGATCCGCGTAAGCCTGAAGTGGCGGGGCGCTGGTGGCTGCCGGGGATGAACCAGGCCGAAGGGGAGAAGCCGAACTGGCCGGAAGGGAAACGCTACGCGCTGCATCACGCGATTATCGCGGGCGATACCGCCTACGGCAGCTGGCGCGACGGCGGCCTGACGCTGCTGGACGTGAAGGACCGCACCCGGCCGAAGCTGATTAGCCACCGCAACTGGAGTCCGCCGTTTGGCGGCGGGACGCACACCGCGCTGCCGCTGCCGGACCGCGATTTGCTGGTGGTGCTGGACGAAGCGGTGCTGGATAACCAGGAGGACGGCGAAAAGCTGATCTGGCTGTTTGATATCCGCGAGCCGTCGAACCCGGTCAGCATCTCGACCTTCCCGCAGCCGGATGAAACCGACTACGTGGCGAAAGGGGCGCATTTTGGCCCGCATAACCTGCACGAGAACCGGCCGGGGAGCTTTGTCAGCTCGACGCTGATTTTTGCGACCTATCAGAACGCGGGGGTGCGGGCGTATGACATTTCCAATCCGTATCGACCGGTGGAAACCGGTGCGCTGGTGCCCGCCGCGCCGGAGAGAATGATGGACACGCGGCCAAATCGCCCGCAGGTGATCCAGTCGTGCGACGTGTTTGTGGATGCGCAGGGGATAATTTACAGCACGGATTATAACGGCGGGCTGTCGGTGATTGAGTATCTGGGATGAGTGCGGTTTGATGCCCTCACCCCGGCCCTCTCCCACAGGGAGAGGGAGAAAACCAAATGTAATCAGCTGTACTGCCGCACCCGTGCCACCAGATCTTCGGCGCTGTCGATGCGGTCGGCAATGACAATCAGCGCTTTACCGAGCGTTATCGCGTGGCGCAGGCACTCGTGGCGCATCGCCTCGTCCTGGATGGTGTCGATATCCGCGACGTGGGAAAGCCCGACGCTGCGGCGAATGAGCTCGGTGCCGCAGAAGCCGATGGCGTCATGCCAGACCTTTTTCAGGAACGCGGAGGCATAGCCCGGCGCGCCGAGCGCGGCGTCGCGCGTTTTCTCGTTTGCCAGCGCCTGGAAGCGTTCCGCGAAGGTGTTCCACAGCTCCTGAATATCGGTCAGGCGCTGCTCGCGCGCGGCGGCGGCATCGCGAATGCCCAGATGCCCCGGCAGGCCGCAGAAGTTCAGCAGCAGGTTGCCGATGGCGGTACCGACGTCAAAGCCAATCGGGCCAAAGTAGCCGAACTCGGCGTCGATGGCCTTCAGGCTGCCGTCAGCCACAAAAATCGAGCCGCTGTGAATATCGCCGTGCAGGAGCGCTTCGGCGTGCGAGAAGAAGCGGTGCTTCAGGGAAGCTACGGCAATTTTAAGCTGAGCGTCGTCGCGCAGGGCCGCGACGTCATTTTCCAGCTCGGCCGGGTAGCTGTTGCGTTCGTGGATCTGGTACGGATCGTTGAAGAACAGATCTTCGGTGATCTCGCACATCTCCGGGTTGATGAATTTCGCCACCTGCGCTTTTTTCGCGTGCGGGTGCAGGTAGAAATCGCTGGTGTGGAACAGCGCGTGGGCGAGGTATTCGCCCAGCTGACGGGCCGCCTGCGGGTAGTAAATGTTTTTAATCAGCTCGCCGCGCCAGATGCGATGGCTGGAGAGGTCTTCCATCACCATCACCGCCAGCTCCGGGTCAAAGTGGTGGATTTTCACGGTGTGCTGCGGGCTGTGCTGGTAGTGCTCGACCAGCGTTTGCGCTTCAAGGCGGGCGCGGTCCAGCGTCAGCGGCCAGGATTCGCCGACGCAGCGCACGTAGGGCAGCGCCTGCTTAACGACGATTCGGCTCACGCCCGCGCCGTCGAAAATTTTGAATACCAGATTGAGGTTGCCGTCGCCTACTTCCTGCGCCTCTACCAGCGATGAAGGATCGTCAAGTCCGCCAAACTGCCTGGCATACTCCACGGCGTCCTGAGCGGTAAAGGTACGGTATTGCGACATGGCCTGCTCCTCACGAGTTTTCTAATTAAGACATGTAGACGTCTATACATCTGGATTTCATCCTGACACAATGTGCTACAACAACGCAACAGGGAATTAACGACATGCAGACATTACAGACGACCAGCCTGCGGGTGGCGGATAATCAGCTCTTTATTCTCGATCAGCAGGCGCTTCCGCAGGAGAAACGCTGGCTGGATGCCTCGACGGTAGAGGCGCTGGTCGGACATATCCACGCCCTGCGCGTGCGCGGCGCGCCGCTGATTGGTCTCTCTGCAAGCCTGCTGCTGGCGCTGCTGGCGGAAAACGGCAAAAGCCGCGACGAGCTGGCGGCGGCGCTGGAAACCCTGCGCGCATCCCGCCCGACGGCGGTGAACCTGATGAACAATCTCGACCGAATGAAGCTCGCCCTGTGGCAGGAAGATTTTGTACCGGCGCTGGTCGCCGAAGCGCTGCGCCTGATTGACGAAGACAAACGGCTTTGCGACGCGATTGCCAAAGCCGGCAGCGCGCTGGTGAAGCCCGGCAGCCGTCTGCTGACCCACTGCAACACCGGCGGGCTGGCAACGGCGGGTGTCGGCACCGCGCTGGGCGTGATTGCCCGCGCGCATCAGGAGGGTAACGTCAGCAGCGTCTGGGTGGATGAAACCCGTCCGCTGCTGCAGGGCGGCAGATTGACCGCGTGGGAGCTTGGCGAGCTGGGGGTGCCGTATCGGCTGATTACCGACTCCATGGCCGCCAGCCTGATGGCAAAAGGGGAAGTGGACGCCGTGTGGGTGGGCGCAGACCGCATTGCCGCCAACGGCGACGTGGCGAACAAGATCGGCACCTATTCCCTGGCGGTGCTGGCGAAGTTCCACGGCGTTCCGTTCTACGTGGCCGCCCCGCAAACGACCCTCGATCCGGACTGCCCGAACGGGGATGCGATCCCCATTGAGCAGCGCGCCGCCAGCGAGGTGACGGGCGTGGCCGGAAGCTTTGGCGCGGTGCAGTGGGCGCCGGAAAACGCGCAGGTCTATAACCCGGCGTTTGACGTCACACCTGCCTCGCTGATCAGCGGCTGGGTGCTGGATACGGGCGTAGTCACGCCGGAAGCGGTGGCAAACGGGAAATTCGCCTGAGTCCGGCTATCCTTTAAGGGATTCCCCTGAGAGGACAATATCGTGACGCTCGATCCTGAAACTGACTTAAAACTGGAGCGCGTGGTGGACGCACCGCGCGACCTGCTGTGGCTCTGCTGGACCACGCCGGAACACATCAAAAACTTCTTCATTCCTGCTCCCCATAAGGTGACCGAATGCGATCTCGATCTCCGCGTGGGCGGGCGGTTCAACACCGTGTTTGAGGTGGACGGGCAGCGGATGGATAACCGGGGCGTCTTTCTGGAAATCGATCCCGGTCAAAAGCTGGTCTTTACCGACGGCTATACCGAAGGCTGGAAACCGGCCGAGAAGCCGTTTATGACGGCGATCCTGCTTCTGGAAGATGTGGGCGAGGGCAAGACCCGCTACACGGCGATTGCTCGTCATCCGACGAAGGAAATCCGCGAGCAGCATGAGCAGATGGGCTTCCACGAAGGGTGGGGGATTGTGCTGGATCAGCTGGTGGGGTATGTGAAAGGACTGGAGCGTTGAAGCTCGAGCGGCCTGATGCCCTCACCCCGACCCTCTCCCACAGGGAGAGGGAGCAAACACTAAAAACGGCAGCTCTAGCTGCCGTTTTGCTTTTACCTATGCGAGGCGTGGATACGCATCCGCGATGGCATCGCCCGTAAACTGCGCCACCCAGCCTTCCGGGTTATCGAAAATACGAATCGCCGTAAAGTTCGGCTCGGAGCCCATATCAAACCAGTGCGGCGTGCCCGCGGGAACGGAAATCAGGTCGTTTTTTTCGCACAGCACCTGATATACCTCATCGCCAATGTGCAGGCAGAACAGTCCCGCGCCTTCCACGAAGAAGCGCACTTCGTCTTCGCCGTGGGTGTGTTCGTTCAGGAACTTCGCGCGCAGCGCCTCTTTCTGCGGGTTGTCGGCGCGCAGGCTGATCACGTCCCAGCTCTGATAGCCTTTCTCCGCCACCAGCTTGTCGATCGCATGCTGATACGCCTCGATCACGGCTTCGGGCGCGGGATCGTGTCCTAAATCGCGATCCGCCGCCCAGCGTTCAAACCGCACGCCTTTGGCATTGAGCTGCTGGGCGATCTCGGCGACGTCGGTGCTGTGCCACTGGTGTTGACTGGCGTCTTTATCGGAATAAATGGTCAATGCGCTCATGAAGGGATCTGCTCCGGATTAATCTCGTCAAACTGGTGGACCTGATGGTGATGGCTTGCGCCGTCATCATCACCGCGAATCAGCTGCAGTGTGCGAAAACCTGCCTGTTCAGCCGCGTCCAGCTCCTGATGAATATCGGACAGGAACAGGATCTGCGACGGGGCGATGCCCGTTTGTGCCGCAATGTTCTGATAGGACTGCACCTCGCGCTTGGCGCCGATGTGGGTATCAAAATAGCCGCTGAACAGATGAGTAATATCACCTTCGTCGCTGTAGCCAAATAACAGTTTCTGCGCGGCGACGGAGCCAGAGGAATAAACATAGAGATCAATCCCTTGCGCTTTCCACTTTTCCAGCGCAGGCAGTACGTCCGGGTAGAGGTGGCCGGTAAAGTCGCCGTTCACGTAGCCGTCATGCCAGATGATCCCCTGCAGGGCTTTGAGCGCCGTGGATTTGCGGTCCTCATCCATAAAGGCAAACAGGGCGTCGATAAGCTCGCTGACGCTGGCGTGCGGGTTACCGATTTCATCACGAAGGTTGTCCAGAATGGATTTGACCGGCTCGGCGTACTGCTGCGCGGTCACGAAGGCCGCCAGCCGCTCACGCGCGTAGGGGAACAAAACGTCATGGACAAAACGGATATCGCTGGTGGTCCCTTCAATATCCGTCACAATCGCGCGAATCATACTCTCTCCAGTTGTCGTAAACGCATTTCGCATTCAAATAAGAATTCTAGTCCTTCCAGATGACGGCGGGCCTCGGCCACGTCGCGTCCCCAGCAGGTTAAGCCATGACCGCGCAGAAGAAAACCATAATTAAGCGGGCGTTCCTGTGCGTAATGGGCGATTCGGGAGGCGAGGGCGTCAATATCCTGGTCGTTATCGAAGACCGGGATAGCCACCGTATCCAGATGCGTGGTCTGCCCGGTGAGGGATTTTTGCATCTCAAAGCCGCTGATGTTGAGCTCGGCTTCTTTGACCAGACGCGACAGCACCGTGGCGTTGACGGTATGAACGTGCAGGACGGCGTTGGCTTCCGGGAACAGGCGATAAATCAGCGTGTGAAGACCGGTTTCCGCCGACGGCCTGCGGCCAGACGGCGCGCGGTTGGTGGCGATTTCAACCTGCAGAAAATCCGCCGTTGTCAGGCTGCCTTTGTCTTTGCCGGATTCGCTGAGCCAGCAGAGGCGCTCGTCCTGACGCACCGACATGTTGCCGCCGGTGGCGGGTGCCCAGCCTTTGGCGCCAATCCAGCGGCAGGCGTCGACAAGATGTGTGAGTTGCAGGTTGTCTGTCATTTCCTTTTACCCTCGCGGCCAGGAATATTCATATGGTTTAGACGTCTAAGCGTCTTGATTGCCAAAGACTAACATCGTGTTATAGTGGCAGCAACATAAGTATTACAAGCAGGCACGACACAATGAGCAATAACGCATTGATTCCTCAGAGTAAACTTCCCAATCTCGGTACTACCATCTTTACGCAGATGAGCGCTCTGGCGCAGCAGCACAACGCCATTAACCTTTCTCAGGGATTCCCGGATTTCGACGGCCCGACCTATCTGCAGGAGCGCCTGGCGTACCACGTGGCGCAGGGGGCGAATCAGTATGCGCCGATGACGGGCGTGCAGGCGCTGCGGGAAGCCATTGCGGATAAAACGGCGGAGCTGTACGGCCATAAGCCCGATGCGAACAGCGATATTACGGTGACGGCAGGGGCGACCGAAGCGCTCTATGCGGCCATCACCGCGCTGGTGCGTACGGGCGATGAAGTTATCTGCTTTGATCCGAGCTACGACAGCTATGCGCCTGCGGTTGAACTCTCCGGCGGCGTGGTGAAACGCGTGGCGCTCCAGCCGCCGCATTTTCGCCCTGACTGGCAGGCGTTTGCTGCGCTGCTGAGCGACAAAACCCGCCTGGTGATCCTGAATACCCCGCACAACCCGTCGGCGACGGTGTGGCAAAAGGCCGATTTCGCCGCGCTGTGGCAGGCGATTGCGGAACGTGAAATTTACGTGCTGAGCGATGAAGTCTACGAGCACATCTGCTTTGCAGAAGAAGGACACGCCAGCGTGCTGGCCCATCCGCAGCTTCGCGAGCGTGCTATCGCCGTCTCGTCATTCGGTAAGACTTACCATATGACCGGCTGGAAAGTGGGCTACTGCGTCGCACCGGCGGCTATTAGCGCCGAGCTGCGCAAGGTGCACCAGTACCTGACCTTTGCCGTGAACACGCCGGCTCAGCTGGCGCTGGCGGATATGCTGCGCGCCGAGCCGGAGCACTATCGCGAGCTGCCGCATTTCTATCGTGAACGTCGGGATCTGTTTGTGACGGCGCTCAGCAAAAGCCGTCTGGAGATTTTGCCCTCAGAAGGGACCTATTTCCTGCTCGCCGACTACAGCGCGATATCGGATCTGGACGACGTGAGTTTCTGCCAGTGGCTGACGAAAGAGGTGGGCGTAGCCGCCATTCCGCTGTCGGTATTCTGCGCCGATCCCTTCCCGCATAAGCTGATTCGTCTTTGCTTTGCGAAGCAGGAATCGACGCTGCTGGCGGCGGCAGAGCGCCTGAACACGCTCTGATTATTTCACCGTCCAGGCTTCTGAGTAACGACGGTCTGCAAACAGCTCCAGCAGACCGTTGATTTGCTTGAGGCGCAAGACTTCATCGCCGTCCATTCCCAGCTCCTTGCTTATTCTCTCGTCATTCCAGCCAAGCTGCACCAGCTCGCGAACGATCTCCGACATAGCGTTAATCTGGTGTCGACCCCGCGCCCGGTTGTGACGAATAGTGGCAGCCATACGGTCATGTTTATCCTGTCGGTCCTGGCGCAGGAAGGTCACAGGGAGATAACCCTTGAGCTGGTGCTTCAGTGCCGCCCGATTTGTACCGATTTCATGGCGATGAAAACCATCCACAATTTCGTAGTGTTGCGGTTCACTTTCTGTCACAACGATAGGTTGGGTGAATCCATCGAGTTCCAGCGACTTACTGAGCAGCCTTTTTTCTGGCGGGGCAACATTATTGGGGTTGTAGTCGTTAGCGGTAATAGCGTCCTGTCTGATCCAGAGGACGCAGTCTATCGGTTGTGCACGAAACGGACTGTGTTTATGGATCGCTTCACGAAAGGCATTTATGGCGTTAATGCGTTCCTCTTCGGGAAGTGACTGAAGGTACGTTTCCATCTCGTTGATTAGTTTTTGTCGCATAATATGCCCCACTCCTTGCGTTTCGCCTTCACTCTGTCGCTGTAGCGCTGATAATGTTTGGGTTTATTTGGGCTGAACGATAGCGCCCTGCACCAGTAGTCGTTATTCAGGAGAACCTTACAAATACGGCGCCATGAGGGAACATCTTTGGCACCGATATCACCGTCCTGCGTATCGGGAATCTCCTCTGTGCCTCTCTTCTGATACCAGTGCAGATAAATGGCGATTTTATTGCGGTAATGCTCAGCCGTATTTTGCGGCATGCTGTCGAGGAGCAGCATGGCATATTCGCGCCAGCACAGGTGTTCGGGTTTCAGAATTTTTCGGTGACCATAAAAATGGTTATCGTGTCCGGCGTACATCCCCCCGCTGCGCGCACCGCTCACGCGCTCACACATGGCCGCCCAGCGATCGGGCTCAACAACGTGGTAGAGCCATAATCCCTGGCGCTGTTCCGGACCAAAGGGTTCACAAATCCGCATGTAGCGTAGCGGCACGCCGGCCTGAAACATCAGGTCATAGAGTGGGTTATAGCAACACCCTGATTTGGCGAACCAGGTCCATATATCGGCGGTTTTCCAGTCGTAGAGAGGGTAGATATACCAGGCATGTCCTCCCGGTGCGACGGTTGTCCAGGGTTTATCGTCGGCAAACCGCTGTTTACGCGCCGACGCGACAGCCAGAAAACGGTTGTATGACTCATCGGCGCGGATGCCAATCAGTACCGCCGCCGGGCGATTGCAAGAGAACCAGTCTGAGAAACCGCGGACAAAGGTTTCAAACGTCATGCCTGGCTGGTAGAAGGGAAAAAAAGTGGGATCGGTTATCGCATCGTCAGGAGGCTGGCGGACCCATTGTGTGCCGGGTTCCCAGCATTGCCATTCCGGCTGGAATTGCGACAGTGAATTTTGCGTTGTCAGGGGGAGCGCGACCCACCAGAAATGGTCGATAACATCGCTGTACAACTCGCGCATATGTTCCACATGGATAATGGTATGGGAAAACTGCGCTTCCCAGTCGATAAAGAGCACATCTATTTTGATGTTCATCAGTCGCGCCTGCTGGGCAACCAGATGCAGCATGACGGTGGAGTCTTTACCTCCTGAAAAAGAAACACAGATTCTGGGTAAGTTTTCGAGCGTCCATTTTATTCGCTCCCGAGCAGCGGTAAGAACATCCTGATTTAAAGGGTATTTATAAATTGACATGCTTATTCTCATCCTGAGGAATAAATACCTGACTGTAGCGTTAATACTAATAAGAGGATTATATCAGTCAATAATTAATTGGATATGTAACGGTTATGCCGCGTAATTCTATAACGGTGGTGTATGTTTTAACGGTGTGGTTCCCATTTTGTGCGAGAACCACAGCAATATCTCACGGTAAGGATATTTCTTCAATAAAACTCGCGAATGCCGAGCTATTGAGTGCGGAACGATTGTACATCATGTAAATATCAATGCCGGGGAATTGAATGTCAGTTTCCACTTTTCGCAGGTTGAGGGCTGGCCCATATTGTTCGAAGGCCGGTGCGGGCACTAATCCTATGAGGTCGGACGAACCTATCACCGACAGAAGGGATATAAAAGAGTCGCTACGATAGACGATATTTCTTTCGGTTAACAGGTTTTCGGCCTTTTCCTGATAGTCTTTGAAGCTGTTTTCATCGTTCAGGTAGGCGGTGAAGTTTTCATTCAGAATTTCTTCACGGGTGGGATTTTCACTGAGACGGGGATGGCCCTCCCGACAAACGAGGACGAAAGGAAGTTTATGGTAGAGGCTACAGGCGACAGAATGATTGTTAGAAGAAGAAAACGAAAATATCAGGTCGGCTCTTCTGTAGGCTAAGAGATCTTCTGCTGAATCAGACGAAAGAAAAACATCATGTAATTCAATTGAATAGTTATGGTTTTCCATCAGCAGTTTTATAGGGTCAAGCGTTGCTTTCGTACTCATAAAATGCGGGCAATAAATGACAAAGTTCTTCTTCAATCCGCTGCTGTGCATGATATTGATAGTCTGCTCCAGCTGGTTCAGGTTCTGTTCCAGATGATGATGCAGATTGACGCCGACGGTCGTGGGCGTGATCCCTTTACCGGAACGGATAAACAGAGGATCGTTGAGTTGTCCTCTCAGACGCTGCAGTGACTGGCTCACGGCAGAGGGTGTGATATACAGCGTCTCGGCGGCTTTACTGATACTAAGGTGCTGGTAAATGCACTCGAAAATGACTAACAGATTAAGATCGAATTTTTTAAGGTCATACAGGTTTGCCATGTTTCGTCCTGAAGGTACTGCGTTTGCTGTGGTTATCATATAACTGATAACAATAGTTTAAGGCTAACCATTTATAACTCTTTCGGTTAGCTCTCTTAGTTTTAAATTAAATCATCTTAATATATCACGGTGGCAGATTATTGAAATAGCGCTTCAAAAGCGATTAAGACAATTTTATCTTAAGAAAGGGAACAATGATTTTAAATAACAACTGTCATTTATATATTGCGATAGTTTTATAATAAAAATAAATTTATAACGCACCGTAATGATGTTCGGCACAACCTATCACAGCCATAGGCAGGAATGCCTCTCTTATGGATTGCTCAATCCCTGTGCGGGTGGTGTAATCAAACGGCTGTTACCGCCTTGATATAAAGGGTTGTAGAGCGCAACGCAACGCCAGTCTCGGCTGGCACTGAATGTACCTGCGGGGAATTCAGGTATCAGGGCCGCCCGTTGAGGCGGCCTTTTTACTTTCAGGCTTTCCTGTAAAAGGTTCACCTTGTTGTCTTGTCGACGTTGTAAGGTTTGGCTGATTGATTTGATAAAGCATACGCATTAGCCCCGATGAATAAAGTTGGTTACCTTACATCTCAACGAAAACACGGAGGAAGTACAGATGTCTTTGATTAACACCAAAATTAAACCTTTCAAAAACCAGGCGTTCAAAAACGGTGAGTTCATCGAAGTTACCGAGAAAGATACCGAAGGCCGCTGGAGCGTCTTCTTCTTCTATCCGGCTGACTTTACCTTCGTTTGCCCGACTGAACTGGGTGACGTTGCAGACCATTACGATGAACTGCAGAAGCTGGGCGTAGACGTTTACTCCGTCTCTACCGATACCCACTTCACCCACAAAGCATGGCACAGCAGCTCCGAAACCATCGCGAAAATCAAATACGCGATGATCGGCGACCCGACTGGCGCCCTGACCCGTAACTTCGACAACATGCGTGAAGATGAAGGCCTGGCTGACCGCGCCACCTTCGTTGTTGACCCGCAGGGCATTATCCAGGCTATCGAAGTTACCGCTGAAGGTATCGGCCGTGATGCGTCTGACCTGCTGCGTAAAGTGAAAGCCGCTCAGTACGTGGCTTCTCACCCAGGCGAAGTGTGCCCGGCGAAATGGAAAGAAGGCGAAGCGACGCTGGCTCCATCCTTAGATCTGGTTGGTAAAATCTAAGTTTTGCCCATTCGGTAATTAATGGGCGCACCCGCGCCCATTTCATTCCAGCACCATGATGCAAGTTGCATTCAGGCCGCCCGTATAAGGCAGCTTGCATGATGACGTCTTAAGAGAGGGAAGAACAATGCTCGACACTAACATGAAAACCCAGCTCAAGGCCTACCTTGAGAAACTGACCAAACCCGTTGAGCTGATTGCCACGCTGGACGACAGCGCCAAATCGGCAGAGATCAAGGAACTGCTGGCGGAGATCGCCGAGCTGTCGCCGAAAGTGACCTTCAAAGAAGACAACGCGCTGCCGGTCCGTAAGCCCTCTTTCCTGATTACCAACCCAGGATCCGACCAGGGACCGCGCTTTGCCGGCTCGCCGCTGGGTCACGAATTTACCTCACTGGTGCTGGCGCTGCTGTGGACCGGTGGTCATCCGTCAAAAGAAGCGCAGGCGCTGCTGGAGCAGATCCGCGATATCGACGGTGATTTCGAATTTGAAACCTATTACTCGCTCTCCTGCCACAACTGCCCGGACGTGGTGCAGGCGCTGAACCTGATGTCGGTTCTGAACCCGCGCATCAAGCACACGGCGATTGACGGCGGTACCTTCCAGAATGAAATCACCGATCGTAACGTGATGGGCGTTCCGGCCGTCTACATGAACGGCAAAGAGTTCGGCCAGGGCCGCATGACGCTGACTGAAATCGTTGCCAAAGTGGATACCGGTGCTGAAAAACGTGCGGCGGAAGAGCTGAATAAACGCGATGCTTACGACGTGCTTATCGTCGGTTCCGGCCCTGCGGGCGCGGCGGCAGCGGTGTACTCTGCGCGTAAAGGTATTCGTACCGGCCTGATGGGCGAACGTTTTGGCGGCCAGGTGCTCGATACCGTGGACATCGAAAACTACATCTCCGTGCCGAAGACCGAAGGCCAGAAGCTGGCGGGGGCGCTGAAGGCGCACGTCAGCGACTACGACGTGGACGTGATTGACAGCCAGAGCGCCAGCAAGCTGGTTCCGGCAGCGGTCGAGGGTGGTTTACACCAGATTGAAACCGCGTCCGGCGCGGTGCTGAAAGCGCGCAGCATTATCATTGCCACCGGCGCGAAATGGCGCAACATGAACGTTCCGGGCGAAGATCAGTACCGTACCAAAGGCGTGACCTACTGTCCGCACTGCGACGGCCCGCTGTTTAAAGGTAAACGCGTGGCGGTGATCGGCGGCGGTAACTCCGGCGTGGAAGCGGCTATCGACCTGGCGGGGATTGTTGAGCACGTTACCCTTCTGGAGTTCGCTCCAGAGATGAAGGCCGACCAGGTTCTGCAGGATAAAGTTCGCAGCCTGAAAAACGTAGACATCGTACTGAACGCGCAGACCACGGAAGTGAAGGGCGACGGCAGCAAAGTGACCGGCCTGGAATACCGCGACCGCGTGAGCGGCGACGTGCACAGCGTTCAGCTGTCAGGGATCTTCGTGCAGATTGGTCTGCTGCCAAATACCACCTGGCTGCAAGGCTCGATTGAGCGCAACCGCATGGGCGAAATCATCATCGATGCGAAATGTGAAACCAGCGTGAAAGGCGTGTTTGCGGCGGGCGACTGCACCACCGTGCCGTACAAACAGATCATTATCGCCACGGGCGAAGGGGCGAAGGCGTCTCTGAGTTCCTTTGACTACCTGATTCGCACCAAAACCGCATAACAGAAGAAAGTAAGGCTACACCTGCAATAGCGAGAGGCCACCGAAAGGTGGCCTCTTTTTTTATCTTACGACCATCACCGGTATATGGGTGTGGCGGATCACGCTGGAGGCGTTAGAGCCCAGCAGATGCGTGGTAATGGAAGGGTTGCGCGAACCGATGACCACCACGTCTGCTTTCAGCTCGTTCGCCAGTTCGTTTACCGCATCGCGTACGCTGCCGAATCTGACGTGCGTTTTGATGCGCGAAGGGTCGATGCTGAAGTGGCTGACCATGGTTTGCAGTCGAGTTTCCGCTTCATGCTGCAAATGCTCCTCGAAGCGACGCACATCGGCGGCAAAGCGGTGCAGGCTCAGGCTGGCGGAACCCGGCAGTACGTGTAAAAGATGGATAACACCGTCCTGCTGCGCCAGGAACTCCGCATGGCGTACGGCCTTGTCGCTCAGCTCCATCTCAAAAACATCAACCGGCATAATGATTCTCTGATACATACCCGTTTCTCCTTGTTTATAAACGCTGAACTCATTCAACCATAAAATAGATATGGTTTCTGTAAGCGCCCCGTCAGTTTTCTTAAGTTGCCAGGATAAATCTCAAAAGGCCCGTATTCCGGGGCAGACCTTCAGGGGTAGCTACCCTTATACACTTACCTGGAACCTTTCGGAGGTCGCATGAAAGCACTTACGTATCACGGTCCGCACCATGTACGCGTCGAGAATGTCCCCGATCCCATTATCGAACAGCCCGACGATATCATTCTGCGCGTCACGGCCACGGCTATCTGCGGCTCCGATTTGCATCTCTATCGCGGAAAGATCCCGAAGGTGCAGCACGGCGACATTTTTGGCCATGAGTTTATGGGGGAAATCGTCGAGTGCGGCGCAGAGGTGAAGAATTTGCAAAAAGGCGATCGCGTGGTGATCCCCTTTGTCATTGCCTGTGGGGACTGTTTCTTCTGCCGTCTGCAGCAATACGCGGCCTGTGAGAATACCAATGCCGGGCAGGGCGCCGCGCTGAACAAAAAGCAAATCCCCGCGCCGGCCGCGCTGTTTGGCTACAGCCATCTCTACGGCGGCGTGCCGGGGGGACAGGCGGAATATGTCCGCGTGCCAAAAGGCAACGTCGGGCCGTTTAAGGTCCCGCAACTCCTCTCCGATGATAAGGCGCTGTTCCTTTCCGATATTTTGCCCACGGCCTGGCAGGCGGCAAAAAATGCGCAGATTGAAAAAGGCTCAAGCGTTGCGGTTTTCGGCGCCGGGCCGGTGGGGCTCCTGACCATTGCCTGCGCGCGGCTGTTAGGGGCCGAGCAGATCTTTGTTATCGATCACCACCCGTACCGTTTGCGATTTGCCGAGGCGCGTTACGGCGCAATCCCCATCAACTTTGATGATGATAACGACGCAGCGGAAAAAATCATCGAGCAGACCGCTGGCCAGCGCGGCGTTGATGCCGTGATTGATGCGGTAGGGTTCGAAGCGAAAGGCAGCACCACCGAAACGATCCTCAGCAATCTTAAAATTGAAGGCAGCAGCGGCAAAGCGCTGCGGCAGTGCATTGCTGCCGTTCGACGCGGTGGCGTAGTTAGCGTACCCGGCGTGTACGCCGGGTTTATTCATGGCTTCCTGTTTGGCGATGCCTTTGATAAGGGGCTGACGTTTAAGATGGGCCAGACGCACGTCCATGCCTGGCTGGGTGAGCTGCTGCCGCTGATCGAAAAAGGGCTGCTTACTCCGGAAGAGATCGTGACCCATTATCTCCCCCTTGCCGATGCGGAACGCGCCTATAAGGTATTCGAAAAACGGGAGGAGGAGTGCCGGAAGGTGATTCTGGTCCCTGGCGCAGAAACGCCTGAGGCCGCAGAGCAAAAAGTTAAGGGCCTGGTGAACGCTTTCCCGGGTGGGGTTGCATAAGTGCTCGCCTAGCTGTGGCGTTCAAGATAAAGCACGGCCATGACGATAATCGCCGCAATAATCAGAAAAATAAGTGTGATAACCAGTATCTCACTCATGACCGTCCCCACGGCACCAAAACAGATTAAGCGTGGATTAAGGGCTTTTTGCGCGATATAAGAAAATGGGGTGAATTTACGGAAAGAGGATGCGGCTGCATCCTCTGTGCAAAGCGGGTGGGCGCTTGTTCAGAAGTGGTTAACGCAGGTAATCGCCCGCGGCTTCTGGCTGGTAGAGCAGCGCCAGCACTTCAAGATGGGCAGAGGCGCCGCCCGGCAACTCCCAGTGGATGGTATCGCCCGTGCGCAGGCCCAGCAGTGCGGCACCCACAGGCGCAAGAACAGAAAGCTGTGTGCTGCTGTCGGTCATCTGAGCCGGGTAAACAAGCGTGCGGGTCAGCTCTTCACCGGTGGTCAGGTTGCGGAATTTTACCTGGCTGTTCATGGTGACCACGTCATGCGGCATCGTCTCAGGCGTGCACATCTGCGCCCGGTCGAGCTCCTCATTCAGGGCGTCGGCCACGGGAAGTGAGGCAAACTCCGCTTTTTCCAGCAGCCTGTCGATACGTTCTGCGTCGAGCTCGTTGATGATAATTGTAGGTCTGGACATTTTTACTCCATGTCGTTAATGCTGCGCGTAACGCAGAAACCAATCCAAAAGAAAACCCTCGCCGTCTGGCAGCGAGGGTTTAACTCTCCCGATGATACTGGCTGAGCGCGCAAGTTTGAAGTGATGAAGGTCACATTCATGGTCCATATGAATTTTCGCTGAAATTTATTCAGTCTTCATTCCGGGCGGAATACGTTACGCTGAGTGTCCTGAACCCGGGCGTTGCGCGAAGCGCAATTCGCGTCCGCCCACCAACGAGAGAGAACTATGTACTTCTACCAACCGTCTCAGGGGCACGGCCTGCCGCACGATCCGCTGAACGCCATTATTGGTCCACGTCCGATCGGCTGGATCTCCTCATGCGACAAGGCCGGTCAGCTCAACCTCGCACCGTATAGCTTCTTTAACTGCTTTAACTATCGCCCGCCGATCATCGGCTTTTCCAGCAACGGCTGGAAGGACAGCGTGCGTAATATTACCGAAACAAAGGAATTTGTCTGGAACCTGGCGACGCGCGATCTCGCGCAAGCGATGAACCAAACCTCTGCGATGCTTCCGCACGATCGGGATGAATTTAGCTTTGCCGGGTTAACGCCAGCGGCGAGCCAGCTGGTCAAAGCGCCCCGCGTCGCAGAAAGCCCTGTGAACTTTGAGTGCCGCCTGTCGCAGTGCATTCAGCTTACCTGTGCCGACGGCACACCGGTCGATACGTGGCTGGTGCTGGGGGAGGTGGTCGGTATCCATATTGCCGAAACGCTGCTGGAAGAGGGGATTTACCAGACGGCGAAAGCGCAGCCCATCCTGCGTGCGGGTGGGCCGACGGCGTATTATGGCATCAGTGACGAAAACCGGTTTGATATGGTGCGCCCGGGCGCGGATCAGTAGCCGGCTTTATCAATCACGAACTGTTTTCCGCAGTTACCCGGATGTGGCTGCGGGGCAAATGACGCCGCAGAAAGCGGGTTGTTAATGGTGTCCGCCTTCAGCGAAACCTGCATCTCGGTCAGATACGCCGGATTGCCGTTGCAGGTCAGCTTGATCGCTTTGATGTTTTCTTTGCCCCAGCTTTTGGCAACGGCACCGTCAAAGTCGCTGCGATTGACGGTTTTCCCGTAATTATCGGCGAGGAATTTACCGACCGCGCTGTTTTTAACTTCCTGATTCATCCGCACCATCGTGCCGAAATAGGCATCCGGATCGAAACCAAAGCAGACGCCATGTTTGGCATATTCATAACGTTCCAGGCAGGAATTACCGCCCGCGCCCGGCATCACGTCGTTGAGCTTTGCGGCTGCGGAAAGCGACAGTCCGGTTTCGGCGGCATCGCATTTGCGGCTAGCCTTTACTTCCGGCATGTTCGGAATGGGGCGCGTGGCGCAGCCAAAACGCATCCACCGACGTTCATCCACGCCGCGTGCGGCAATAGATTTCGGCAGGCCAGGCCATAGACCGTGAACGGTCAGAATATCGGCTTTATTATCGCGCTCTTTTTGCAGGCGACATTCGTCAGGTTCATTGCGGTTGCGTTCGACCATGCTCTGGCAAAAACCGGTTTGCCAGGACAGAGCCAGCACATAGCGATCGAAATCGCCATACTGTGTTGCCTTCAGCGGTTCCGCCTGTGCGGAGAAGAGACAGAGAGCAAGCGCGATTGCGCCAGACGGGATGACGATATCCTTCCTGAACATATGATTTCCTGATCGAATGAGCACGATTAATTTCTGGAAGTTATTAAAGCACAAAAAGCGCCTACAGGCGCTTTTTGGATATCCCTAATTTAGCTTAGGCCGCGCCGGGTACCAGCACTTCCGTGGCGATAATCACGATAATCAGACCAACTATAACGGGCACTGAGGTGCGTTTGACGACTTCGAATGGCGAGATTTTCGCCATCCCGGCAACGGCGACGACCACACCCGACACCGGCGAAATGGTACGGCCCAGGTTTGACGCCTGCAGCATGGGAATGGAAAGGTAGGCCGGGTTAATACCGGAGGAGTGAGCCAGTTTCGGGATCATCTCAACGAAAGCGTAGAAAGGCGCATTACCGGAACCGGTGGTCATCGCCGCCAGCATGGTGAGCACCACCAGAACCAGCATCAGGATAATACTGGCGGAGCCGAACGAGGTGGCGATAGAAATCAGGCTCTGGATAAAGCCGATCGTGCTCAGACCCTGGGCAAAAACGCCCGCTGCAACCAGCAGGATCACCACGCCAGCGAAGGCATCCGCCATACCGCGATACGCAACTTCCAGACCCGAGAAGACTTTTTGCGTGTTAAAACCGCGCACAAACTCCAGCACGGCGGCCAGCAGCATACAGATGACCAGAATGGTGATGATGTGCAGCTGTGGACCCCATTTTCCGTCAAAAATCAGCACTCCGACGATCGGGGTGAACGGCAGAATGGCATAGAACGCGGGAGCGGTCGTGGTGATTTCACTCACGTCCATCATTTCATGGCTGATGTTTTCTTTCTTATCGAGATAGCGCTGCCAGAAGAAATGCGCGATCCCCATGCCCACGATGGCAACAATTGAGATCGGTAACGTGGTTTTAAAGGCGAAGTCGATGAGTGACATCTCCGCCGCCTTTGCCGCCAGCACAACGTCGCCGGAGGTCGGGGAGAGAATAATCGCTGCCGGAGACGCGCAAATTGCCGCGGCCGCGCCACGGCTGATACCGACGTTCACCATGACCGGGAACAGCGTCGCCATGAGCAGTACGCCAAGCCCTGTAGCCGACGAAACGGCCAGTGACATGAGGCAGGCGAGGAAATAGGCTGCGACCATTAGCAGATACGGCGAGTTGATGTATTGCAGGGGTTTAGAGGCAAGCTTAACGACCATGTCGTTGGCGCCGATATGGGTCATATAGGCTGCAAAACCGCACAGCATCATGATCATCATACCCAGATCGCCGCCGCGGCTCATGAGCAATATTTTAATGTATTCAACAATATCTGTAGCCGTGTAACCGGTGCTGGTCGCGCTGGCAGGTAACACCTGGTGCCCCATTATTGCGCTGATAATCAGCAGCGTTAGACCGCCGACAAATAATACGCCCGTGGCCGAGTAGCCTTTAATGATGTAGCGTGCGACGCCGACAATGACGACGACTCCAATAAGGAGTTCGAATAACGTAAGCATGATTTCCCCTGTATCTCTGCTGCAATGGAGCACAAAAAATCAAAAAAAAGAAGGATGAAAATGTGCCGAATAATTGGCCTGTTCTTGCTGATTAAAATCAATAAACAGACGACTAAAGAACAGAACAACCGTCTTTTTGCCATGGCCCATACATTTATGTCATGAGGGCCTTGACCGTCAGAAATAGCGCAATATGTCCTAATAATGATAACAAATTGTTAATGTTTTGTGTGGTTTTACATGTCACTGATTCAGAACATTAAATGGGTAAAGTCACACCCCTTGTGGGTTTATTTTGAACGCATTGCCGCCTTTCCTTAAGAATATTCCCGAAAAGAAGCTGAATAATTAGGAATAACGCCGATGTCGTTAAGCTTTGATTCAACTACTTTATGGTAAACTTTGCCTCGAATACTAAGAATGGTAATTGCATTGTGATTGTACGTAATACATTTTTCTCTATTTTGTTGTTTATTTTTGGGCAGTTAACGTTTTGTTCTGTTGCACAGGCAGAAGGCAACGCGACGGATAAAGGCTGGTTCTCAACCTTTACGGATAATGTTTCCCAGACATGGACGGCACCTGAACATTATGATCTCTATGTCCCGGCAATAACGTGGCATGCGCGTTTTGCTTATGACAAAGAGAAAACCGATAAATACAACGAGCGTCCGTGGGGCGCGGGTTTTGGCCAGTCGCGCTGGGATGAAAAGGGAAACTGGCATGGCATCTATTTGATGGCCTTCAAAGACTCGTTTAATAAATGGGAGCCGATTGGGGGGTATGGTTGGGAAAAAACCTGGCGCCCGCTAGCGGACGAGAACTTCCACGTCGGTTTGGGCTATACCGCCGGGGTTACTGCACGTGACAACTGGAAATACATTCCAATCCCGGTACTGCTGCCTTTGGCCTCTATCGGCTATGGCCCCGCAACGTTCCAGATGACCTACATTCCGGGTACGTACAACAACGGTAACGTTTACTTCGCCTGGATGCGTTTTCAGTTTTAACTGACAAAACGTTACATGCTGGTGAAAAAACGCGCAGGCGTTGATTCATAAGCGATAAAAATCTGTCAGTGAAAATTAACGCGACTTTAGTCACTTTTTATCAAAGATCCGCTGGACAAAAGGTCCCACAATTGATGTACTGATAACCGACACAGCATTTGTGTCGTTTTTTAATGTAAAGGTAATTTTGATGTCTAAGATTAAAGGTAACGTTAAGTGGTTTAATGAGTCCAAAGGATTCGGTTTCATTACTCCTGAAGATGGCAGCAAAGACGTGTTCGTACACTTCTCTGCAATCCAGTCTAATGGTTTCAAAACTCTGGCTGAAGGTCAGCGTGTAGAGTTCGAAATCACTAACGGTGCCAAAGGCCCTTCTGCTGCTAACGTAATCGCTCTGTAATTCAGACGCGTCAGCAAGAATTTCAAAACCCGCTCACTGAGCGGGTTTTTTTCGTTTTGAATCAGCCAAGCAGATACATTTTCAGGAAGCTGGCAACGATCAGCACGCTCAACAACACCATTCCTGCGCTCATCAGACTCTGTTTCATTCTGTCACCCTCGTTCAGTATTACATTCAGAGTGACAGAGAAAAATTAAGCCAACATTAACGGTTCGGCTGTTAATGCGCGCTTGCGGAAGAAAATAGCCAAAATGCGATCCCCGTCATCGCAAAGGAGCCGAGCATATTGATCGCCACATTCATCAGCGCCCAGCCGATACGGCCTTCCTGAAAGAGAAAAACCGTCTCCGCAGAAAAGGTTGAGAAGGTGGTCAAACCGCCGCAGAATCCGGTGGTAATCAACACCTTCCACATTGGGTCGATGTGCGTCATTCGGTTAAACCAAGCCAGCCCCATACCAATGATAAAGGCACCAATCAGGTTTGCGGCAAGTGTCCCCATAGGAATCGCCTGATGCAGGGGGTTAAACCGCATACTCAGAAACCATCGCGCAACGCTACCCGTTCCCCCACCAATAAAAACGGCTAAAAGAAGTTGTAACACGCTAAATACCTGCTATTTGATGTGTAAGAGAAGCGAGTTTAACGCCGTTTATGATGAGGGGACAAATATGTATGTAGCGGTAGGGCAATTTGTGGTCACGCCTGACTGGCGTGAAAATGCGCTCACGTGCGTCGAACTGATGATGCAGGCCCGGCAGAAAGGCGCATCGCTGCTGGTTCTCCCCGAGGCGCTGCTGGCCAGGGATGATAACGATCCGGATTTATCCGTGAAGTCCGCGCAGCCGCTGGATGGCGAATTCTTACAGCAATTGCTCGGCCAAAGCGCAGGCAATACGATGACGACGATCTTAACGATCCATGTTCCCTCCACGCCGGGTCGCGCGGTGAATACGCTCGTGGCGATTCGTGACGGGGCCATCGTGGCACATTACGCCAAGCTTCACCTCTATGATGCGTTCAGCATCCAGGAGTCGCGACGCGTTGACCCCGGAGACAATATCCCTCCGCTGCTGGAGATTGACGGATTTAAGATCGGACTGATGACCTGCTATGACCTGCGTTTTCCCGAGCTGGCGCTCCATCTGGCGCTGCAGGGGGCTGACGTGCTGGTACTGCCTGCCGCGTGGGTCAAAGGGCCGTTAAAAGAGCATCACTGGGCAACGCTGCTTGCGGCACGCGCGCTGGATACAACCTGCTATGTCGTTGCCGCAGGGGAATGTGGCACGAAAAACATCGGGCAAAGCAGGGTGGTTGATCCGCTGGGGGTGACGATCGCCGCCGCCGCTGAAGCCCCGCATGTGCTGGTGGCGGAGATAAACTTAGAGAGAATTGCGCTTGCGCGTCAGCAATTACCCGTTCTTCGCAATCGTCGGTTTGCGCCACCGCAATTATTGTGATGTTTTTTTCAACAATGCTTGATTCACCTTGTTACAGATTGCTATTGTGTGCACGCGCAAAATGACCGTTAATACAGTCAGGTTTTGGCGCTGAATGCAGCCTGTTTTAAGTAAAGAAGGTATCTATGGGTGAGATTAGTATTACCAAACTGCTGGTGGTTGCCGCACTGGTCGTCCTGCTGTTTGGTACCAAGAAGTTACGCACGCTGGGTGGTGACCTGGGGGCTGCCATCAAAGGCTTTAAGAAAGCGATGAACGATGATGATGCAGCGGTGAAGAAAAGCGCCGAGGATAACGTCCCGGCAGACAAGCTTTCTCACAAAGAGTGACAGCAACGCCTGAGGGCTTGCGAAAAAAAACCGGCTCATGAGGCCGGTTTTTTTGTATTACTGTAAATGAATATTACAGCATTATTTAACTTCTTCGCCTTTAGCCTGCATATCGGCATGGTATGAGGAGCGAACGAATGGGCCGCAGGCAGCGTGGGTGAAGCCCATCGCCATCGCTTCGGCTTTCATTTCATCGAACTCGTCCGGGCTCACGTAGCGCTGCACCGGCAGGTGGTGACGGCTTGGCTGCAGATACTGTCCCAGGGTCAGCATGGTCACACCGTGGCGGCGAAGATCGCGCATCACCTCGATGATTTCATCATTGGTTTCACCCAGACCCACCATCAGACCAGACTTGGTCGGAATATGCGGATGCGCTTCTTTGAAACGCTCCAGCAGTTTCAGGGACCAGTTATAGTCAGCGCCCGGACGGACCTGACGGTAAAGACGCGGCACGTTCTCCAGGTTGTGGTTAAACACATCTGGCGGCGTCGCGGTCAGGATATCCAGCGCGCGGTCCATACGGCCGCGGAAGTCAGGCACCAGCGTCTCGATTTTGATGTTAGGGCTTTTCTCGCGAATGGCCGTAATACAGTCGGCGAAGTGCTGAGCACCACCATCACGCAGGTCGTCACGGTCAACGGATGTGATAACCACATAACGCAGCGCCATGTCAGCGATGGTCTGCGCTAGTTTCTGGGGTTCGTTAGCATCAGGCGCGACTGGACGGCCATGAGCAACATCGCAGAACGGGCAGCGGCGGGTACAGATAGCACCCAGAATCATAAACGTCGCGGTACCGTGATTGAAACATTCAGCAAGGTTCGGACAAGAGGCTTCTTCACACACGGAGTGAAGACCATTCTTGCGCATCGCCGCTTTGATCCCCTGGATACGCGAAGAGTCGGCCGGAAGTTTGATTTTCATCCATTCCGGTTTTCTTAACAGCGCCTCGCGCTCTGTAGCCACGTTTTTAACCGGGATAAGGGCCATTTTATCGGCATCGCGGTATTTAACACCGCGTTCCATCACAATGGGTTTACTCATAGCGTGCGTGTTCCAGTTGCGAATATCGAAGGAAAGCGTTTCAATTCAAGGGAATGTTGTATTTATCAACTATTTTTGAACGAACGACAGGCAGTATATCATTGAAACGGTCGTTAAAGCAGCCTGCCAGATCGCCAATTTGTAAAATAGTTGTTGTTTTGTGCCTTTTGCCCTGCGGGTTGCAGGGGCTTGTGCTGGCTAAACCTGTCAGAAGGCCTGACGGATGATGCGGATGACGTTTTCCAGGACCGGATCGCGCAAACTCAGCTTGTTGTAATGCAGTGAAATCTCGATAGATTCCGCATTAAGCTGGCTGAGCGGGATGCTTTCCAGCGGCCAGCATTTTTGTAGCAGGCTGTACAGGCGTGATGGCATAACGCACAGCATATCGCTGCTGCCGATCAGGGATGCGGTGGTAAACATATTGTAACTGCTGAAGCTGATCTGACGTTCCGGGAAAATTTCATCAATACGCTGACGAAGTGCATGATTAGATTGCCCTTCGGTCATGAAAGACGAGTGATCGTAGTTGCGCAGGTTTTCGATGGTTAACGGCTCGCTAAGAGCAGGATGCTGCTGGCGGCAAACCAGTACCAGGTTATCCGCATAAAGCACATTTTGCCCCAGCGCTCTGGCACTGAAGCTGCCGCTTTCAATAATCAGGTCCGTCTGGAACTGGGCAAGCTGAATGTCAGGTTCATTGAGAGGCACATTGCGAAGCAGGAGCTGCGGAGCATGCTCTTTTACGGCCTGGAAGATCGCCGGCATCACCAGCACCCCGACAGAAGGGGAACAGCCGATGGTGATGGTTCGCTGCTTATCATAGCTCCCGGTTAAATCCAGTGCGCCCAGAATCGACTCTAGCCCCTGGCTGATGTACTCGTGGAGATGCGTGGCATAAGCCGTCGGCGTTACCCCCTGGCCCTTACGGATAAATAACGGGTCGGGAAATATAGCGCGTAGCTTTTGGATTGACTGGCTTATTGCTGATGGCGTGAGATTAAGAATTTTCGCAGCGTTAACGATACCCTTATGGACATATACCGCCTCAAAAATAGTCAGTAAATTGAGATCAATATTACGTAAAGTCCGAAAAATTTGCGGCTTGTCTTCGCCACCGGGTTCATTCAGTCGTTTGGCTGGTAAATTATTATACTCCACGCTTTCACTCCGTATACATTCACAATATGAATGATAGTTGAATTTATTTATTATGCTTGTAGAGATTCGTAAAGTGTTGGTTTTGTTTCACTTGTTTATCAAGGGCAAACGGTTGTGTGATAATTGCTCACCTTACTTATGCCGTGTTTGCCATGCTTGCTGGAGGCTAAATAATATGTGACGGTAATATTCGGGCGCTTCGAAAATATAGAATCTGTGGATTATTGTAAAGTGCAAAAGCTGTAAATAAACAGTGGCCCGCCAAATTATCGAGCCATGTTGTATGATGTATTAAGCAGGGATATATTCGTATGGGGGATTGTTAAGTAGCGCTAACATCTGCTTTAAAAGCACGGGACGAATATGTTCTGGCGTAGCGGTTTCAACCCACTGACGCATTTGCGTCATTTCCATGCCGGCGTAGCCGCAGGGGTTAATGCGCTGGAAAGGCGCAAGGTCCATATTAATATTCAAGGCCAGGCCATGGAATGAGCAACCTTTACGAATACGCAGCCCCAGTGAGCAGATCTTCATTTCCCCAACGTAGACTCCCGGCGCATCGGCGCGTGGATGTGCGTCAATACCATATTCCGCCAGCGTGTTGACGACAGTTTGTTCCAGTAAGGTAACCAGTTCACGCACGCCCAGCTTTCTGCGCTTCAGATTGAGCAGGACGTACATCACCTGCTGACCGGGCCCATGATAAGTGACCTGACCGCCGCGATCGCTCTGAATAACCGGGATATCTCCCGTCATTAACAAATGCTCTGCTTTACCCGCCTGGCCTTGCGTAAATACCGGCAGGTGTTCGACCAGCCAGATCTCATCTGGGGTGCTGTCATCGCGTGAATCGGTGAAGTCATGCATAGCCTGGGAGACAGGCTCATAAGGTTGCAGCCCGAGGTGACGGACCAGAATTTTATCCTGATACAAAACTGCGTCTCCGAAGACGAGGGACAAAAGGTGTGGAGGAGTATATCACAGCGGGGGAGAGGGGTTACCCGGCAAACCGGGTAACCGCAAAGGGACTACAGCACCATACGAACAATTTCGATATTGCCGAGCTCTTCGTACAGCGTTTCCACCTGCTCAATATGTGTCGCAGTGATGGTAATAGAAACCGAGTGGTAGTTGCCCTTGCTGCTTGGTTTTACTGACGGAGAGTAGTCACCCGGCGCATGGCGCTGTACCACTTCAACCACCTGATCAACCAGCTCAGGTTTCGCCAGACCCATTACTTTGTAGGTAAATGAGGTTGGGAATTCAAGCAGTTCGTTAAGTTTGGTTTTCATGTCAGCTCCGGCGTAACGTCAAAAAATAATAACTCCCACGTCAGGTGGGAGTTATCAGGATACTTAGTATATGGGGATCAAAATCACACTTTCAAGTGTTCAATTTTTAACCAAACCAGTGGTGGAACATCAATTTAATGTAATCAATGATTTTGCCGAAGAAATTGCCTTCAGGAATTTCTTGCAGAACAACCAGCGGACGCTGATCGATCGTTTTTCCATCCAGCTGGAAGTTGATCGTACCCACAACCTGGTTTTTCTGCAGCGGGGCATGCAGCTCGGTGCTGTTCAGCACGTAGCTGGCTTTCAGATCCTTCATGCGACCGCGTGGAATGGTCAGATAGAGATCTTTATCAACGCCGAGTGAAGCACGGTCATTGTCGCCGAACCAGACGGGTTCAGACGCAAACTCTTTGCCTGCTTTCAGTGGGTTCACGGTTTCGAAGAAGCGGAAGCCCCAGGTCAGCAGTTTCTTGCTTTCTGTTTCACGACCTTTAAAGGTACGGCCGCCCATCACGGCAGAGATCAGACGCATCTGACCTTCAGTGGCAGAGGCCACCAGGTTGTAGCCCGCTTTGTCGGTGTGGCCTGTTTTGATGCCGTCAACGTTCAGGCTGTTATCCCACAGCAGGCCGTTACGGTTGGTCTGACGAATACCGTTGAAGGTGAACTCTTTCTCTTTATAGATAGAGTATTCATTCGGTACATCGCGGATCAGCGCCTGGCCAATCAGGGCCATGTCACGTGCAGAGCTGTACTGACCGTCTGCATCCAGGCCGTGTACGGTCTGGAAATGGCTGTTTTTCAGACCCAGTGCGTTAACGTAGCTGTTCATCAGGCCCACGAAGGCATCCTGGCTACCGGCGGCGAAGTCGGCCATCGCCACGCAGGCATCGTTACCAGACTGCAGGTTGATACCGCGAATCAGCTGGGAAACAGGAACCTGCATACCCGGCTTCAGGAACATCAGAGAGGAACCTTTGAAAACAGGGTTCCCGGTTGCCCACGCATCGTTACCGATGGTGACCAGATCCGATTCTTTGAATTTACCTGCTTTCATCGCCTGGCCGATAACGTAGCTGGTCATCATTTTGGTCAGACTGGCCGGGTCACGGCGGGCATCGGCATTCTGTTCTGCCAGCACTTTGCCAGAGTTGTAATCGATCAGGATGTAGGATTCCGCGTCGATTTGCGGAACGCCAGGGATCATGGTCTTGATATTCAGGTCATCGGCGTGAGCTGCAGAGAGCGCAGCAGCGCAAAGGGCCGTGGTCAGCGCCATGCGCTGCACAAAACGAGCAGAAAAAGTGGTCTTCATGGTCAGAACTACGACATCCGTGATGGAATTAAAAAAAGTGCCTTACTATAGCAAATGCTATTCAGGCAGGCATCCGACTTTAAGCATGAGTTTGTGAATGTGTTTTACACTAACTGACAATTCGGATACCGCCGGTTAATTATTTCGCAACAGCGATAAATGACTGAAGTTGAGCTTCATTCTGCAGACGCTGCTGCAGGGACGCGGCCTGCGATTTGCTGGCAAACGGTCCCATCTGAATGCGCCAGACCGCGCCGTTCTGCTCAACGCGTCCCGGTACGCCAAACTGCTGGCTCAGACGCTGTTGATACTGCCTGGCCCGGGCCTGATCGCTCACTGCGCCTACCTGAACCACATAGCTGCCGCTTGCCGCTGCTGGAGCCGCTACCACCGCACTTTGCGTGGCTGCAGGCGCCGTTACGGGAGCCGGCTGGGTTACTGGTGCCGCAACGGGAGCAGGGGCTGGAGTCGGCTCACTGCCTTCCAGCACGCCCGAGGCTAAGGTCGTCGGTGCGCCAAGAAAGCCACTACTCTTTACCGGCGCGCCGGTAGAATCCTCGCTTTGCAGCGTGTCATTGCTGATCGGGCGTATTTCTCCCCCCGGCTGAGCAGGCTCTGCCGGAGACGAGACGCTTCCCATTCCGCCGTCAAGATTTGGGCGATCAGGAAGGGCATAGGTCTGTTTTGCCACCGTCGTACACGCGGTACCCGGCCCGGAGAGCGAACCATCCTGTGCGACGATAATCGGGTCAATACGGACTTTGGTGTTGTTCGAGGTGTTCAGGCGATCGGCAGACGCGCGCGACAGGGAAATCACCCGGTCATTTCCGTAAGGACCACGGTCGTTGATCCGCACGACGATCATACGGCCATTCGCCAGGTTGGTGATACGGGCGTAGCTCGGGATCGGCAGCGTCGGGTGTGCTGCCGTCAGCTGCATTGGGTCGAACACTTCCCCGGAAGCCGTCAGGTTACTGCCTGGCTCGGCATCATAAATGGCGGCAAAGCCCGCCTGACTGAAACGGGAAGGATCCTGAACAATTTTATAGCTTTTGCCGTCGCGCTGGTAATCCTGATTGGCACTGGCATTCAGCGGTTCATAAACGGGATCGGCACCGCTAATTTCAACGATCGGGCCATTACACACCGCAGGCTGCGGCGGCGCGACGGTTGCCTGTTGCTGACCATCATCACTTGTGCAGGCCGCAAGTAAACTTGCCGCGATGCAGATCCCCAGCCACTGCTTACGCATTCCGATCCCCTTATTTTTATACGCTTTTTGACAACATTTTTCTGTGGGTATGGATCGACATCACGATACCAAACCCGGCCATCAACACGATCAGTGCCGAGCCTCCGTAACTCACCAGCGGCAGCGGTACGCCTACCACCGGCAGAATACCACTCACCATACCAATATTTACGAAGACATAAACGAATAAAATCAGCATCAACCCGCCGGCCATGACGCGACCAAAAGTGGTTTGTGCGCGTGCTGCAATCCACAATCCCCGCATGATCAGCAGTACGTACAGCGCCAGCAATATTAAGATACCAACCAGCCCCAGCTCTTCCGCCAGTACGGCAAAGATAAAGTCGGTGTGGCGTTCCGGTAAAAATTCCAGCTGCGACTGCGTGCCGTGCAGCCAGCCTTTACCGCGCAGGCCGCCGGAGCCAATCGCAATCTTGGACTGAATAATATGATAGCCCGCGCCCAGCGGATCGGTTTCCGGATCGAGCAGCATCATGACGCGCTGGCGCTGGTAATCATGCATCAGGAAGAACCAGAGGATAGGAATGAACGCTGCAATCAGCACCACCGCGATGCCAATCAGGCGCCAGCTCAGTCCCGACAGGAAAAGGACAAACAGGCCGGAAAGGGCGATAAGAATTGAGGTGCCAAGGTCAGGCTGCGCCGCAACCAGCAGCGTCGGCAGGAAAATCAGCACCAGCGCGATGGCGGTGTTTTTCAGCGACGGCGGACAGACGTCGCGGTTGATAAAGCGTGCCACCATCAATGGAACGGCGATTTTGGCAATTTCCGAGGGCTGGAAGCGGACAACGCCCAGATCCAGCCAGCGCTGCGCCCCTTTTGAAATGGCGCCAAACGCATCTACCGCAACCAGCAAAATAATACAGAAGATGTAGAGGTAGGGCGCCCAGCCTTCGTAGACGCGCGGCGGGATTTGCGCCATCACCACCATGATGATCAGACCCATGGCGATCTGGCCGATTTTGCGCTCCATCATGCCGATGTCCTGGCCGCTGGCGCTCCAGATAACCAGGGCGCTGTATACCAGCAGAGCCAGCAGGATCAGCAGCATGGCTGGGTCGATGTGGATTTTATCCCACAGCGATTTTTTATTTGGATTATCCGTCATGATTATTGGTCCTCCGCCGCAGCGGCGGCCGGGTTTTCAGCCGGCAGTTCGGTGTTGTTATCACCCAGCATAATGTGGTCAAGGATCTGGCGCATGATGGTCCCTACTGCTGGCCCGGCACCGCCGTTCTCCAGAATCATCGCCACCGCGACCTGCGGGTTATCATAAGGGGCAAACGCCGTCATCAGCTTATGGTCACGCAGACGTTCAGCAATGCGGTGCGCGTTATAGGTTTCGTTGGCTTTCAGACCAAACACCTGCGCAGTACCGGATTTCGCGGCCACTTTGTACGGCGTACCGGTGAAGTACTTATGCGCGGTACCGTTCGGGCGGTTTGCCACGCCGTACATACCGTCTTTCGCAATTTCCCAGAAGCCGGAATGGATGTCACCCACCGGGGCCTCGTGCGGCTGATTCCACGGCACTTTTTTGCCGTCTTCAACCGTACTCTGTAGCAGATGCGGCACTTTTACCACGCCGTCATTGATGAGGATCATCATGGCCTTGTTCATCTGAAGCGGCGTTGCCGTCCAGTAGCCCTGACCGATACCTACCGGAATGGTGTCACCCTGATACCACGGTTTTTTAAAGCGCTTCAGCTTCCATTCACGCGTTGGCATGTTGCCAGAACGTTCTTCTGAAAGGTCCACGCCGGTGTAATGCCCGTAGCCGAATTTGCTCATCCACTCTGACAGGCGGTCGATACCCATGTCATACGCCACCTGATAGAAGAAGGTATCCGCAGATTCTTCCAGCGATTTGGTGACGTTGAGATGACCGTGGCCCCATTTTTTCCAGTCACGATAGCGCTTATCTGAACCCGGCAGCTGCCACCAGCCCGGGTCAAACAGGCTGGTATTACGGTTGATGACGCCGGCACTCAGCGCAGAGACCGCCACGTACGGTTTAACCGTGGATGCCGGCGGGTAAACCCCTTGCGTCGCGCGGTTGACCAGCGGCGTGTTCGGGTCATTCAGCAGACCGGAATAGTCTTTACTCGAAATCCCATCAACAAAGAGGTTCGGGTCATAGCTAGGCATGGAGACCATTGCCAGGATACCGCCGGTACGAGGATCGGTGACCACAACGGCTGCACGGCTACCCGCCAGCAGGGTTTCGATATACTGCTGAAGTTTGAGGTCGAGCGTCAGATAGACGTCATGCCCCGCCTGAGGCGGCACTTCTTTTAGCTGACGGATCACGCGTCCACGGTTGTTAACCTCAACCTCTTCATAGCCGGTTTGCCCGTGCAGAACGTCTTCGTAGTAACGTTCGATCCCCAGCTTACCGATATCGTGCGTAGCAGCGTAGTTGGCCAGCTTGCCATCTTTATCAAGGCGGTCGACGTCTTTGTCATTAATCTTGGAAACGTAGCCAATCACATGCGTCAGCGCGGAGCCGTAGGGATAGTAGCGACGCTTATATCCCTTCACTTCCACGCCGGGGAAACGGTACTGATTCACCGCAAAGCGGGCCACCTGGACTTCCGTCAAATTGGTTTTAACCGGAATCGAGGTGAAGCGGTGAGAGCGGGCGCGCTCTTTTTTAAACGCCGCGATATCGTCATCGTTAAGGTCGACAACGCTTTTCAGCGCTTCCAGCGTATCCTGAACATTATCGACTTTTTCCGGCATCATCTCGATTTGATAGATGGTGCGGTTCAACGCCAGCGGGGTGCCGTTACGATCGTAAATAATGCCGCGGCTGGGTGCGATAGGCACCAGCTTAATGCGGTTTTCGTTTGAACGCGTCTGGTAGTCGGTAAAGCGGACAATTTGCAGATTATAGAGGTTGGCGATCAGCACGCCGGTAAGCAGCAAAATCCCGGTAAAGGCGACCAGCGCCCGGCGCACAAACAGCGCGGACTCAGCCGTATAGTCGCGAAAAGAATTCTGTAGTTTCATCCGCTGCTTAATCTACCCTGGTCAGTCATTACTCGCGGTGATAGGGGTGGTTGGTAGTAATGCTCCACGCGCGATACAGGCTTTCTGCCACCAGTACCCGAACGAGCGGGTGGGGAAGCGTCAGCGCGGAGAGGGACCAACTTTGTTCAGCCGCTGCTTTGCAGGCAGGGGATAACCCTTCTGGTCCGCCAATCAACAGACTGACGTCACGGCCATCCTGCTTCCAGCGCTCCAGTTCTTGCGCCAGCTGCGGCGTATCCCAGGGTTTACCTGGAATATCAAGGGTGACGATGCGGTTTTTGCCAGCGGCAGCCAGCATCAGTTCGCCCTCTTTATCGAGAATACGTTTGATATCAGCGTTCTTGCCGCGCTTACCGGCGGGAATTTCCACCAGCTCGAACGGCATGTCTTTTGGAAAACGACGCAAATATTCAGTAAAACCGGTTTGTACCCAGTCCGGCATTTTGGTGCCGACGGCGACCAGCTGCAACTTCACGCATTAACCCCAGAGTTTTTCCAGCTCATACAGGCGACGGCTCTCGTCCTGCATGACGTGGACAATCACATCGCCGAGGTCGACTACCACCCAGTCAGCCGTCGCTTCACCTTCAACACCCAGCGGCAACAGCCCTGCTGCACGCGATTCCTGAACCACGTGATCGGCAATTGAAACAACATGACGCGTCGATGTACCGGTGCAGATGATCATGCAGTCGGTAATACTGGATTTACCCTTAACGTCGATAGCGATGATGTCCTGACCTTTCAGGTCATCAATTTTGTCAATAACAAAATCCTGGAGTGCTTTACCCTGCAAGTTTTCCCCCTGGGGTGAATGAGATTGTAAAACTTTGAATTCGAAGCCAGACAGTATACCTGAACTCACGCCTGCGTCGGGACAAATGTCTCCGGCCGGGCTTTTGAAGGCGGGTATCATCCCACCCTCCGCCTGAGATTGCATTGCCATTTTTGTAAAACAATTTCTGTAAAGCAATGATCGGCGGGAAAGTCTGGCAGCGGAGAATAACAGTATGGCTTACCCTGTCAAGGCGGGATAAACAATATGCCGCTTTTTATGCTCTCCGGCTATTCATCTGCGCTTTTCTGATACAAACCGTGCGCATGGATATAGGCCAGCACCGGAGATGGCAGCAGATCGTCACACGCTAAACCCTGCTGTAAACGCTCGCGAATGAGGGTTGCAGAGATATCAAACCACGGCGTTTCCGCCAGATAGATCTTCCCGGCAGGCTGGTTGTGAAGATCTTCAACATTATCCGTGAGGTGGTCTTCCAGCCACTGCTGGTACTGCTCTTCGCGCATGGTCAGCGGATAGCCGGGACGGCGGCAGACGAGCAGGTGGCTGTTCTCCAGGATGGTTTCATACTGATGCCACGTAGGGAAATTCAGCAGAGAATCCTGGCCGATGATAAAGGCAAGCGGCTGGTCTGGCCCTTGTTCGGCGCGCCACTCCTGAAGCGTCTGAGACGTCCAGGAGGGCGTGTCGCGACGCAGCTCACGCTCGTCAAGTCGGAATAGCGGTTTATCTGCGATGGCAAGGGCAAGCATCTCTTTTCGCTGCTCGCTGGTCGCCTCGGGCTGTGGACGATGGGGCGGGACATTGTTGGGCATGATGGTGACGCGCTGAAGGCCGATCAGATTCGCCAGAATTTCAACCGGCTTCAGATGCCCGTAATGTACCGGGTCGAAGGTGCCGCCATATAAGGCCTGTAAAGAATGCATGCTATCCATCAATAAAAACGTCTGCCAGCGCCTTGTGGCAGAGCAGCAGAGAAAGGCTTTCCAGCTCCGCCCAGACCGACTGGCCATAATCTTGTTTTAACGTGAGCTCAGCGCGCATCAGAAGCTGCACAGCCTGACGAAGCTGTTCATGACTCAGGCGGTTGACGGCTTCGGTGATCAAAGCCCGGCGATTTTGCCACACGCGGTGTTTATCAAACAGCGAACGCAGCGGCGTATGGGCCGACTGACGCTTGAGCGTAATCAGCAGCAATAATTCGCGCTGCAGCGTACGCAGCAGAATAACCGGTTCGCTCCCTTCGAGACGCAGCTGTTGCAGAATATGCAGGGCGCGTTTGCTTTTCGCCGACAGCAGCGCGTCCACCCAGTGGAACGGCGTGAAGTGTGCCGCGTCGTTAACGGCCTGCTCGACGCGCGGCAAGGTCAGCTTGCCATCTGGCCAGAGCAGGGAGAGTCTGTCCAGCGCCTGCGCCAGGGCCAGCAGGTTACCTTCATAGCAGTAGCAGAGCAGTTGGTTCGCCGCATCATCCAGCTGAAGGTTGTTCTGCTTCGCTCTCGCTGCCACCCATTTTGGCAGATGCGCCTGTTCAGGCGTCTGACAGGTAACCTGTACCGCGCGGGCTGCGAGTTGGGTGAACCACGCCGCATTTTCCTGCGCTTTGGTGAGCTTGTTGCCGCGCACAATCAGCAGCAGATCGCTGTGAAGCAGGCTGACCAGCGTGGTCAGCTGTTCATTGATGGCCGCGTTAGGGCCGTTCTCCGGCAGCAGGATCTGAATAGTCTGGCGCGACGCAAAAAGGCTCATCGCCTGACAGAGTGAGAAGAGGGCATTCCAGTCGGTGTTGTTATCCAGCTGGACGGTGTGGTGTTCATCGAAGCCCTGAGAGGCGGCTTCATGCCGCACGGCATCCAGACTTTCCTGAAGCAATAACGGATCGTTTCCAAGAAGCAGATACGCCGCGCGCAGCCCTTCTTTGAGCTGCGCGCGGAGTTGTTCAGGATACAGCCTGATCATCATTTGCCCAGAGAGTTAGCAGCAGGAAGCGTGCCAGCAACCGGTTTTTCAATAATGTCAGAGCCTTGTCGGGTAGACGCTGCAATACCTGGCAGTTTACGGATCAGCTGTTCCGCCGCCTTGTCGTACATTTCGTTGATGATAATCTGCTGTTCGGCATCTTTTGCCAACGCCGTCTGCGGGTTATCGAAGAACGAACGGAACACTTTCGTGCTGATCGGATAGATGTCTTTACCCGGGATCAGGACCGCTGCGTTGACCGTCAGCACCATCTGATATTCAGCTGTACGACCGTCCTGGAAGATGGAGGCCGTATCTCTCGACAGACCTCCTCCGATGATACGCAGAGACGGTACATCCTGGCGCAGCGTTTGTTTCTCAACAAGCTCAACGCCGTTCAGACGCAGCTGATTACGAACTGCCCGGCTGAGTGGACCATTCGGATCCGATGAGTCGAAAATCATCGTTTTCATCTCAGCAGGCACCGCCGTGGTATTGCGCAGGTGCCAGCCACAGCCAGCGGTGACAAGCACCGCCAGTGATAAGAGTATTGTTGCCAGTTGTCGCACGTTTCCTCCCGCGCTTAGCCAACGACCAGATTGAGCAGTTTACCCGGTACGTAGATCACTTTACGTACGGTAACGCCCTCAAG
The DNA here is from genome assembly GCF_014930495.1 of Enterobacter cloacae complex sp. S3. NCBI lineage: Bacteria > Pseudomonadati > Pseudomonadota > Gammaproteobacteria > Enterobacterales > Enterobacteriaceae > Enterobacter > Enterobacter cloacae complex sp. S3. The sequence continues at coordinate 73,174 of NZ_JADBRD010000004.1, read as the reverse complement.
ATATTTTGCGACCAGAGGTTCCTGGCCCGCGCGCTCGCGAACCTGTTCTTCGGTTGCATCGACCGCCACGGTAATTTTACCGCGGACTTTGCCGTTTACCTGGACCACAACCAGCGTCGTGTTTTCCACCATCGCGGCTTCGTCAGCCTGCGGCCACGGCGCGTTGTCAATATCGCCTTCGCCTTTCAGCTCCTGCCACAGGGTAAAGCTGACGTGCGGAGTGAACGGGTTCAGCATGCGAACGACGGCCAGCAGCGCTTCACGCATTAAGGCACGATCCTGCTCACCGTCCTGCGGGGCTTTCGCCAGCTTGTTCATCAGTTCCATAATAGCCGCAATTGCGGTATTGAAGGTCTGACGACGACCAATATCATCGGTCACTTTCGCAATCGTTTTATGAACATCGCGACGCAGCGCCTGCTGATCTTCAGTCAGTGCGGCGGCGTTCAGCGCCGGGGCATCGCCCAGTGCAGTGTGTTCGTAAACCAGTTTCCAGACGCGTTTCAGGAAGCGGTTCGCCCCTTCCACGCCGGACTCCTGCCATTCCAGGGTCATGTCGGCCGGAGAGGCAAACATCATGAACAGACGCACGGTGTCCGCACCGTAACGCTCAACCATTACCTGCGGATCGATGCCGTTGTTTTTCGACTTAGACATCTTGCTCATGCCGGTATAGACCAGTTCATGACCTTCGGCGTCTTTCGCCTTAACGATACGGCCTTTCTCGTCGCGCTCGACGATCGCATCAACCGGAGAAACCCAGTTACGCTCGCCGTTAGCACCGACGTAATAGAACGCATCTGCCAGTACCATGCCCTGACACAGCAGCTGTTTTGCTGGTTCGTCAGAGTTCACCATGCCTGCATCGCGCATCAGTTTGTGGAAGAAGCGGAAGTAGAGCAGGTGCATGATGGCGTGTTCGATGCCGCCGATATAGATATCAACCGGCAGCCAGTAGTTTGCCGCATCGGAATCGAGCATACCGTCCTGATACTGCGGGCAGGTGTAGCGCGCATAGTACCAGGATGACTCCATAAAGGTGTCAAAGGTGTCGGTTTCACGCAGCGCAGGCTGACCGTTGACGGTGGTTTTTGCCCACTCAGGATCGGCTTTGATCGGGCTGGTGATACCGTCCATGACCACGTCTTCCGGCAGGATCACCGGGAGCTGATCTTCCGGCGTTGGCATCACGGTGCCATCTTCCAGCGTTACCATTGGGATTGGCGCGCCCCAGTAACGCTGACGGGACACGCCCCAGTCGCGCAGACGGAAGTTAACTTTACGCTCGCCTACGCCCAGAGAGGCCAGCTTATCGGCGATGGCGTTGAAGCCCTCTTCGAAGCTCAGGCCGCTGAATTCACCGGAGTTGAACAGGGTGCCTTTTTCGGTCAGCGCTTGTTCGGACAGGTCGGGTTCAGAACCATCGGCGGCCAGAATAACGGCTTTAATCGGCAGGCTGTATTTGGTGGCAAACTCGTAGTCGCGCTGATCGTGGCCCGGAACGGCCATTACCGCGCCTGTACCGTACTCCATCAGCACGAAGTTCGCTGCCCAGACAGGAATCGCTTCGCCAGTCAGCGGATGCTTCGCATAGAAGCCTGTCGCGACGCCTTTTTTCTCCATCGTCGCCATGTCGGCTTCGGCCACTTTGGTGTTGCGGCACTCGTCAATGAAGGTGGCCAGCTCCGGGTTATTCTCTGCCGCTTTCTGCGCCAGCGGGTGACCTGCGGCCACGGCCAGGTAGGTCGCGCCCATGAAGGTGTCCGGACGGGTGGTGTAGACAGTCAGGGTCTGGTCGTAGTTCTCAACGTTGAAGGTAATCTCCACGCCTTCAGAACGGCCGATCCAGTTGCGCTGCATGGTCTTAACGGTATCTGGCCAGTGGTCGAGGTTATCCAGATCGTTCAGCAGCTCATCAGCGTAAGCGGTGATTTTGATAAACCACTGTGGGATCTCTTTACGCTCAACTTTGGTGTCACAGCGCCAGCAGCAGCCGTCGATAACCTGTTCGTTCGCGAGAACGGTCTGGTCGTTCGGACACCAGTTAACGGCAGAGGTCTTCTTATAAACCAGGCCTTTTTTATACAGCTCGGTGAAGAACTTCTGCTCCCAGCGATAGTATTCCGGGGTACAGGTTGCCAGCTCGCGGCTCCAGTCATAGCCAAAGCCCAGCATCTTGAGCTGGTTTTTCATGTACGCGATATTGTCGTACGTCCACGGCGCCGGTGCGGTGTTGTTTTTGACCGCCGCGCCTTCCGCAGGCAGACCGAACGCATCCCAGCCGATAGGCTGCAGAACGTTTTTACCCAGCATGCGCTGGTAGCGTGCAATCACATCGCCGATGGTGTAGTTACGCACATGGCCCATGTGTAGTCGACCAGAAGGATAGGGAAGCATCGACAGGCAGTAATACTTCTCTTTGCTCTCGTCTTCGGTTACTTCAAAGGTGCGCTTCTCGTCCCAGTGTTGCTGGACTTTTGATTCTATCTCTTCCGGGCGGTATTGCTCTTGCATGGCAGCCAGTGGTCCTGTTTTCAATACAGCTACAAATGTAGCCAATGTATGTGGTAATTCAGATCCGCATAGCATAGCCCAAACGCCCGCGTCAAAACAGCCTTTCGCACAAATGCGCTTTGCAGGAATTTACCGGGTCTGTGCTTCACCTGACAAAGCGGCGATGAAATAAGGTCTATTATTAGAAATAGTTACTTACCCGGGAGGCAAAATGATGAACAAGGTTGCTCAATTTTACCGCGAACTGGTGGCGACACTGACGGAACGGCTGCGTAACGGCGAGCGAGATATCGACGCGCTGGTGGAGCAAGCGCGTGCCCGCGTGACGCAAACGGGTGAGTTAACGCGAACCGAAGTGGAAGAGGTGACGCGCGCCGTGCGTCGCGATCTGGAAGAGTTCGCGCGCAGCTACCAGGAGAGCCAGGAGGAGGTCACGGACAGCGTTTTTATGCGGGTGATTAAAGAGAGCCTGTGGCAAGAGCTGGCCGACATCACGGATAAAACGCAGCTGGAGTGGCGCGAGGTCTTTCAGGATTTGAACCATCACGGCGTGTATCACAGTGGTGAGGTGGTCGGCTTGGGAAATCTGGTGTGTGAGAATTGCCACCATCATATTGCGGTATATACGCCGGATGTCCTGCCGCTGTGTCCGAAATGCGGCCACGATCAGTTCCAGCGTCGGCCGTTTGAGCCATAAATAAAAGCAAAACTCTCTGCTCCCTCTCCCAGTGGGAGAGGGGTGGGGTGAGGGCATCAGGCTGCACATGGTAAAAGCAAAACGGCAACCACGTTGCCGTTTTTAGTGTTTGCCCCCTCTCCCCGTGGGAGAGGGTTGGGGTGAGGGCATCAGGCCGCACTATAGTAAGCAAGTCTCTCCGCCAGCAAATCCACAAACGCCTCGCGGTCGATGTCCACCATCACCGTGGTATTCGGTTTATTCCCCGTCAGCGAGTAGTAATCCACCACCGTCATTCCCTGGGTGTATTTTCCCTGCGTCTCAACACCAACCCATCTGTCCACCGTGGTGAACATCTCCGGCTTCAGTAGCCAGGCAATGGTGCACGGGTCGTGCAGCGGCGCGCCGTGGAAGCCCCATTTCTCTACTTTGTGATACTCCATAAAGAAGTCGAGCAGCTCGGCCACGGTTGTCGCGACCGTATTACCCACGGAGCGGAATCGCTCAATATCGTCCGCCATAATCTGCGCGCGGTGGGTAACGTCCAGTCCCGCCATTACAATCGGTAAGCCGGACTGGAAGACGATTTCCGCGGCTTCCGGGTCGACAAAGATGTTGAACTCCGCCGCAGGCGTCCAGTTCCCCAGCCCCATGGCCCCGCCCATAATCACAATTCGGGCAATTTTATTATGCAGCTCAGGATGGCTGTTCAGCAGCAGCGCAACGTTGGTTTGCGGTCCGGTTGCCACCAGCGTTACCGGTTCTGCACTCTCACGTAGAACCTTCGCCATCAGCTCCACGGCGGTACAGTTTTGCGGCGTGAAACCCGGCTCCGGCAGTGCCGGACCGTCCAGCCCGCTTTCACCATGAACGTTGTCGGCAATAATCAGCTCGCGCATCAGTGGCTTCACGGCCCCGCCGGCGACAGGAATGTCGGTGCGTTTAAGCAGCGTGAGCATGCGCAGCACGTTGCGCAGGGTTTTGTCCGGCGTCTGGTTTCCGGCGGACGAGGTGACGGCTTTTACCTCGAGTTCAGGGGAGGCAAGAGCGAGGACGAGCGCGATCGCGTCGTCATGACCCGGATCGCAATCGAGAATAATAGGCTGTGCCATAGCGTTCTCCATACGTAGCGTTATTTTGTGACAAGGTTAACGCTGCAATGTGACGCCGACGAGCGGAAGTGAGTGAAAGCGTGAAGCAGTGCGCAATCCGCAGATTGCGCACCGGGAAGATTAATGCAGGATTTTCGCGAGGAAATCCTTCGCACGTTCGGATTTCGGGTTAGCGAAGAACTCTTCTTTCGGTGAGTCTTCGACAATTTTCCCTTCGTCCATAAAGATTACGCGGTTGGCCACTTTACGGGCAAAGCCCATTTCGTGGGTCACCACCATCATGGTCATCCCTTCGTGCGCCAGCTCGACCATTACGTCCAGCACTTCATTGATCATCTCTGGATCGAGCGCCGACGTTGGCTCATCAAACAGCATTGCCACCGGATCCATGCACAGCGCGCGGGCGATCGCCACACGCTGCTGTTGGCCGCCAGAAAGCTGTGCCGGGAACTTATCGGCATGCGCCGAAAGCCCAACGCGTTCCAGGAGCTTCAGACCTTTCTCGCGCGACGCTTTTTTATCACGCTTCAGCACTTTTACCTGCGCCAGCGTCAGGTTCTCAATAATGGAGAGGTGAGGGAACAGCTCAAAGTGCTGGAACACCATGCCAACGTGAGAGCGAAGCTGGGCGAGATTAGTTTTCTTATCGTTGACTTTGGTGCCGTTGACAACGATCTCACCCTGCTGCACCGGCTCCAGTCCGTTGACGGTTTTAATCAGCGTCGATTTACCGGAGCCGGACGGCCCGCATACCACCACCACGTCGCCTTTTTTGACTTCGGTGGAGCAGTCGGTCAGCACCTGAAAGTGCCCATACCATTTAGAAACATTTTTCAGGGAAATCATTATACCGTCCTTTTCTTCAGCCAGCTGACCAACAGCGACGCGCTTAAACTAATCACAAAATAGACCGCACCCGCAAAGAGCACCATCTCGACCTGCGTACCATCACGTTCACCGATGGTTGACGCGGTACGGAAGAAGTCTGCCAGACTCAGAACGTAGACCAGCGAGGTATCCTGGAACAGCACGATGCCCTGGGTCAGCAGGAGCGGAACCATGGCGCGAAACGCCTGCGGCAGAATAATGAGCTGCATGGACTGCCAGTGCGTCATTCCCAGCGCCAGCGCGGCGCTGGATTGCCCGCGGGAGATACTCTGAATGCCCGCTCGGATAATCTCCGAGTAGTAAGCGGCCTCGAACATTGAGAACGCCACCATGGCGGAGATCAGACGGATATCGGTTTTCGGCGACAGCCCCAGCACGTTCTGCAGGAAGCCGGGCACAATCAGGTAAAACCACAGCAGCACCATCACCAGCGGGATGGAGCGGAACACGTTAACGTAGGCGGTCGCAAACCAGGCGAGCGGCTTAAAGCTCGACAGGCGCATGACGGCCAGCAGGGTGCCCCAGACGATACCAATGATGATGGCAATAACGGTGATTTTTAAGGTAATCACCAGGCCATCAAGCAGGTAAGGCATGGATGGAACGATAGAACTCCAGTCAAATTCGTACATTATTTGCCCCCCAGATTACCCGGCAGGCGGATTTTGCGTTCAACCAGGTTCATCACCAGCATGATGAAAGCGTTAATCAGAACATACGCGAGCGTGATCGCGGTGAAGGATTCCCACGCGTGAGCGGAATAATCCAGCAGCTTGCCCGCCTGCGCGGCCATGTCGACCAGGCCGATAGTCGAGGCGATGGCCGAGTTTTTCACCAGGTTCATCATCTCGGAGGTCATCGGTGGAACGATAACCCGGTAGGCGTTAGGCAGCAGCACGTAGCGGTAGGTTTGGGGCAGCGTCAGGCCCATCGCCAGGCCCGCGTTTTTTTGTCCGCGCGGCAATGACTGAATGGCGGCACGCACCTGCTCGCAAACGCGCGCAGCGGTAAACAGCCCCAGACACATCATGGAGGAGACAAAGAACTGCACGTTCGGATCCAGTTCCGACTTGAACCACATGCCAATATTTTCCGGCAGCAGTTCCGGGATAACCAGATACCAGGTAAAGAATTGCACGATCAGCGGAACGTTACGGAACAGTTCCACATACAGGGTGCCAAGCGTTGAAAGAAAACGGTTAGGGACGGTGCGCAGAATACCGAACAGAGAACCGACAAGAAACGCGATAATCCACGCCGTTATCGATAGTGCCACGGTGACCTGAAAGCCGCTCCACAGCCAGCCAAGATAGGTGGTGTTGCCGAACGGGGCTTGTTGCAGGAATATGCCCCAGTTCCAGTCTATTGACATAATAAACTCCAGAAAAAAAAGGGTAGCAGCGCTACCCTCGAAGATTGGTGAGAAGCTCATTTTTCGCGCTGAGTGGGGAACGACCACTCAACGTATAGTCTGTCCATGCTTCCCGACAATCGAGAGGGCAGGAGATCCCGCCCCTGTTGTTCTAATTAGTTAAGAGCCTTGTCATTTGGAGATTTGAACAGCGCTTTCATGTCGTCAGACAGTTCAAAATTCATGTTCAGGTTTTTTGGTGGAATCGGGTTCTTGAACCATTTGTCGAACCATTTTTCCGCTTCGCCGGAGGTCTGCACCTGAGCGATGGTGTCATCGATCAGCTTTTTGAACTGCGGATCGTCTTTACGCAGCATACAGCCGTAGGCTTCTTTGGACTGCGCGGTACCGACGATATCCCAGTTGTCTGGTTTCTTCGCTTTCGCACGTTCGCCCGCCAGCAGGGCGTCATCCATCATAAACGCGACGGCACGACCGCTTTCCAGGGTACGGAAGGAGTCGCCATGGTCTTTCGCGCTGATGATGCGCATATCCATTTTCTTCTCGTCGTTCAGCTTGTGCAGCAGCACTTCTGACGTGGTACCGGAGGTCACAACAACCGCTTTGCCTTTCAGGTCAGCGAAGTCTTGGATCTCGCCGCCTTTCTTCGTCAGCAGACGAGTGCCCACGACAAAGATGGTGTCAGAGAAGGCAGCCTGTTTCTGACGCTCGAGGTTGTTGGTGGTGGAGCCACACTCGAAGTCAAAGGTGCCGTTTTGCAGCAGTGGAATACGGTTCTGTGAAGTGATTGGGATCAGCTTCACCTGCAGGTCAGGTTTGTTCAGCTTTTTCTTCACAGCTTCAACGATGGCGTTGGAGTAATCCTGTGAATAGCCCACGACTTTTTGCGTGTTGTCGTAGTAAGAGAACGGGACAGAAGATTCACGGTGGCCGACCACGATGACGCCGTTTTTGGCAATCTTGTCGAGAGTGCTGCCTGCTGCAGGCGCATCTTCAGCGTGAACCACGCCTGCAGACATTCCCATAACCAGCATTGCTGTGGCCAGTTTACGTAATTGCATACCCAACTCCTTTTTTATCAGCGCCAGCGACGCATTGATACCCATTGTGATGTTGTTATATCTCGCGCAGTGCGAGTGCAGTGTTATGCAAGCTTGTTAACATTTAGTCTGGCTTAATGTAAAGATTTTGCTGCGTTATTGTTTATTTTTGCGAAGCGCGCCGCACCAAGCAGAGGCAAATATCTCCCGTTGCACCGTTTCGGTGCTACCGATGATCTACGCTGGTGCGACAAAGTTGCACGTTAAGCCAAACTGCGTTTACCTGAATAAACAAAGCAATAGGCGTGCCAGAATGGGAGTCTGGAGAAAATTGTCGGGTGGCGGCTACGCCACCCGGCAACAGGAGGGAAGGTTATTTCCGACGCTGACGCAGGCTCATCAGCACCGCGCCAAAGCCGAACAGCACGGTCAGTATCCACAGCGGCCAGTTGCCGGTGCGCGCGTATGGCGTCAGCCCGGTGGTTGGCGTGACTTTAGTGGTCAGTACCTCACGGGTAAACTGCGGGATCATCGCCTGAATTTCACCCTGCGGACCAATCACAGCCGTGATGCCGTTGTTGGTGCTGCGCAGCAGCGGACGCGCCAGCTCCAGAGAGCGCATACGTGCCATCTGGAAGTGCTGCCACGGGCCGATTGACTTACCAAACCAGGCGTCGTTGGAGATGGTCAGCAGATAGTCAGTATCCGGGCGGAAGTTATCGCGTACCTGCTCGCCGAGAATGATTTCGTAGCAGATGGCCGCCGTCAGGGCCAGGCCGTGCGCGTGCAGCTGAGGCTGTACGTACGGGCCGCGGCTGAAAGAGGACATCGGCAGGTCAAAGAACGGGGCCAGCGGGCGCAGAATCGACTCCAGCGGGACAAATTCACCAAACGGCACCAGGTGGTTCTTGTTGTACCGGTCAGTGGAGTGGTAGCTGTACTCGCTATCTTTCCCCAGCGTAATGATGCTGTTGTAGGTGTCGTAGCGGTTCTGCTGATTCAGACGCGCATCGACAATCCCGGTGATCAGCGTGCTGCCGTGCGCCAGCAGCAGGTCGTTCATCATGTTGAGGAACGGCTGCTGGTTAATTTCCAGATCGGGGATCGCAGATTCCGGCCAGATAATCAGCTGGGATTTACCCATCACCTCTTCGGTGGCGTTGGCGTAGATCTTCAGCGTATTCAGCAGCTCTTTCTCATCCCACTTCATAGACTGCGGAATATTCCCCTGCACCATGGACACCTGCAGGGTGCGCTCTGGCTCGGGCGTGAACCACTGGATATAACGCAGCGGGAAGGGCAGGGCAAACAGCACCAGCGCCACAGCCAGCGGCTTCCAGCAGCGCTGGACCAGCGCCAGGACCAGCAGGCCGCTCACCACCATCAGCAGGAAGTTGATGGCCTCAACGCCCATTACCGGCGCCAGTCCTTTCAGCGGGCCGTCAATCTGGCTGTAGCCGAACTGCAGCCACGGGAAGCCCGTCAGCACCCAGCCGCGCAGGAACTCGGTTATCTGCCAGACCACCGGCGCGGCAATGGCGACGCGCAGCCAGGTGGTTTTTGGCCACAGGCGAGAAAGGATGCCGGCGAACAGACCGGTATAGAGCGAGAGATACGCGCCGAGCAATACCACCAGGAAGACGTTAACCGGGCCAGGCATACCGCCAAACTGGGCGATGCTGACATAGACCCAGTTGATGCCTGAGCCAAACAGCCCCAGTCCCCAGAAGTAACCGATAGCCGCAGCCTGTACCGGACGACGATTCAGGGTCAGGCCCTGAAGCCCCATCAGGGAGAGAATGGCGGCGGGCCAGATATCGTAAGGAGAAAAAGCCAGCGTACCGCTGGCTCCGAGTAACAGCGCCAGCAGCAAACGGATGCGCTGGCGTTCAAGCAGTGGGGCAAATGCCATTTACATTAATCTTCCAGTTTTGGCACCGGTGAGTCGTCCGGCGTTCTGACGTGAACCTGTATAATACGTCGGCTGTCGGCCATTGCCACTTTGAACTGGTAACCGTCAATGTCAACGGTCTCACCGCGCGCCGGGAGGTGGCCAAAGGCCTGCATCACCAGCCCGCCAATGGTATCGACCTCTTCATCGCTGAAGTGGGTACCGAAGGCGTCGTTAAAGTCCTCAATCGAGGCCAGCGCGCGTACGGTCCAGGTGTGGCGGCTAAGCTGCCGGAAGTCGATATCTTCTTCTTCGTCGTACTCGTCTTCGATTTCGCCCACGATCAGCTCAAGAATATCCTCGATCGTGACCAGACCGGAAACGCCACCAAACTCATCAATAACAATCGCCATGTGGTAACGCTGAGAGCGAAACTCTTTCAGCATCCGATCCACACGTTTACTTTCCGGCACAACCACGGCCTGGCGTAACACTTTTTCCATGCTGAAAGCTTCGGCATCGCTGCGCATAAACGGCAGCAGATCTTTGGCCATCAAAATCCCTTCGATGTGATCTTTGTCTTCGCTGATGACCGGGAAACGCGAGTGGGCGGATTCGATGATCACATCGAGGCACGCGTCCAGGGTCTGGTTACGTTTCAGGGTGATCATCTGCGAGCGGGGGATCATGATATCGCGAACGCGCTGGTCGGCGATGTCCATAACCCCTTCGAGCATTTCGCGCGTATCTTCGTCGATAAGGTCGTTCTGCCCGGAATCACGAATCAGCTCCAGCAGTTCATCACGGTTTTTGGGTTCGCCGTGGAAAAGCTGGTTCAGAATGAGGGAGAAAAATCCCTTTTTACTGGTTGTCGTGTCGCTACTGTGTGAATTGTCGTCGCTCATGGCGTTTGTTAAGGGTTCTCTTGTTAGTTCAACGTTTACCGCCACGCGATATCCTTTCGTGGCGGCATGTGAGTCCGTCAGGTGACGGACTATTCTTTCTCGGCAATGTACGGATCCTCATAGCCCAGAGCAAGCATTATCTCTGTCTCGAGGGACTCCATCTCTTCCGCTTCGTCATCTTCAATGTGATCGTAGCCCAGCAGATGCAGGCTGCCGTGTACCACCATATGCGCCCAGTGGGCCTCAGGCGGCTTTTGCTGCTCTTTCGCTTCCTGTTCAACCACCTGACGGCAGATGATCAGATCGCCCAGCAGCGGCATCTCAATGCCCGGCGGCGCTTCGAACGGGAATGAGAGCACGTTGGTCGGCTTATCTTTCCCGCGATAGGTCAGGTTAAGCTCATGGCTTTCTGCTTCATCAACCAGGCGAATCGTCACTTCTGATTCTTCCTGAAACTGAGGAATAACGGCATCCAGCCATTTCTGAAACTGTGCCTCATCTGGCATGCCGGAATTGTCTTCACAGGCCAGCTGTAAATCGAGGATCACCTGACTCATTTCTGTTCTTGCTCCTGCGCTTCGCGCTTACGTTCTGCGGCCAGTTCGGCCTTACGCTTCTGATCCGCCTCTTCCCAGGCTTCATAGGCGTTAACGATACGCGCGACCACCGGGTGGCGTACCACGTCTTCACTGTGGAAGAAGTTAAAGCTGATTTCGTCGACCTCGGCCAGCACCTCAATGGCGTGGCGCAGGCCGGATTTGGTGCTGCGCGGCAGGTCGATCTGGGTGACGTCACCGGTAATGACCGCTTTCGAGTTAAAGCCGATACGCGTCAGGAACATCTTCATCTGTTCGATGGTGGTGTTCTGGCTCTCATCGAGAATGATGAACGCATCGTTCAGCGTACGACCGCGCATGTAGGCGAGCGGGGCAACTTCGATAACGTTACGCTCAATGAGCTTCTCAACCTTCTCAAAGCCGAGCATCTCGAACAGCGCATCGTATAACGGGCGCAGATACGGGTCGACCTTCTGGCTCAGATCGCCCGGCAGGAAGCCCAGCTTTTCGCCCGCTTCAACGGCCGGACGGGTCAGCAGAATACGACGGATCTCCTGGCGTTCCAGCGCATCTACCGCAGCGGCAACGGCCAGATAGGTTTTACCCGTCCCCGCCGGCCCCACCCCGAAGGTGATGTCGTGGTCGAGGATATTGGCGATGTACTGCGCCTGGTTTGGCGTACGCGGCTTAATAACGCCACGTTTGGTCTTGATGTTAATGGCCTTGCCGTAGTCCGGCACGCTTTCCGCGCTCTGCTCAAGCACGCGCGCCTCTTTAATGGCGAGGTGAATTTGTTCCGGTTCGATATCCTGAATTTCGCCGCGCATGGGTGATGTATCCACATACAGGCTACGCAGAATGTCCGCAGCGGCGTTGACGCAGATAGGGCGTCCGGTAAGTTTGAAATGATTATCGCGACGATTGATTTCGATACCCAGACGTCGCTCCAGTTGTTTGATGTTGTCATCAAACGGCCCGCACAGGCTCAGCAGGCGAGCGTTGTCTGCTGGCTCAAGGCTAATTTCACGCGTATCTATATTCAAACTGTTCCTCTTTAATTGGTTAACTGACCCATTGCGATAGGACGTAATAAAACGGTCATTACCGAAATTATTCACGCCACAGAATAAAGGCGCAAGCGTTGCGGAAGATATTGGGGACGATGAGAGGAAATACAAGGCCTGCCGGAAAGGCAGGCCAGGAGGATTAAGGCTGGTAAATCCCCACGCCAGAATCGTTTTCTTTACGGGTACGAGAGATCACGGATTCCGGTGACTCGGCAATACGCAGGCCCATTTCGTCCTCGGTGCGTACCAGCTTCGCGCGCAGCGAGTTGGTCAGCACTTCGACAATCTCGACGTCCACGAATTTACCGATCATATCCGGGGTGCCTTCAAAGTTCACCACGCGGTTGTTTTCGGTACGACCGGAGAGTTCCATAATGCTCTTGCGGGAGGTGCCTTCCACCAGAATGCGCTGAACGGTGCCGAGCATACGGCGGCTCCACGCGTTGGCCTGCTGGTTAATACGCTCCTGCAGAATATACAGACGCTGCTTTTTCTCTTCTTCCGGCACATCGTCAACCATATCGGCCGCAGGTGTTCCAGGACGCGCAGAGAAGATGAAGCTGTAGCTGACGTCAAAATTCACTTCACCGATGAGCTTCATGGTGCGCTCGAAGTCATCAGCGGTTTCGCCAGGGAAGCCGACGATAAAGTCGGAGCTGATCTGGATATCCGGACGCGCTTCACGCAGCTTGCGAATGGTGGACTTGTACTCCAGCACCGTATGCGGGCGGCCCATCAGGTTCAACACGCGGTCAGATCCACACTGAATCGGCAGGTGCAGGAAGCTCACCAGCTCTGGCGTATCGCGATACACGTCAATGATGTCGTCGGTAAACTCCATCGGATGGCTGGTGGTAAAGCGAATGCGGTCGATACCGTCAATCGCGGCCACCAGACGCAGCAGTTCGGCAAAGCTGCCGGTGGTGCCGTCGTAGTTTTCCCCGCGCCAGGCGTTCACGTTCTGGCCCAGCAGGTTCACTTCGCGAACGCCCTGTGCGGCAAGCTGCGCAATTTCAAACAGAATATCGTCTGCCGGACGGCTGACTTCTTCACCACGGGTGTAAGGCACCACGCAGTAAGTGCAATATTTGTTGCAGCCTTCCATGATGGAGACGAAGGCGGTCGGGCCATCGGCGCGCGGCTCCGGCAGACGGTCAAACTTTTCGATTTCCGGGAAGCTGACGTCAACGACCGGGCTACGGTTGCCGCGAACCTGATTGATCATCTCCGGCAGGCGGTGCAGGGTCTGAGGGCCAAAGACGATATCCACATACGGGGCTCTCTGGCGGATCAGCTTACCTTCCTGCGACGCGACGCAGCCACCCACCCCGATGATCAGATCCGGATTTTTTCGTTTGAGAAGCTTCCAGCGGCCTAACACGTGAAAGACTTTTTCCTGCGCTTTTTCACGAATCGAACAGGTGTTCAGCAGCAGCACGTCCGCTTCTTTCGCATTTTCAGTCAGCTGGTATCCGTGGGTTGAATCCAGCAGATCGGCCATCTTGGATGAATCGTATTCGTTCATCTGACAGCCCCAGGTTTTTATATGGAGTTTTTTAGTCATCGACTTGCTCAGCTCAGGATTGCAAGCCGCGTATTGTAATGCTTTGGTGGGGTTGTGACCAGTATGAAGGTTATGTGTCTCAGGACCGCAAAAATCCGGTAAACTTAAGGGATTCTCCAATAAGGAAAATTGACCATGACACTCCTACACACCGAAGTTGCCGTTGTCGGCGGCGGTATGGTCGGCGGCGCGCTGGCGCTGGGGCTGGCGCAGCAGGGATTTGAGGTAACGGTAATTGAACAGGCTGCTCCGCCGGCCTTCGATCCCGCCGGCAAACCGGATGTGCGCATATCCGCGATCAGCGCGGCGTCCGTCGATCTGCTGCGCGGGCTGGGCGTCTGGGAGGCGGTGCTGGCGATGCGCGCCCATCCTTACAGCCGTCTTGAAACCTGGGAGTGGGAAAACGCCCACGTCGCGTTTGATGCCGCTGAGCTGAAGCTGCCGCGCCTGGGCTATATGGTGGAAAACAACGTGCTTCAGCAGGCGCTCTGGCAGGCGCTGGAGGCGCACCCGAAGGTGACGCTGCGCGTTCCGGCGTCGATTAAGGCTCTGCATCCCCAGGAGAGCGGGTATTCGCTGACGCTCAACAGCGGCGATGAACTGGCCGTTAAGCTCGTCGTCGGAGCGGACGGCGCTAACTCGCAGGTCAGACAGATGGCGGGAATTGGCGTTCATGCCTGGCAGTATGAGCAATCCTGCATGCTGATTACCGTCGAGTGCGAGAATGCGCCGGGAGAAAGCACGTGGCAGCACTTTACGCCGAATGGCCCGCATGCGTTTTTACCGCTGTTTGATAACTGGGCATCGCTGGTCTGGTACGACAAACCGGCACGCATTCGCCAGCTGCAGGGGCTTTCAATGGAACAATTGCAGCGGGAAATTCGCCTGCATTTTCCAAGCCGTCTGGGCAACGTTACGCCGGTGGCTGCCGGGGCGTTTCCCCTCACTCGGCGCCATGCTTTGCAGTATGCCCGTGAAGGGCTGGCGCTGGTGGGCGATGCAGCGCACACCATTCATCCGCTGGCCGGGCAGGGCGTGAATCTGGGGTACCGTGATGTCGATGCGTTACTGGATGTGCTGAGCAGCGCCTGCGGGCACGCGGAAAACTGGGCCAGCCATCAGATCCTGAAGCGTTACCAGACGCGACGCATGGCGGATAACTTTATTATGCAGTCGGGGATGGATCTGTTTTATGCCGGGTTCAGCAATGACTTAGCCCCGGTGCGCATTCTGCGTAATATTGGATTGATGGCAGCGGAACGTGCCGGTGGTCTGAAGCGTCAGGCGCTGAAATACGCGCTGGGACTCTAATCTTTTTCCCCTCTCCCAGTGGGAGAGGGGCAGGGTGAGGGCATCAGGCCGCACCATCCTGAACAACAAAAACAAAAAAGCCCGCAGAGCGGGCTTTTTTGTTACTTAAGTGGCTGGGGTGCAGGGATTCGAACCCCGGAATGCTGGTATCAGAAACCAGAGCCTTACCGCTTGGCGACACCCCAATTGCGTTAAACAAACTGCTTAACGACTTTTTAAATTGGCTGGGGTACGAGGATTCGAACCTCGGAATGCCGGAATCAGAATCCGGTGCCTTACCGCTTGGCG
>NZ_JADBRD010000004.1:0-57877 GCF_014930495.1 Enterobacter cloacae complex sp. S3 | reverse complement strand
TTACCGCTTGGCGATACCCCATCCGTGCAACGCTTACCCGGGAATGGTGCGGGAGGCGAGACTTGAACTCGCACACCTTGCGGCGCCAGAACCTAAATCTGGTGCGTCTACCAATTTCGCCACTCCCGCAAAAAAGATGGTGGCTACGACGGGATTCGAACCTGTGACCCCATCATTATGAGTGATGTGCTCTAACCAACTGAGCTACGTAGCCATCTTTTTTCGCGTTACCTTATCGGCGTTGCGGGGCGCATTATGCGTATAGACCCTTGCAGCGTCAACACCTTTTTCAACGAAAATAGGCGGAATGTGACTGTTTGGTTAGGTTGCGAACAGCGTGGCCGAATATTCGGCAATTATTGGTTATTAATCAGATTTAGACGGTGAAATGTGAGGCAAAAAAATCAGGCCCCTGAGGGGCCTGATTGCGATCTGAGTGATTATTTGTAGGCTGACTGGTGAACGCCTACCGCGCGTCCTGACGGATCGTTCATGGATTTGAAAGATTCATCCCATTCAATCGCTTTGGCAGAAGAGCAGGCGACGGACGGGCCACCCGGTACGCA
Organism: Enterobacter cloacae complex sp. S3; assembly: GCF_014930495.1. Taxonomy (NCBI): domain Bacteria; kingdom Pseudomonadati; phylum Pseudomonadota; class Gammaproteobacteria; order Enterobacterales; family Enterobacteriaceae; genus Enterobacter; species Enterobacter cloacae complex sp. S3. The sequence goes on along the minus strand of NZ_JADBRD010000004.1, from coordinate 57,311 downwards.
CTCCGCGGCACTCGGTACCGGGAACAGCTCTTCAAAAATTTCACGATACAGATAGGCCTCTTTCGAGCCCGGCGTGTTGTACGGGAAGCGGAAGCTCGCGGTTTCCAGCTGTTGGTCAGAAACCTGTTTCGCCGCGACCTCTTTCAGGGTGTCGATCCAGCTATAACCTACGCCATCAGAGAACTGCTCTTTCTGACGCCATGCCACGCTCGCCGGCAGGTAGGATTCAAAACACTCGCGCAGAATATGTTTTTCCATTTTGCCGTTGCCGCACATCTTGTCCTGCGGGTTGATGCGCATCGCCACGTCGAGGAATTTCTTATCCAGGAACGGCACGCGCGCTTCCACGCCCCAGGCCGACATCGCTTTGTTGGCACGCGCACAGTCGAACATGTGTAGCGCCTGCAGCTTACGCACGGTCTCTTCGTGCAGCTCTTTGGCGTTCGGCGCTTTGTGGAAGTACAGGTAGCCGCCAAACACTTCGTCAGAACCTTCACCGGAGAGCACCATCTTGATGCCCATCGCTTTGATCTTACGCGACATCAGGTACATCGGCGTTGAGGCGCGGATGGTAGTCACGTCATAGGTTTCAATGTGATAGATCACATCGCGGATCGCATCCAGACCTTCCTGCACGGTGAAGTGAATCTCGTGGTGCACGGTGCCGAGGTGGTTCGCCACTTCCTGCGCGGCTTTCAGGTCAGGTGCGCCTTCCAGGCCAACGGCAAAAGAGTGCAGCTGTGGCCACCAGGCTTCTGAGCGCTCCTGATCTTCCACGCGACGCGCCGCGAATTTCTTGGTGATCGCGGAGATTACGGAGGAGTCCAGACCGCCGGAGAGCAGCACGCCGTAGGGCACGTCAGACATCAGGTGGCTTTTCACGGAGTCTTCCAGGGCCTGGCGCAGCTCGGCTTTGTCCGTGACGTTGTCTTTTACCGCATCATAGTCGAACCAGTCACGCTGGTAATAGGAGCGGATCTCGCCATCTTTGCTCCACAAATAGCTGCCCGCCGGGAATTCTTTAATGGTGCGGCATACCGGCACCAGGGCTTTCATTTCAGAGGCAACGTAGAAGTTGCCGTGCTCATCGTGGCCCATGTACAGCGGGATAATGCCGATGTGGTCACGGCCAATCAGGTACGCGTCTTTTTCGCTGTCGTACAGGGCGAAGGCGAACATGCCCTGCAGGTCGTCCAGGAACTCGGGCCCTTTCTCCTGATACAGCGCCAGGATCACTTCACAGTCAGAACCGGTCTGGAACGCGTAGCGGTCGCCGTATTCGGCGCGCAGCGCCTGGTGGTTGTAGATTTCACCGTTGACAGCCAGCGCGTGCGTTTTTTTCTCGTTATACAGCGGCTGTGCACCGGCGTTGACGTCAACAATGGACAGACGTTCGTGAGCCAGAATCGCTTTATCACTGGCGTAAACGCCTGACCAGTCTGGTCCGCGATGGCGCATCAGGCGGGACAGTTCGAGTGCCTTTTTACGCAGTTCGCCCGCGTCAGTTTTAATATCCAGTACGCCAAAAATTGAACACATAACCTTCTCCGTTAACCCTGTTGCTTTGTAATGTTGCTTGCTTATGAAAATGCCGCAAAGGGGCAGGGCGCGCAAGCGTTTTACGGGTGAAAACGGAAATAGTGCAACAGTGATTGCGGAATAGTGAAAAAAGAGCACGCCAGAAATTCTTTTATTGATGATTATGCAATGAAACGTGCTTTTTGTTAGATGAGACTTTATTTTTGTAGGCCATAAATGAAAAACCACGCCCTGAGGCGTGGTTCGGTATCAGATGATGTCGATTTCATCGACGGAGGGGTAAATCCAGCTTGGCCGGAACGGCATCGAATCAATGTCATCAAGTTGAGAGACGCCGGAGAGGACCAGAATCGTCTCCAGACCCGCCTGGAATCCGGCCAGAATATCGGTGCGCAGGTTGTCGCCGACAATAACGGTTTCTTCAGAGTGGGCCTGCATCTTGTTGAGCGCGGCACGAATGATCCACGGGCTCGGTTTACCGACTACAAACGGCTGACGACCTGAGATTTTTTCGATACCGGCGCACAGCGCGCCGCAGGCCGGATAAAAACCACGGCCGTGCGTATCCGGGTTGGTCGCGATAAAGCGCGCGCCGCTGGCGACAAAGTATGCTGCCTTATGCATCATCTCCCAGTTAAAGGAGCGCGTTTCGCCGACAATCACGAAGTCCGGGTTCACGTCAGTGATGGTAAAGCCAGCTTTGTACAACTCGTGTATAAGCGCACCTTCACCCACCACGTAGGCTTTTTTCCCTTCCTGACGCTTCAGAAAATCTGCCGTGGCCATTGCCGAGGTATAAAACACGCTGTCCGGAACGTCGACGCCCGCTGTGGCAAAGCGGTTAGCCAGGTCCTGACCGGTTTGGGAAGGGTAGTTCGTGAGCAGAACCAGAGGCATTCCTTTGTCGATGATGCGGTGAAGAAACTCCGCAGCACCCGGCACGGCAACGTTGTCGTGCATCAGCACGCCGTCGATATCACAAATTACATTCTTAATGGTCATGGACAGTCCGACATCAAAAAAAGAAGGCGTTACTATAAGGTCCGATCAACTTTCCAGCAAATGCTGCAGCAGAATTCCGTTGAGCATGGCGCGTTTGACCAGCGCGAACGCGCCAATCGCCGAGCGATGGTCAAGCTTTGAACGAACCACCGGGAGGTTCTGGCGGAATGCTTTCAGCGCCTGGGTGTTAATACAGCCTTCAATGGCGGGGAGCAGCACCTTTTCCGCCTCCACAATTTCACCGGCGATCACCACTTTCTGGGGGTTAAACAGGTTAATGGCGATGGCGATGGTTTTCCCCAGATGGCGGCCTACCTGCTCGATCACTTCACAGGCCAGCGCGTCGCCTTTATTGGCGGCTTTGCAGATGGTGCCTATCTTGCAATCGTCCAGCGTGACGCGGCTTTGGTAACCCTGTTCAAGGAGATGGCGAACGCGCTGCTCGATGGCCGTGTTGGCGGCAATCGTTTCAAGGCAGCCGAAGTTGCCGCAGTGGCAGCGCTCCCCGAGGGGTTCAACCTGAATGTGGCCGATCTCGCCGACGTTACCGTTGCGACCAATAAAAATACGGCCGTTAGAGATAATACCGGCGCCCGTTCCGCGGTGAACGCGCACCAGAATAGAGTCTTCACAGTCCTGGCTCGCACCAAAGTAGTGCTCTGCCAGCGCCAGAGAGCGAATGTCGTGGCCCACAAAGCAGGTCACCTTAAAACGCTTTTCCAGCGCGTCGACCAGCCCCCAGTTTTCAACCTGAATATGCGGCATATAGCGGATCACGCCGCTTTCCGGGTCGACCAGTCCTGGCAGAATCACGGAGATGGCAATGAGTTCACGGATCTTGCGCTGACAGCTTTCAATAAACTGCGCAATGGTATTCAGCAGCGCATGCTCAAGCGTCTCCTGGGTGCGCTCCGGAAGAGGGTAGTGCTCTTCCGCAATCGCTTTACTGCTCAGATCGTACAGCGTGAGCGTGGTGTCATGACGGCCCAGACGGACGCCAATGGCCTGAAAATTGCGGGTTTCGGTAATAATGGAGATGGCGCGGCGGCCCCCGGTGGAGGCCTGCTGATCGACTTCTTTGATCAGACCGCGCTCAATGAGCTGGCGGGTAATTTTTGTCACGCTGGCGGGAGCAAGCTGGCTCTGTTCGGCTATCTGAATTCGCGAGATTGGTCCGTGCTGGTCAATCAGGCGGTATACCGCCGCACTGTTAAGTTGTTTAACGAGATCGACATTACCGATTTGAGCTTGTCCGCCAGGTGTCATACTTTTACTTACTCAGTGACGACCTCGTTACCATTAACGATGGTCTTAATAATTTTATAATCGTGTGTGAATGCCGTCAGGTTTGCAACCATACCTGGTGCAATTTCGCCGAGCTGTTTATCCACGCCCATTGCGCGCGCCGGATAAAGGGTGGCCATACGCAGGACTTCATCAAGCGCAATCCCGCAATGTTCAACCAGGTTACGCACCCCTTCAATCATGGTTAAAGAGGAACCGCTCAGCGTACCGTTTTCATCCACACACAGTCCATTGCGGTAGTATATTGTTTTACCGGCAAAAATGAACTGCTCAATATTTGCACCTGCCGGTGCGGTGGCATCCGTCACCAGACAAAGCTTGTCACCTTTCAGCCGCTTAGCGTTGCGAATGTTGGTGTAATCGACGTGTAAGCCGTCAGCAATAATGCCGCAGTAAACGTCTGGCTCATCCAGAATAGCCCCGACCAGACCCGGTTCACGGCCTGTGATATACGGCATGGCGTTGTAAAGGTGCGTTGCGAAGGTAATCCCCGCGCGGAAACCGGCTTTCGCTTCTTTCAGCGTCGCGTTTGAGTGACCTGCTGAAACGATAATTCCGGCACCAGCCAGTTTGCTGATGACATCCGTACCCGTCATTTCAGGCGCCAGCGTCACTTTGACGATCACATCGGCGTTCGCACACATGTAGTCAACCAGCTCCGCATCAGGTTTACGCACGTAATTCGGGTTATGCGTTCCTTTCTTGACCATATTCAGCCATGGCCCTTCAAGGTGCAGACCCAGCGCCTGGTTAGGGTGTTTGGCCAGGTATTCGCGCATCACGCGGATACCCTGCTTCATGAGGTCATCACTGCTGGTGATGAGCGTTGGCAGATAGCTGGTGCAGCCCGATTTCTCGTTGGCTTTCTGCATGATCTCCAGTGTTTCGACCGTCACCGCATCCGCAGTGTCATTGAATTGCACACCGCCGCAGCCGTTGAGCTGTACGTCGATGAAACCGGGGGAGATTACTGCTCCATTGAGTGAGCGCTGTTCAATCTCCGGCGGCAGTTCTGCCAGCGGACAAACACGTTCAATCAGGCCATCAGCGATAACAATCGCATGGTCATCCAGAATTTCATGGCCGGTATAAATCCGACCGTGGGTTAAAGCGTACATAACGACCCCCGGTTAAAAAAAGCGGCCGCCTCTTGTTGAAGAGGCGGTTATTCAATTACAGACCTTTGATGTTCTCAGCTTCTAACTCGTTGAAGTATTTCAGCGTTTTTACCTTCAGCTCCATCGTGGACGGTTCGTCGCAGACGATGACGGATTTAGGATGCAGCTGCAGGCAGCTGATGGTCCACATATGGTTAACGTTGCCTTCAACGGCAGCCTGGAGCGCTTGCGCTTTCACGCCGCCCAGCACCAGAATCATCACTTCTTCGGCATCCAGCAGGGTGCCTACGCCTACGGTCAGGGCGTATTTTGGAACCTGGTTAACATCGCCGTCAAAGAAGCGGGAGTTTGCCACGCGCGTGTCATGGGTCAGCGTTTTAATACGGGTGCGGGAAGCCAGAGATGACGCCGGTTCGTTAAACGCGATATGACCATCATTACCTACACCACCCATGAACAGGTGGATCTTACCGTAAGAACGGATTTTTTCTTCATACTGACGGCATTCTGCGTCAATATCAGGCGCGTTTCCATTCAGCAGGTTAATATTTTCAGATGGAATATCAACGTGATCAAAGAAATTACGGTGCATAAAGCTATGGTAGCTTTCCGGGTGGTCTTTCGGTAAGCCAACGTATTCATCCATATTGAAGGTCACAACATGTTTGAAGCTAACCTGGCCTGCTTTATGCATCTCAACCAGCGCCTTATAGGCGGTCAGCGGCGTGCCGCCTGTCGGAAGTCCAAGAACGAAAGGACGATCGGCGGTCGGTTTAAAGGCGTTAATACGGTTAACGATATGGCGAGCGGCCCATTTACCGACTTGTTCAGCAGTTGCCAGGGGAATCAGTCTCATTGTTCACCTCAAGAGTTTAAGTAGAAGAGTGGGCGGATGGCTATCGGGACCTGATACTTAAGCGTAACCTGGAAACTTTCAGGCCGGATCAATCCGTCTTGATTTTTTGAATGATAAAATAAGTTTTCGCTGTTAGCCAGTATAAGGGAGGGTGAATAACGATATTTGGTGACAAAAATCACAAAAAGTACGCGTTTAATTTGCGATACGAATTAATTTTTCACACACTCACAATGCCAGTGAAGCATCAACTGTATCTATAGTTCGTGACACAATAAAAAACAGAGCTGAGAACATGCCTTAAACGGGGTCTCATAGGGGGAAGAAAGTGAGTATTCTAGGTTATTTACAAAAGGTTGGCCGCGCGCTTATGGTGCCGGTCGCCACGCTGCCTGCCGCAGCCATCCTGATGGGTGTCGGCTACTGGATCGACCCCAACGGCTGGGGTAATACCAGCGCGCTGGCGGCGTTCTTTATCAAGTCAGGTTCTGCCATAATCGACAACATGTCCGTGTTGTTCGCGATTGGTGTGGCTTACGGTATGTCCAAAGACAAAGACGGTGCCGCTGCGCTGACCGGTTTTGTCGGTTTCCTCGTGTTAACCACCCTCTGCTCGCCTGCAGCGGTGGCCATGATCCAAAAAATTCCGGCGGACCAGGTTCCGGCGGCGTTCGGTAAGATCAGCAACCAGTTTGTCGGTATCCTTGTGGGTATTATTTCCGCCGAACTGTATAACCGCTTCAGCAGCGTAGAGCTGCCAAAAGCGCTCTCCTTCTTTAGCGGTCGCCGCCTGGTTCCTATCCTGACCTCGTTTGTGATGATCGTTGTTGCGTTCATCATGATGTACGTCTGGCCGATGATCTTCGACGGTCTGGTGAACTTCGGTGAGCACATCCAGAAATTGGGTTCTGTCGGTGCGGGCGTGTACGCGTTCTTCAACCGTCTGCTGATCCCGGTCGGTCTGCACCACGCGCTGAACTCCGTATTCTGGTTCGACGTTGCCGGTATTAACGATATCCCTAACTTCCTGGGTGGCGCACAGTCCCTCGAAGCAGGTAAAGCGGTTGTCGGTATCACCGGTCGTTACCAGGCGGGCTTCTTCCCGATCATGATGTTTGGTCTGCCGGGTGCTGCGCTGGCTATCTACCACTGCGCGCGTCCAGAGAACAAAGCGAAAGTGCTGGGTATCATGATGGCGGGGGCGTTCGCGGCCTTCTTCACCGGTATCACCGAGCCGCTGGAGTTCTCCTTCATGTTCGTGGCGCCGGTTCTGTATGTGATCCACGCCGTGCTGACCGGTATCTCCGTGTTCATCGCTGCCAGCATGCACTGGATTGCCGGTTTCGGCTTCAGCGCCGGTCTGGTGGATATGGTGCTGTCGTCCCGTAACCCGCTGGCGACCCACTGGTGGATGCTGATCCCGCAAGGTCTGGTGTTCTTCGCGATCTACTACATGGTGTTCCGTTTCACTATCACCAAATTCAACCTGATGACCCCGGGTCGTGAACTGGCCGTGGCCGGTAGCGAAGCGGATGGTCAGGATGTGAACGTGAGCGGTGCTCAGGATCAGGACGTTTCAGGCCTGGCGCGTCAGTACATCGCCGCTGTCGGCGGTTCTGACAACCTGACCGGTATCGACGCCTGTATCACTCGTCTGCGTCTGAACGTCAAAGACTCTTCCCTGGTGAACGAAGCGCTGGCCAAACGTCTGGGTGCTTCCGGCGTTATCCGCCTGAACAAAACCAGCGTGCAGATTATCGTTGGTTTCGTGGCAGAGAAAATTGCTAACGCCATGAAAACCACTGGTCCGGTAGCCGCAGCAGACGCTTCTGCCGCACCTGCCGCCGCGCCAGCGGCCGCAAAACCGCAGGCGGTACCGAACGCCAAAACGGTAGCCGCGCTGGTTTCACCGGTAACCGGTGAAGTCGTTGCGATTGAGCAGGTGCCTGACGAAGCCTTCGCCAGCAAAGCGGTTGGTGACGGTGTGGCGGTGAAACCAACGGACAAAACCGTTGTGTCTCCGGCGGCCGGTACCATTGTGAAAATCTTCAACACCAACCACGCGTTCTGCCTCGAAACCGAAAATGGCGCGGAGATCGTTGTCCATATGGGTATCGATACCGTTGCGCTGAACGGTCAGGGCTTTACTCGCCTGGTGGAAGAGGGCGCTGAAGTGGTGGCCGGGCAGCCGATTCTGGAAATGGATCTGGACTTCCTGAACGCCAACGCGCGCTCCATGATAAGCCCGGTCGTTTGCAGCAACATCGATGACTTCAGTGGCCTGGTCATTCAGGCGAAAGGTCAGGTTGTTGCGGGTCAAACGCCGCTGTATGAGATTAAAGGCAAGTAATCGCTCCTGAGTAGAGTCATGCCTTAAGCGGCGGGGGATATCCTCCGCCGCTTTTTTTTGCAGCAAAAGCCCCCATTATTTTCTTCAGAGACGTTTTAAGGGTTGTCACTACGTCCGGCTTATAAGATCATATGCCGTTATACGTTGTTTACGCTTTGAGGAATCCACGATGAGTGAGGCAGAAGCCCGCCCGAGTAACTTTATTCGTCAGATCATCGATGAAGATCTGGCCAGTGGTAAGCACACCACAGTTCATACCCGCTTCCCGCCGGAGCCGAACGGCTACCTGCATATCGGGCATGCGAAGTCCATCTGCCTGAACTTTGGCATTGCGCAAGACTACCAGGGACAGTGCAACCTGCGTTTCGATGACACCAACCCAGTAAAAGAAGACATCGAATACGTTGAGTCCATCAAGAATGACGTGCAATGGCTGGGCTTCAACTGGTCTGGCGATATCTGCTACTCCTCTGACTATTTTGATCAGCTGTACGCCTACGCGGTTGAACTGATCAACAAGGGTCTGGCGTACGTTGACGAACTGTCTGCTGATGAAATCCGTGAATATCGCGGTACGCTGACCGCCCCGGGCAAAAACAGCCCGTTCCGCGATCGCAGCGTGGAAGAGAACCTGGCGCTGTTTGAAAAAATGCGTGCCGGTGGCTTCGAAGAAGGCAAAGCGTGCCTGCGTGCCAAAATCGACATGGCGTCTCCGTTCATCGTGATGCGCGATCCGGTGCTGTACCGCATTAAGTTTGCGGAACACCATCAGACCGGCAACAAGTGGTGCATCTACCCGATGTACGACTTTACCCACTGCATTAGCGATGCGCTGGAAGGCATTACGCACTCCCTGTGTACGCTGGAGTTCCAGGACAACCGTCGTCTGTACGACTGGGTGCTGGACAACATCACCATTCCTGTACATCCGCGCCAGTACGAGTTCTCTCGTCTGAATCTGGAATACACCGTGATGTCCAAGCGTAAGCTGAACCTGCTGGTGACCGACAAGCACGTTGAGGGCTGGGATGACCCACGTATGCCAACCATCTCTGGTCTGCGTCGTCGTGGTTACACTGCAGCCTCTATTCGTGAGTTCTGCAAACGCATCGGCGTGACCAAGCAGGACAACACCATCGAGATGGCCTCCCTTGAATCCTGCATTCGCGAAGATCTTAACGAAAACGCCCCGCGCGCGATGGCCGTTATCGACCCGGTGAAACTGGTTATCGAAAACTATCCGCAGGGTGAAAGCGAGCTGGTCTCCATGCCTAACCATCCGAACAAACCGGAAATGGGTAGCCGTGACGTACCGTTCAGCGGTGACATCTGGATTGACCGCGCTGACTTCCGTGAAGAAGCCAACAAGCAGTACAAGCGTCTGGTGCTGGGTAAAGAAGTGCGTCTGCGTAATGCCTACGTCATCAAAGCCGAGCGCGTAGAGAAAGATGCGGAAGGGAATATCACCACTATCTTCTGTTCTTATGACGCTGAAACGCTGAGCAAAGATCCGGCGGATGGTCGCAAAGTGAAAGGCGTGATTCACTGGGTGAGCGCTTCCCACGCGCTGCCGGTAGAAATTCGTCTGTACGATCGTCTGTTCAGCGTGCCTAACCCAGGTGCAGCGGAAGACTTCCTGGCGACCATCAACCCGGAATCTCTGGTGATCAAGCAGGGTTATGCGGAGCCTTCTCTGAAAGCCGCTGAAGCGGGCAAAGCGTTCCAGTTCGAACGTGAAGGTTACTTCTGCCTGGACAGCCGTTACAGCACGGCGGAAAAACCGGTATTCAACCGTACCGTAGGTCTGCGTGATACCTGGACGAAGATCGGCGAATAATATTGCTGGTCTGGTCAATGAGAGACAAACGCCGCACTATGCGGCGTTTTTTTATTTAACGATCAGGGTATTAAGACAGGGCCTAAAAAGGCGTCATAAAAATATCAGGTCAATGAGGTGCTACTTATTTTTCAAAAAAAAGTTTGTATCATTGCGGAAATTAAAAAGGTTATAAAAAAGGAAAGAATTCTCACGTCTAGCTACTGAAATACCTGATAATTCCCCGCCATTCCTCGCCTCCTCACAAATGTTACAAAGCGCTACCAATTATGTGCACTTCGTCATAGTCCTGACTTTTGTCCGCTAAAAAGCATTGATAATTCGCGTCGCGAAAAATAACCTAAAGACGGTAGTTAATTCGAGGGTATTTAAAGCTACCCCTGACCATTTGGTCTTTTTTATTTACGCCGCTTCAGGCGTTTTAATTCGTCAAAGAGGAATAATCTATGCGTACGTTCAGTGGCAAACGTAGTGCGCTGGCGCTGGCTATTGCCGGTGTGACAGCAATGTCGGGTCTGGTGGTGACACCAGAGGCGAAAGCGGCGGGCTTCATCGATGATTCTACCCTCACGGGCGGTATTTATTACTGGCAGCGTGAACGTGACCGTAAAGACGTCACCGAAGACAAATACAAAACCAACCTTTCTCACTCCACCTGGAATGCCAACCTGGACTTCCAGTCAGGCTATGCCGCGGATATGTTCGGTCTGGATATTGCTGCGTTTACCGCGATTGAAATGGCGGAAAACGGCGACAGCGCCCACCCGAACGAAATTGCCTTCTCCTCCAGCAACAAAGCCTATAAAGAAGACTGGTCCGGGGATAAAAGCGGCATTAGCCTTTACAAAGCCGCTGCAAAATTTAAATACGGTCCGGTCTGGGCGCGCGGTGGTTATATTCAGCCAACTGGCCAGACTCTGTTAGCACCGCACTGGAGCTTTATGCCGGGTACCTATCAGGGTGCCGAAGCCGGGGCGAACTTTGACTACGGTGATGCGGGTGCGTTGAGCTTCTCCTATATGTGGACCAACGAGTACAAAGCACCGTGGCACATCGAGATGGACAAGTTCTACCAGAACGATAAAAAAACCAAAGTCGATTACCTGCACTCGTTGGGCGCGAAGTACGACTTCAAAAACGATCTGGTGCTGGAAGCGGCATTTGGTCAGGCACAGGGCTATGTCGATCAGTATTTTGCCAAGGCCAGCTATAAATTTGATGTCGCGGGTAGCCCGCTGAGCACCAGCTACCAATTCTACGGTACGCGCGACAAGGTCAGCAACGGTGGCGTAAACGACATTTATGACGGCACCGCGTGGCTGCAGGCGTTAACCTTCGGCTACAAGGTCGGTCAGGTTGATTTGCGTCTGGAAGGCACATGGGTGAAGGCAGAAGGGCAGCAGGGCTACTTCCTGCAGCGTATGACCCCGACCTACGCCTCCTCCAACGGTCGTCTTGATATCTGGTGGGATAATCGCTCAGACTTCAACGCCGACGGCGAGAAAGCGGTCTTCTTCGGCGCAATGTATGACCTGAAAAACTGGAACCTGCCTGGCTGGGCGGTGGGCGCTTCTTACGCTTACGCCTGGGACGCAAAACCTGCCGATATGGCCACGCCGGACGCATACTACGATCCCAACTATCGCCTGAAAGAGTCTTCCTACAGCCTTGATGCTATCTATACCCTGCAGGATGGCCGTGCGAAAGGCACGATGTTCAAACTGCACTTCACCCAGTATGACAACCACTCCGATATCCCGAGCTATGCGGGCGGTTACGGCAACATCTTCCAGGATGAGCGTGACGTGAAATTCATGGTTATTGCCCCATTCACCATCTTCTGATGAACGCACCGGCGGGCTGAGTCCCGCCGGCATGGAGACTGCACATGATGAAAAAAATCGTAATCGTCGCGTTGCTGGCATCAGGGCTGGCGGCGTGTGCTCAGAATCAGGCGCCGAAAGAGGACTCCCGTCTGAAGGAGGCGTATAGCGCCTGCATAAATACTGCGGAAGGATCGCCGGAGAAAATTCAAGCCTGTCAGAGCGTGCTGAACGTGCTGAAGAAAGAGAAAGCGCATGAGCAGTTCGCGACGCAGGAGAACGTCCGCGTGATGGATTACCAGGCCTGCATCCAGGCGCGTAAAACCGGTAACGATCAGGAAGTGGCGAAGCGTTGCGATAAGATCTGGAACGAGATACGCAATAACAATAATTAAGTGCTTTACGCCCGATGGCGCTGCGCTTACCGGGCCTACAAAGGTGTTATAGCCCGTAGGCCCGGTAAGCGCAGCGCCACCGGGCTTTTTTAGGCAAAAAAAAGCCAGCCTTTCGGCTGGCTCAGAGTATGAATCTTATTATTTCGCGTCGTGCGCGTGATCGTCTTCGCGGCAGTCGCCTTCAGCGCAGTGACCGTAAAGGTACAGGCTGTGGTTCGTCAGGCGGATGCCATGACGCGCCGCGATTTCACGCTGGCGCGCTTCGATGGAATCATCGCTGAATTCAATGACCTTGCCGCAATCGAGGCAGATCAGGTGATCGTGGTGCTGCTGCTGGGTCAGTTCGAAAACGGATTTACCGCCTTCGAAATTATGACGGGTAACAATGCCCGCGTCATCAAACTGGTTCAGCACGCGATAGACGGTAGCCAGCCCAATCTCTTCACCCATGTCGATAAGACGTTTATAAAGGTCTTCCGCACTGACATGGTGATTGTCTGGACCCTGAAGCACTTCAAGGATTTTTAACCGAGGAAGCGTAACTTTCAGGCCAGCCTTCTTTAATGCGGTATTGTTGTCAGTCATGCGGAATCTGTCCTGTTGCTAAACGATTCACTTCTGTAGGAAGTGACAGAAAATGCACCCGGGATAATGCGTCTCATTATAGAACTGCCATGGCTAAATGAAAACTGCAAGTCTCAGGCAAAATATGCTTATAAAAACGTGGTATCACCAACAAACTTGCTCAATGGAAAACCACGTTTTATCAGGGAGACATTGTACAGGTCTGGGCGAAAAAGTTAAAAGATTGTAGCGATTAATTTAATCGGTTTGACCTGGAGCATGGGCGCAACCGCAGTTGCGCCGCGATAAAATCAGGCGTTCAGAATATCATCCAGGTGCAGTTCTTCGCGGATCTGCTTCACCCACTTCTCAACGCGCTCTGCGGTCAGTTCTGGCTGACGGTCTTCGTCGATGGCCAGGCCTACGAAATGATCGTCATCGGCCAGGCCTTTAGACGCTTCGAAGTGGTAACCGGCGGTCGGCCAGTGGCCTACGATAACCGCGCCGTTCGGCTCAATGATATCGCGGATGGTGCCCAGCGCGTCACAGAAGTATTCGGCGTAGTCTTCCTGATCGCCACAGCCAAACAGGGCGACCAGCTTACCGTTGAAGTCCACTTCTTCCAGCGTCGGGAAGAAATCATCCCAGTCGCACTGGGCTTCACCGTAGTACCAGGTTGGGATACCCAGCAGCAGAATGTCATAGCCTTCCAGATCTTCTTTGCTGCTCTTGGCGATGTCATGCACATCAGCAACGTCTTTACCGAGCTGTTTTTGAATGTTTTTTGCGATATTTTCGGTATTGCCGGTATCACTGCCAAAGAAAATGCCGATGATTGCCATGAGTAAAATAACCTCTTGAAACTTAATAGTATGGTGGCGCAATTCGGCCACGGATAAGGGCAATAATAGCAGAACTGGCAACCCTGCGGAAACAGCTATCGCGCAGGACTGCACTCTGTGCTACATGAAAAGGGTGAGAAAGGGGATTTTCAGACTTATGCCTGGCTGCGTAACGTCTCAAGCTGGACGAGCAACATCTCTTCAATGAGCTCGCTGCGGCTGATATTTCGCGCGTCAGCCAGCTCGTTCAGCGCGTCGACGGCGTCGGCGTTAAGCTTCAGTTCGACACGCTTAAGCCCACGATTTTTATCGCGTTTAAGCTGGTTGCGTTTATTGATACGCAGCTGTTCATCGCGCGAAAGCGGATTCGTCTTGGGTCGTCCCGGGCGACGCTCATTCGCGAACAGATCTAGTGTCGTACGGTCCGTTTGTTCTTTGGCCATGATTCTGAGACTTCGGGGGAAACACGCCGCCCTGCTAATGCCCGGGCGATAAGCGCGCCATCATACATCACCAAAAACGGCACGCCAACGACTGGAAGCCCGCAGCCTTCCAGTCGCTTTCTTTTTAATCAATTTGCAGTATCAGTGAGATAGCGGCGAATGGCGCGCAGTACAGCATCCGGTTTTTCCGCATGCACCCAGTGCCCGGCACCGGCAATCACGTGGGCGCGAGCCTGCGGGAATTGGGCCAGCAGCGTGTCGCGGTACGCGTCGGTAACGTAAGGCGAGTTTCCACCGCGAATAAAGAGGGTAGGGTGTGGCCAGGCCGGGACGGTTTCCCAGCCCACGATGTTATTGTACTGCTCCCAGAGTACCGGCACGTTAAAACGCCATTGGCCGTCAACAAACGACTTCAGCAGGAACTGCACGACGCCTTCTTCATCAAGATGCTCACGCATGACGGCAGCCGCCTGTTGGCGCGTCGCGACACCCGCTTCTGTGACCGCATTGATGGCGGCAAAAATCTCGTCGTGACGGCGGACGTCATAATCCACGGGCGCGACGTCAATCACCACCAGGCCGCTAATACGGTCCGGGGCCAGTGCCGTCAGGGCCATCACCGCTTTGCCACCCATTGAATGCCCGATGAGGGTCACCTTTTGCAGGTCGTGGGCATCCAGCGTATCCAGCAGATCCTGCGCCATCGCCGCGTAGGTCATCTCGTCGGAACGCCCGGAAAGACCATGATTGCGCATATCGACCTGTAAAATATCGTGGTCGGTAACCAGATCGCGCGCCAGCACGCCCAGGTTATCCAGACTGCCAAAAAGCCCGTGAACCAGTACGATGGGAGAATTATTGTTCGGCGATTGTGCAGTTTGCGCTCGGGTATTCAATTTCATGGCAAAGTTCTTTTTTTACGTATGTCAGGTTAGGGTATCATGTTGACCATTCTGCCGCCCGGCTGCAAGGTTCCAGTTTAATCTGACTTTTGCTGCCAACCTGGTTTGACGCTATCCGCTGTTGGGATTTGACCTTATAATCCCAATGACTTGTATTCAGATAAGATATCGCACTGGATTAAGATGAAAACAATCGAAGTTGATGACGAACTCTATCAGTATATTGCCAGCCAGACGCGGCATATCGGGGAGAGCGCGTCCGACATTTTACGGCGCATGCTTAAAATTTCCGCCGCTTCACAGCCTGCTACCCCAGTCACCAAAGATGTCGTGTCTCAGCCGAGCTTTATTGCACAAGCAAAACCTGCCGTGACGCCGGCAAAAGATAAAGTGCGCGCGATGCGCGAGCTGCTGCTCTCCGATGAATACGCGGAGCAGAAAAAAGCGGTAAACCGCTTTATGCTGGTGCTGTCTACACTTTACTCACTGGATAACAAAGCGTTTGCTGAAGCGACCGAGTCGCTTCACGGCCGTACTCGCGTCTATTTCGCGGGCGACGAGCAGACGCTGCTGCAAAATGGCAATCAAACCAAACCTAAACATGTTCCTGGCACCCCGTACTGGGTGATCACCAATACCAATACGGGCCGCAAGTGCAGCATGATTGAACACATCATGCAGTCCATGCAGTTCCCGGCGGAATTGATTGAAAAGGTTTGCGGTACAATTTAACCCTTGCATCAGAAGGACCCGGTAATGGCAAATCACAGCCGTGCAGGCCAACCTGCACAACAAAGCGATTTGATTAACGTCGCTCAGCTGACCGCGCAGTATTACGTGCTGAAACCGGTCGTGGGCAACGCAGAACACGCAGTGAAGTTTGGTACATCTGGTCACCGCGGCAGCGCGGCGCGCCACAGCTTTAACGAACCGCACATTCTGGCCATTGCTCAGGCCATTGCGGAAGAGCGCGCTAAAAACGGCGTTACCGGTCCGTGCTATGTGGGGAAAGATACCCATGCCCTGTCTGAACCGGCATTCATCTCTGTTGTGGAAGTGCTGGCGGCAAACGGCGTCGATGTGATTGTTCAGGAGAACAATGGCTTCACCCCGACGCCTGCGGTCTCTAACGCCATCCTGGTGCACAACAAAAAAGGTGGCGCGCTGGCGGACGGTATCGTTATCACGCCATCCCACAATCCGCCGGAAGACGGTGGTATCAAATACAACCCGCCTAACGGTGGCCCGGCCGACACTAACGTCACCAAAGTGGTGGAAGATCGTGCGAACGCGCTGCTGGCTGACGGTCTGAAAGGCGTGAAGCGTATTTCTCTGGATGCTGCCATGGCGTCCGGTCACGTGAAAGAGCAGGATCTGGTTCAGCCGTTCGTGGAAGGGCTGGCGGATATCGTCGATATGGCGGCCATCCAGAAAGCCGGCCTGAAGCTGGGCGTGGATCCGCTGGGCGGCTCCGGTATCGAATACTGGAAACGTATCGCCGAGCACTACAAGCTGGATCTGACCATCGTGAACGATCACGTCGATCAGACCTTCCGCTTTATGCACCTGGATAAAGACGGCGCGATCCGTATGGACTGCTCCTCCGAGTGCGCGATGGCGGGCCTGCTGGCGCTGCGTGATAAATTCGATCTGGCGTTTGCTAATGATCCGGATTATGACCGTCACGGTATCGTCACGCCTGCCGGGCTGATGAACCCGAACCACTATCTGGCTGTTGCAATTAACTATCTGTTTCAGCACCGCCCGCAGTGGGGCAAAGAGGTGGCCGTCGGTAAAACGCTGGTTTCCTCCGCGATGATCGACCGCGTGGTCGAGGCGCTGGGCCGCAAGCTGGTGGAAGTGCCGGTCGGCTTCAAATGGTTCGTTGACGGTCTGCACGACGGCAGCTTCGGCTTCGGCGGTGAAGAGAGCGCGGGCGCATCTTTCCTGCGTTTCGACGGCACGCCATGGTCAACCGATAAAGACGGCATCATCATGTGCCTGCTGGCGGCGGAGATCACCGCGGTCACCGGTAAGAACCCGCAGGAACACTACAACGACCTGGCGGCACGCTTTGGTGCACCAAGCTATAACCGTATTCAGGCTAGCGCGACGTCAGCTCAGAAAGCGGCCCTGTCCAAACTCTCTCCGGAGATGGTCAGCGCAAGCACCCTGGCAGGCGATCCGATCACCGCGCGTCTGACGGCGGCACCGGGCAACGGCGCATCCATTGGTGGTCTGAAAGTGATGACTGAGAACGGCTGGTTCGCCGCGCGTCCGTCCGGTACGGAAGATGCGTATAAAATCTATTGCGAAAGCTTCCTCGGCGCTGAGCACCGTCAGCAGATTGAGAAAGAAGCGGTAGAGATTGTCAGCGAAGTGCTGAAAAACGCGTAAGTGCGGTATGGGTGCGGGCTGATGCCCTCACCCCGGCCCTCTCCCACAGGGAGAGGGAGAAAACACTAAAAACGGCAACCCCTGGGTTGCCGTTTTGCTTTTACCTAACTATGTTTGTTCTTCAATTCAAACCGCGGTGACACCAGACCGTACAGCGTCCAGCCCATAAAGGTCACCATTGCCCCGTAGAGCATCGCTTCCTGGCCGGATGAGTAGAGCGCATAAAAGCTGTAGATTGCCCCAATCAGCGCCACGATATTGGCCGCACGCGCTTTGCGTGGATCCACCTTCGCCACCTTCTGAATGATCACCAGCGCTGCCATCGACAGGATATACGGAATGATGTTCGTCACCACCGCCAGGTTGACCAGCACGTTGAACTGGCTGTTCAGCGACGGGCTAATGGTCATCAGCGACAATCCGCTCTGGAAGATAACAATCGCCAGCATGCCCTGCACCGGCGCATCCGCTTTGGTCACGCGGGAGAAGATTTTTGGGAAGTAACCTTCATCAGCCGAGGATTTAAAGACCTGTGCGATGGTGAACTGCCAGCCGAGGAGTGAACCGCAGCAGGACATCACCATCAGCCCCATGATCACTTTCCCGACCTCAGGCGTGAACATCTGCGCGAAGGCCAGACCGAACGGCGCCGTAGAGTTTGCCAGATCCATGTTTGGCACAATCCCGGCAATCACGTTAGTCGAGACGATATAGATCACCGCCGCGCCCAGCGTGCCGCCGAGGACCGCAATCGGCACGTTCTTCTCCGGATTCTCTACCACTTCCGCGTTCGCACAGGCGGATTCCAGACCCAGGAAGGCCCAGAGCGTCATGGCGATTGAAGAGCCGACCGCGGTAAAGAATGGCACATGGTGCGGGTTCCAGGAGTTGGCGTAGAGTGTCGGGCTGAACCAGAACCAGCCGATGATGCACAGGCCGACAACCGGGATAATCACGCCCCAGACGGTGATGCTGGAGAGCTGTCCGGTGATACGCGCGCCGCCAAAGTTAGCCACGGTACAGATCCACAGCACCCCGATGGTCGCCAGCCCAATTTGCACCGGGCTGAGCGTCGCGCCAAACAGCTCCGTACCGTAACCCACGGCGGAGATGGCAATCGCCACGTTGGCGATCAGCAGCGATACCCCGTAGGTATAGTTGGCCATAAAGTTGCCCGACTTGCCGAAGGCGTATTCGGCATAGCCGCCCATGCCGCCTGACTTACGGCTGAACATTCCGCACTTGGCAAACGCCCACGCCAGCGCCATTGAACCGACTGCCGTCACCAGCCAGGAGATGATAGAGATGGTGCCCACCTCTGCCAGTTTGGTGGGCAGCATGATAATCCCGGAGCCCATCATGTTCACCATGGTGAGGATGGTCAGCTGCACCACGCCCATTTTATTGGACTTACTCATAATTTCTCTCCTTTCAGCAGCGCGGGCTGAGCGGCGGGTTGTTTGATGACGTTACAGCGAACCTGCTTGCGACCCTCACACTCCTCGACGTACACACCCTGCAGCTCCGGCGCGAAGCCCGGCAGCAGATTGATGCCTTCTTCCAGCGCGGCAAAGTAGCGCAGCACGGAACCGCCCCAGACTTCCCCTGGGACAACGCACAGCACCCCTGGCGGATAAGGGAGCGCGCCTTCGGCGGCGATGCGGCCTTCCGCGTCGCGCAGGGAGACCAGTTCAACCTCACCGCGCAGATAGGCGTAGTTTGCGTCCTGCGGGTTCATCATCACGCGTGGGAAGTGAGACTTGCGGAACATCTCTTTCTGCAGCTGTTTCACGTTGTGGCGGGCGTACAGGTCATGCATTTCCTGGCAGATCTGGCGCAGGGTGTAATCCGCGTAACGTTCCGGATGCTGTTTGTAGAGAGATGGCAGGACGTCTTTCAGCGGAACATCGCTCTCGAGCAGTTTTTCGAAGCGCACCAGCTGCGCCACCAGCTGCTGCAGTTTTCCCATATCTTCCGCAGGCGTGAGCAGGAACAGGATCGAGTTGAGATCGCATTTTTCCGGCACGATGCCGTTTTCACGCAGGAAGTTGGCGAGGATAGTGGCGGGCACGCCGAAGTCGTCATACTCCCCGGTGCGGGCGTTAATACCCGGCGTGGTCAGCAGGAGCTTGCACGGGTCGATAAAATACTGATGCTCAGCGTAGCCTTCAAAAGCGTGCCAGTTTTCACCCGGTACGAAGTGGAAGAAGCGCAGATCGGTCGCAATTTCCGCGGTGTCCCAGCTTTCCCACGGGCGGCCATCTACCGTCTCCGGTACGAAGGGGCGCAGATACCGGCAGTTCTCCAGGATCAGCTTGCGCGCTTCGATACCGTTCACCACGCAATCCATCCACATGTTGCGGCCGCTCTGGCCTTCGTGCATACGGGCGTTGATGTCCAGCGCAGCGAACAGCGGATAAAACGGGCTGGTGGAGGCGTGCATCATAAAGGCATTATTCAGGCGCTTATGCGGGACATAGCGCTGTTGCCCTTTGATGTGGCTGTCTTTCTTATGGATTTGCGAGGTCTGCGAGAAGCCGGCCTGCTGTTTATGCACGGACTGGGTGACCAGGATCCCCGGATCGTTTTCGTTCAGCTCCAGCAGCAGCGGAGAGCAGTCGGCCATCATCGGAATAAACTGCTCGTAACCCACCCAGGCCGAGTCAAACAGGATGTAATCACACAGGTGCCCAATCTTATCCACCACCTGACGGGCGTTATAGATGGTGCCATCGTAGGTACCCAGCTGGATCACCGCCAGGCGGAACGGACGCGCATCGCGTGCACGGCCTGGCGCCACCTCTGCCACCAGCTCGCGCAGATAACTTTCTTCAAAGCAGTGGGCGTCAATGCCGCCAATAAAGCCGTACGGGTTGCGCGCGGTTTCCAGATAGACCGGCGTTGCGCCAGCCTGGAGGAGGGCACCGTGATGGTTGGATTTGTGGTTGTTACGGTCGAATAGTACCAGGTCGCCCGGGGTGAGCAGGGCGTTAAGCACCACTTTGTTGGATGACGAGGTGCCATTCAGCACGAAGTAGGTCTTATCAGCATTAAAGACTTTTGCAGCATGCTGCTGGGCGATGCACGGTGCGCCTTCGTGGATCAGCAGATCGCCCATCGCCACGTCGGCGTTACACAGGTCGGAGCGGAAAAGCGTCTCACCAAAGAAATCGACAAACTGATTACCGGCTGGATGGCGGCGGAAGAACTGACCACCCTGATGCCCCGGGCAGTCAAACGCGCTATTGCCCTGCTTCACATAGTCGACAAGGGCGCGGAAAAACGGCGGGCGCAGCTGGGTTTCATACTTCTGGGCGGCCGCTTCCAGCTGGCGTCCATAAAAGTCGTTGCTGGTGTCTGAATACTCAAATACGCCATGAATGCGCGATAAATAGTCTGCCGGGATGAACTCTTCTTTGTGCGTCGCGACAAAAACAGGAATGCCAAAACCGGTGGCTTCTATTTCGTCCAGGATACCGCTGGCAATATCCGTGACCGCCAGAACAATGGCGGCAACATCAATATAATCAGAGGCGCGGACATCTACCAGTTCACGCTGGGTAGTAAAGCAATCCGGACATGCACGGCTGGCTGCGATTTTTAAACTTTTCATCTTTCTCTCTTTATTTTAGGTAATAAGCGTCCCTCGATTTCTTGCAAGAAAGAAATCGATAATTTACCGGAAAAAAAGCAAAGGGTGGCCGCTGATTAAAATCAGTGAATTGCTTTTTTGATGATTGAAATTCAGTCCGCCCGGTGCGGATGAGTCTGAATTAAAATGAATGAGCGCACGAGTTCACAGGCAATGGCCTGTAAAATAAGGTATTTCAGGATAACCTGTAAGCGAGTGCGCCAGAAGTCGAAGGACTACCGGGCATTAAAGAGATGAAAGTCAAAGCAGTTTCGGTGGGCAAACATCATGATATGTGTTGTCCGCCTTATATGGGGCATTAAGCGATTGTTGTTTTCCATGTTTCATTTTCCTTTCAGTAATTGAAAGCATGGTCATTTTATCCAGGGAAAGGCGATTAACCGTGAGGTAGATCACCGTTAACCGATCAAATCAGAAATAAATATTCGTTTTAGATGAATATCGCAGATCAAAATTCTGATTTGTTGATGATGCGTTAACAGGTTGTGTTGTCAATGTTTTAAATGAGCGAAAATAGCCCGTAAAAATAATTTATGGGTTATTTGTGAAATATTGTCTGAGGGATTTCGTTTTTATTTAAAAATAAAATGAATAGTTATTCAAAGCATAAACCGATAACCGATACCGGTTTCAGTTAATAAATGGCGAGGGCGAGCGGGGTCAACTTCGAGTTTCTGACGAAGATGTCCCATATATATGCGTAAATAATGACTATGTTCTACAGCGTTGGGTCCCCACACCTGACTTAACAGCTGGCGTTGGGTGAGAACCTTGCCGTGGTTGTTGAGCAGAACGGCGAGCAGGCGAAATTCTATTGGCGTCAGATGGATTTCTTCTTCACCGCGCACAATACGCCGCGCGGCCAGGTCAACCCGGATATCCCCAAACGTGTAGGTTGGGTCAGCGGGCATGGTTGCGCTGTGGCGGCGCAGCGCCACGCGAAGGCGAGCCTGTAGCTCGCCGATACCAAAAGGTTTAATCAGATAGTCATCCGCCCCGGCATCCAGCGCCGCGATTTTATCCGTCTCTTCCGTACGCGCGGAGAGCACGAGGATCGGCATCTGGCTCCACTGACGCACTTCCCGGATAAAATCGATGCCGTCGCCGTCCGGCAGGCCAAGATCGAGGATCACCAGGTCCGGCTTGCGGGTGGCGGCTTCTATTAAACCCCGCTGAAGCGTACCCGCATCATGAACGCGCAGACCGTCCCCTTCCAGCGCAGCGCGCAGAAAACGGCTAATGGCGATCTCATCTTCAACAATCAGAACGTTGATCACAAATCCTCTGGTAATTCATTAAGTTCTGGCGGGGTTTCCAGAGGAAGTGTAACACAAAACCGCGCGCCGCCTTCGGGGCGATTCTCAGCGGAGATGGACCCGCCATGGACGTCAATGATTGCCTGGCAAATCGCCAGCCCCAGCCCCACGCCCGGAATGGCAGACTCCTTATTGCCGCGCGCGAATTTTTCGAAAATAGCCAACTCCTGCCCGGCGGGAATGCCGGGTCCGGTATCCCAGACGTCAAGGCGAAGCGTGCCGTCGTCTACCGTCGCATCCACGCCAATTTGTGCGCTGGCGCCCGCATATTTGCCGGCATTTTCCAGCAGGTTGATCAGCACCCGTTCAAACAGCGGACCATCAACGTGAATTAAGGTCAGGGGCTCGGGCATGTTCAGCGCAATATGCCGCCCGCCCAGGCCGGGTTCGAGCATTTTCAGGGCGCTGCCCACTACCTCTTCAAGTGTGAGCCACTCTTTTTTGAGGTTAAAACCGCCTGACTGGATACGCGCCATATCGAGCAGGTTATTCACCAGACGCGTGGTATTCAGCACATGCTGGCGGATCTCGCTGGCCTGAAGGGCGTGTTTAGAGCCTTCGGCCGCCAGGTCCAGCGTCAGGATTTCTGACTGACCAAACAGGACGGTGAGCGGGGTTCGCAGATCGTGAGAGAGCGCCGCCAGCAGCGAGTTACGAATGCTTTCACGCTCGCTCGCCAGCCTGGCCTGCTCTTCGCTGGCGGTGAGGGCCAGCCGCTCCAGCGCGCTGGCAACCAGCAGCGTAAAGGTCTCCAGCAGCCGCTGCTGTTCGGGGATCATCAGCTGGCGCAGGTTTGAGGGCTCAACAATTACCAGCCCCTGATTTTTATCGGCGCTGCGCAGCGGCAGAATTTGGTAGGGCACGCCGGGCAGGGTGTCGGTCCCTGCGCCCGCAGGTAACCCTTTATCAAAGCTCCAGCGCGCGATGGCTTCGTCCCAGGGCGTCATGCCTGAGGCCGACGTCAGCGGGCGCAGCTTGCCGTGTTCGTCAGGGAGTAAAATCAGGTTGCTGGCATGAAACGTCGAGCGAATGAACTGCTCGCTGGTCTGCACGATATCCAGCGGCGTGCGGCCCACCGCCAGCGATTTCGACATCTCATAGAGATGGCGCGTGCGCTGTTCGCGATAGCGGGCAATACGCGCCTGGTAGCGCACGCCCGCCGTCAGATTCCCGATCACCAGCCCGACGGTGAGCATCACCGCGAAGGTGAGAATGTACTGTACGTCCGACACCGCGAGCGTGCCGCGCGGGGCAATAAAGAACAGATCGAAGCTGATGACGTTAATCACCGTCGCCAGCACCGACGGCCAGCGCCCGTAAAAGAGCGCCACCACCACTACGCCAAGCAGGTAGATCATCACCAGGTTGGCGGCATCAAACGCGATCAGCCACTGGCTGGCAATCACGGTAATCAGGGCGCAGAGCACGACGGCGACAAGACAGCCGCGCAGCTGAATGCGCCATTTATCGCTGAAGGCACGGCTGTCCGGCGCGCGGCTGGGTAACGGCGTGGGCTTATCATCCAGCGCCACGATCACCAGGTCCAGATCCGGTGCGCGGCGGGCCAGCTTGTCGGCAAACGATTCGCGGCTAAACCAGCGGCGATGCTGGCGACGGCCAATCACGATTTTTCCCAGATTGTGCTCACGGGCGTAGCGCAAAATGGCTTTATCTTCCTGAGGGTCGGAAAGGGTGGCGGTTTCGGCACCCAGCTCCTGCGCCAGGCGAAGCGAACTCAATATCGCGCGACGCTGGTTCTCGGGCAGCGCGTGCAGCTGCGGCGTTTCGACATACACCGCATGCCAGACGCTGCCAAATTTGGCCGCCAGGCGCGCGGCGGTGCGGACAAGCTTTTCATTGCCGCTGCCGTGGCCTACGCACAGCAGGATGGCATCTCGCGTATGCCAGACGCGCTCCTGGCCCTGCAGGTCGCGCCAGGCGCGCATCTGATCGTCGACGCGATCGGCAGTACGACGCAGGGCCAGCTCGCGCAGGGCAATCAGGTTGCCTTTACGGAAGAAATGTTCGATGGCGCGCTCGGCCTGGCCGGCGATATAGACTTTGCCTTCATGCAGGCGCTGGCGTAAATCGTCGGGGGGCAGGTCGACCAGCACCACTTCATCGGCAGAATCAAAGAAGGGGTCGGGCACCGTCTCGCGCACCTGAATGCCGGTCACGCCGCTGACCACGTCGTTCAGGCTCTCCAGATGCTGAACGTTAACCGTCGTGAAAACATCGATGCCGGCTTCGAGTAGTTCTTCTACATCCTGCCAGCGTTTTGGATGGCGTGAGCCTGGCGCATTGCTGTGCGCCAGCTCGTCCATCAGGATAAGGGCGGGACGGCGGGCGAGGGCGGCATCGAGATCGAATTCGGTGACTAGCCGACCGCGGTGGCTGATGCGGCGGGGCGGCTGGGTGGCCAGCCCCTTCAGCAGCGATGCGGTCTCTTTGCGTCCGTGGGTTTCTACCACGCCAATCAATATATCGAGCCCCTGCGCCCGAAGCCGCTGGGCTTCCGTCAGCATGGCGAAGGTTTTCCCGACGCCTGCGCAGGCGCCAAAGAAAATTTTCAGTTTGCCGCGATGGGCTTCGGCCGTCTGTTCAAGCAGCCTGTCCGGATCCGGGCGCATGGGCTCGTCGGTCATTTAGTTTTTCCTTAGCGCGTCCAGCGCCAGATTCAGCTCAACAATATTCACTACGGGCATGCCGATAAAGCTGACCAGCGGCTTTTGCGTGTGCTCTGCAACCAGCTGGCTAACCTGTTCGACGGTCAGCTGACGGGCCGCGGCGACGCGCGGGATTTGCCATGCCGCGGCTGCCGGCGTCAGGCTGTAGTCCAGCCCGCTGGCCGAGGCGGTCACCAGCTCTACGGGCACCTCACGGCTGGCCTGCGGATTAGCGGCGCGCAGGGCTGCCACGCGCTCAGCAACGGCTTTGTCCAGCTCGGGGTTGCTGCCCGCCAGGTTACTGCCGCCGGATGCCATCGGATTATACGGGCTTTCGGCAGTGGCGGAAGGGCGCCCCTGGAAGTAACGGGCATCGGTAAAGTTCTGACCAATCAGGCGTGAACCGCGGCTTTCACCGTTTTGCATAATCAGCGAGCCGTTGGCCCGATCCTTAAACCACCACTGGCCCAGCGCGGTGGTCACCAGCGGGTACAGCCCGCCGGTAATGAGAGACAGCAGAATAAACAGAAGTATAGCGGGGCGTAACATCGTCATTTGATTCACCTTTTAAACCAGGCCGAACAGCGTCAACAGCAGGTCGATAACCTTGATACCGATGAAGGGCACCACCAGCCCGCCCAGGCCGTAAATCCACAGGTTGCGGCGCAGCATGGCGGCGGCGGTGAGCGGCTTATAGCTCACGCCTTTCAGCGCCAGCGGGATCAGGAAGACAATAATCAGGGCGTTAAAGATCACTGCGCTCAGAATGGCCGATGCCGGAGAGTGCAGGTGCATCACGTTCAACGCGTTTAATTGCGGGTAGGTCGCAGCAAACGCCGCCGGAATGATGGCGAAATATTTCGCCACGTCGTTGGCGATACTGAACGTAGTCAGCGACCCGCGCGTCATCAGCATCTGCTTGCCGATGTGCACCACTTCAATCAGCTTGGTCGGGTTTGAGTCGAGGTCGACCATGTTGCCCGCCTCTTTTGCCGCCTGGGTACCGGAGTTCATCGCCACCGCCACGTCGGCCTGCGCCAGGGCAGGGGCATCGTTGGTACCGTCGCCCGTCATCGCCACCAGACGGCCTTCCGCCTGATACTGACGAATCAGCGCCAGTTTTGCTTCCGGTGTGGCTTCAGAAAGAAAATCATCCACGCCCGCTTCGGCGGCAATCGCCGCGGCGGTAAGACGGTTATCCCCGGTGATCATCACCGTTTTGATCCCCATTTTACGCAGCTGGGCAAAGCGCTCCTTGATGCCGCCTTTGACGATATCCTTCAGGGCAATCACTCCCAGCACGTGTGCCCCTTCGGCCACCACCAGCGGCGTCGCCCCCTGACGGGCCACGCTTTCGACCAGGCTGTCCACTTCCGGCGGGAAGTGGCCATTGTTGGCCTCAATGTGGCGACGGATGGCGTCAACAGAGCCTTTACGGATCATGCGATCCTGAATGTTAATGCCGCTCATGCGGGTTTGCGCCGTGAAGGGCACGAAAGTGGCGTGCAGGCTCTGAACGTCGCGCTGGCGCAGGTTAAAGCGCTGCTTGGCGAGGATCACGATACTGCGGCCTTCCGGGGTTTCATCGGCTAGCGAAGAGAGCTGTGCGGCATCAGCCAGCGTTTTTTCATCCACGCCCGGAGCGGGCAGGAAATCTGACGCCTGGCGGTTACCGAGGGTAATGGTCCCGGTTTTATCCAGCAGTAAGACGTCCACGTCACCGGCGGCTTCCACCGCGCGCCCGCTGGTGGCGATGACGTTGGCACCGAGCATACGGCTCATGCCGGCTACGCCGATGGCTGACAGCAGGCCACCAATGGTGGTGGGGATCAGGCAGACCAGCAGCGCAACCAGCACCGTGATAGTGACCGCGGTGCCACCATAGGCGGAGAACGGCCACAGCGTCGCGGTTGCCAGCAGGAAGACGATGGTCAGGGCCACCAGCAGGATGGTCAGGGCGATCTCGTTCGGCGTTTTACGGCGCTGCGCGCCTTCCACCATGGCGATCATCCGGTCGAGGAAGGTTTCCCCCGGGTTAACGCTACACTGGATCACCAGCCAGTCGGAGAGAATGCGCGTCCCGCCCGTCACGGAGGCGAAATCGCCGCCGGACTCACGGATAACCGGCGCGGACTCCCCGGTAATGGCGCTTTCATCCACCGAGGCGCCCCCTTCGATGACTTCACCGTCGCAAGGGATAATGTCACCGGCTTCCACCAGCACCACATCGCCTTTGCGCAGTTCATCCGCCGGAACGTGGTCCATCTGCGCGCCGTATTTCGGTTCACGCAGCTTGCGCGCGAAGGCGGTTTTCTTCACCCCTTTCAGGCTGTTGGCCTGCGCTTTACTCCGGCCTTCCGCCAGCGCTTCCGCAAAGTTGGCGAACAGCACGGTAAACCACAGCCACAGGCTGATGGCGCCGGTAAACGTTGCATTTCCCGGCATGTGGCCCGTTCCCATGGCAATCGCCAGGGCGGTGGTCAGCAAGCTTCCCGCCCAGAC
The DNA here is from genome assembly GCF_014930495.1 of Enterobacter cloacae complex sp. S3. Classification (NCBI taxonomy): domain Bacteria; kingdom Pseudomonadati; phylum Pseudomonadota; class Gammaproteobacteria; order Enterobacterales; family Enterobacteriaceae; genus Enterobacter; species Enterobacter cloacae complex sp. S3. The sequence goes on along the minus strand of NZ_JADBRD010000004.1, from coordinate 29,802 downwards.
AATAAACATCACCGGGTTGTGCCACTGCACGCGCGGGCTCAGCTTTTTCACCGCATCCATGAGCGCCTGGCGAACTAATGACGGTTCGAACAGGGCCAGTTGTTTACGACTCATGACAATTTCTCCGCAAAATCAGCGTAAAGAGAGGTATTCCGCGACCGGGCCTAACGCGAGGGCGGGGATAAAGGTCAGGGCGCCGACCAGTAACACGGTGCCCGTCAGCAGGCCGATAAACAGCGCGCCGTGGGTCGGTAATGTCCCGGTGGTGGTCGGCTGGATTTTTTTATTCACCAGCGATCCGGCAATCGCCAACACCGGCACAATGATCCCAAAGCGACCCACAAACATGCAGAATGCCAGCAGGCAGTTCCAGAACGGTGAGTTGGCGCTTAAGCCCGCAAAGGCGCTGCCGTTGTTGTTGGCGGCAGAGGAGACGGCATACAGCACTTCACTAAAACCGTGAATGCCCGGGTTAAAGATGCCGCTGCGTCCGGCCTCGGTCATCAGCGCCAGCGCGGTGCCGAGCAGCACAAGCGCCGGGGTAACCAGAATCGCCAGCGCGGTTAATTTCATCTCGCGAACGTCGATTTTTTTACCGAGGTATTCCGGAGTGCGGCCAATCATCAAACCGGCAATAAATACCGCCAGCAGCACGAACAGCAGCATGCCGTAAAGACCCGAGCCCACGCCGCCAAAGACGACTTCGCCAATCTGCATCAGCCACATCGGGATCATGCCACCCAGCGCCGTAAAGGAATCATGCATGGCGTTGACAGCCCCGCACGAGGCCGCCGTGGTGACCACCGCATACAGGCTGCTGGCAAGAATGCCAAAGCGGCTCTCTTTACCTTCCATATTGATATTGCTGTTGGCCCCCAGCTGCATGAAATGGCCGTTGCCGCTCCATTCAGCCCACATCACCAGCGCCACGCAGACCACAAAGATCAGTGACATCGTCCAGAGCAGGGTGCGGCCCTGACGTCGATCGTTAACCACGTCACCAAAGGCGAAGCAGAGCGCGGCGGGGATCAGGAAAATCGCCAGCATCTGCACAAAATTGGTTAATGCGGTAGGGTTTTCAAACGGATGCGACGAGTTGGCGTTGAAGAAGCCACCTCCGTTCGTCCCGAGCATTTTGATGGCTTCCTGTGACGCTACTGGCCCCATCGGCAGGAGCTGTTTTGCACCTTCCAGCGAGGTATAGGGCGCGTAAGGCATCAGGTTTTGCAGGGTGCCCTGCTGGATGAAGAACAGCGCGATCAGCAGCGCAATTGGCAGCAGGATCCACAGCGTAATGCGGGTCAGATCCACCCACGCATTACCCAGGGTATTGATTTTCTGACGCGCAAACGCACGCGTCAGCGCGAAGATCACGGCGATACCGCTGGCGGCCGAGAGGAAGTTTTGCACGGTTAACCCGATCATCTGGCTGAAATAGCTCAGCGTGGTTTCACCGGCGTAGGACTGCCAGTTGGTGTTAGTGACAAAGCTCACCGCCGTGTTCAGCGCAAGATGCCAGGACAGGCCCGGTAACTGTTGCGGATTCAGCGGCAGGATGCCCTGCAACATCAGCATGGCAAAAAGCGCAATGAGCCCAACGATATTCAGCAGCAAAATGGCGATCAGATACTGACGCCAGTTCATCTCCCGATCGTCTATTCCCAGCACGCGCCAGATCCCTTTTTCAACGCTTCCCGTGCCGGGCAAAGGGACGTTGTTGATCAATCGTGCCAGTCCCGATCCCAGTGGCCTTGCCAGAATGAACAGTACCACTAAGAAGCTGGCAATAAGCAGAAACGCCTGAGCAGCCATCAGAAGGCCTCCGCATTTATCAGGGCATAGACCAGATAACCCAATAACAGGAACACCAGCACGATGCCGGCAATAAGACCTGCACTCACAATCCACCTCCAGGTGACTTTCGTTGTTGTACTAACGGTAGGATTTCCGGCGCAAAGATTTCGCAAAAATGGGGAGGGCGGGTGTAAAAAAAGTATAAAAATGGCAAAACCCACAATTTAACCATTGATAAGTAAACTGTTAACTTTTTTGTAACTTAATTACGGCGTGAATGTAAATATTCACTAAATGGGCAAAAATAAGTGGTCGGATGAGTAGTAAAATTACAAACAAAGCGATATTATTTTAGCCAGGTCACAGATTTTGAATTTTCCGGATGACGTATCCGGCCAACTATAGGGGAGAAAATATGGATCTTTATAAAGAGTATCCGGCTCATATCGTGTTCTTGCGCCGCGCTTTCGCCGTAGTGGCTGGCGTGCTGGCTCTGCCGGTGATGCTGTTCTGGAAAGATCGTGCACGTTTTTACAGCTATCTGCATCGCGTCTGGGCGAAAACCAGCGAGAAGCCGGTGTGGATGGATCAGGCCGAGAAAGCGACCTGCGATTTCTACTGATACTAAGACTACACATAGCAATAAAAAAAACCGCCACATTACTGTTGGCGGTTTTTTTTGTCCCTCGGGATTCGCGGTCCGTTGGGTGATCTTGCAGCCCCTACCCGGGGTTTTAATCATACCTTCCTGTAAGCAGATGGCAATCCCTCGAAGCCTTTATAAATTCCTAATTTTATTCGAGTATCTTACCTTCGCAGCGGATGTTAATTATGATGCTGCGTCCCTTTCCGCCATCTCGCAAATGGGCATCGGTCCTGGGAAAGGTGTACTTACAGCCGTAAAGCAGCCCGCCTACCCGGGCTTGTGTCCACCGACTTATCACCGGTGGTGAACGGTGGAGCGGTTAGCAGCAGGGACCGCATAATGAAACGCTATTTTTGCATCGCGTTCATTGTCGCCAGCGTACTCGTTGTAAAGAGCGATGAACCTAATGGGTTTGTCGCGTTAACCACGATAGCGCAGGACAAGTAGCGCTAAGGCCGCTTCGGGCGGCCTTTTTTATTTCATCCCGTCTACACTTCATGGCAAAGTAGTTCAATGCATGCTTTTTCCTTTTACGGCATGCCCTTACGGACATAATGGATAATTGCCTGGAGTTTTATGCCCACCCATCTGGTTTGGTTTCGCGCGGACCTGCGCGTACATGACAACATCGCCCTTGCGGCAGCCTGCCGCGCCAAAGACGCTAACGTATTGGCACTGTTTATGGCCACGCCCGAGCAGTGGCGGCAGCACGATATGGCCCCCCGGCAGGCGGCCTTGCTCCGGGCATATCTGAACGATCTGCAGCACTCGCTCGCTGGAAAAGGCATACCGCTTCTCTATAAAGAGGTGAGTGATTTTGCCGCGCAGCTTCAGACGGTGCAGGAGATATGTAAGCAGCACAACGTCACGCATCTTTTTTACAACTATCAGTACGAATTCAACGAACAGCAGCGCGACCGTCAGCTGGAGAAGATGCTGGAAGGAGTGGTCTGCGAAGGGTTTGATGACAGCGTGATGCTGGCACCGGGCAGCGTGATGACCGGCAACCACGAGATGTATAAAGTTTTTACGCCGTTCAAAAATGCCTTTATCAAACGTCTGAAAGAGGCGCTGCCGGAGTGCGTTGCCGCGCCTGCCGTGCGAGGCGAAGCCATAAAGGATCTGCCTGAGCTGACGTTTGATTACCCTCAGCAGCCGTTTGATGAAACGCTGTTCCCCGCCGATGAGAAAGCGGCCATCGCCCAACTGCGCCAGTTCTGCAAGCAGGACGCGGCCAGTTACGACGCGCGTCGGGATTTTCCCGCCATCGAGGGCACCAGCCGCCTGTCGGCCTGTCTGGCGCTGGGCGCGATCTCACCGCGCCAGTGTTTGCATCGTCTGCTGGCGGAGCAGCCGCAGGCGTTGGAGGGCGGCGCAGGGTCCGTCTGGCTGAATGAACTCATCTGGCGCGAGTTCTACCGCCATCTGATGACGTATCACCCTGATTTATGTAAACATCGGCCCTTCATTGGCTGGACCGATAATGTAAAGTGGCAATCGAATGATAAGCAGCTTAAAGCCTGGCAAAGCGGGCAGACGGGTTACCCGATAGTCGATGCCGCCATGCGTCAGCTTAACGAGACGGGGTGGATGCACAACCGCCTGCGGATGATTACCGCCAGCTTTCTGGTGAAGGATCTGCTTATCGACTGGCGTATCGGAGAGCGCTATTTTATCTCTCAGCTGATCGATGGCGATCTCGCGGCGAATAACGGCGGCTGGCAGTGGGCGGCCTCTACCGGTACCGATGCCGCACCCTATTTCCGGATTTTTAATCCGACCACGCAGGGGCAAAAATTTGATGCGGACGGCGAGTTTATCCGCCGCTGGGTTCCTGAACTTAACGGTATACCTGCTAAAGCGATCCACGAACCGTGGGCATGGGCGGATAAACAGCGTGTAAGGCTGGATTACCCTCGTCCGATTGTCGACCATAAACAGGCGCGTGTCGCCACGCTGGCGGCGTACGAAGCTGCCCGCAAAGCATAAGAGAGTGATGATGAAAAACAGCGAACTGGAAAGCCTGATTAACGAAAAACTGAACAGTACCTCTTTCAGCGATTACGGCCCGAACGGGCTCCAGGTTGAAGGCCGTGAGACGGTGCAAAAAATTATCACCGGCGTGACGGCAAGCCAGGCGCTGCTGGACGAGGCCGTTCGTCAGAACGCCGACGCGGTGATTGTTCATCACGGTTACTTCTGGAAAAACGAATCGCCGATTATTCGTGGGATGAAGCGCAATCGCCTGAAAACGCTGCTGGCAAATGACATAAACCTGTACGGCTATCATCTGCCGCTGGATGCGCACCCGGAGCTCGGCAACAACGTCCAGCTGGCGCAGCTACTGGGAATTACCGTGATGGGTGAAATTGAGCCGCTGGTGCCGTGGGGCGAGCTGGCGATGCCGGTTCCGGGGCTGGAGCTGGCCTCATGGATTGAAGCGCGCCTGGGCCGTCGCCCGCTGTGGAGCGGTGATACCGGTCCGGATACGGTGAAGCGTGTCGCATGGTGTACCGGCGGTGGTCAGGGCTTTATCGACAGCGCCGCGCGTTTCGGCGTCGATGCTTTTATCACCGGCGAGGTTTCCGAGCAGACCATTCATTCGGCGCGTGAACAGGGGCTGCATTTTTACGCGGCTGGCCATCACGCCACCGAGCGCGGCGGCATTCGTGCCCTCAGCGAGTGGCTGACGGAAAATACCGATCTGGATGTGACCTTTATTGATATCCCTAACCCAGCCTGACGAGAGGTAGTTAAGTGCAGCGAGCGCGTTGTTATCTTCTGGGTGAAACCGCCGTGGTTCTGGAGCTTGAACCACCGGTGACGCTTGCCACGCAAAAGCGTATCTGGCGGCTGACCCAGCGTCTGGCCGAACTACCGGAGGTGGTTGAAGCCATTCCGGGGATGAATAACATCACAGTGGTGCTGTGTAGCCCGCATACCCTGGCGCTGGATGCCATTGAGCGTTTGCAGCGCTGGTGGGAAGAGAGCGAGGCGCTGGAGCCGGAATCGCGCGCCATTGAGATCCCGGTCGTTTATGGCGGTACGGGTGGGCCGGATCTTGGCGTGGTGGCAGATCACTGCGGATTAACAGAAAAGCAGGTTGTTGAGCTGCACAGCTCGGTTGACTACGTGGTCTGGTTCCTGGGATTTCAGCCCGGGTTCCCGTATCTGGGCGGATTATCTCCCCGGCTGCATACGCCACGCCGTGCCGAGCCGCGCGTGAGCGTGCCGGCGGGAACGGTGGCTATCGGCGGCGAGCAGACCGGCGTTTATCCCCTGACATCGCCCGGCGGCTGGCAGCTTATTGGGCATACCGCTACACCGTTATTTGAACCCGGGCTGGAGACGCCAATACTCCTGCGTCCCGGCGATACCCTTCGCTTTATCCCGCAGAAGGAGGGGGTATGTTAACGCTTATTCGCGCCGGGCTTTACACCTCCGTACAGGATGCCGGGCGCTTTGGTCTTCGCCAGTCGGGCGTGAGCTACTGCGGTGCGCTTGACCGTCCTTCGCTGGAGATTGCTAACCTGCTTGTGGGCAACCCAGGCAGCACGGCGGCGCTAGAAATTACGCTGGGTCAGTGTGTGATTGAGTTTGGTCAGGAGACCTGGTTTGCCTTAACCGGCGCAGGGTGTGATGCGACGCTGGATGGCAAAGCGGTGTGGACCGGCTGGCGGCTGCGGGCGAAAGCCGGGCAGCGCCTGACGCTCAAACGTCCGCTGCACGGCGTGCGTAGCTATCTCGCGGTGGCTGGCGGCATCGACGTGCCGGAGGTGCTGGGTTCATCCAGTACCGATCAAAAAGCCGGGATCGGCGGTCACGAAGGACGTTTGTTGCGCGACGGCGATCGGCTGGCAATCAAAGCCTCCGCGCGCCATTTCTCGACCACGCAGGGCGTAAAACAGCTGCTGTGGGGAAACCAGATCCGCGCCTTACCGGGGCCGGAATATCATGAGTTCGACGAGGCCTCTAAAGAGTCCTTCTGGCGCGCGCCGTGGAAGATCAGCCCGCAGAGTAACCGCATGGGCTACCGCCTGCAGGGTCAGCCGCTGACCCGCACGACGGACCGGGAACTGCTCTCCCACGGTTTATTGCCGGGGGTTATTCAGGTGCCGGGGAACGGTCAGCCCATCGTGTTAATGAACGATGCGCAAACTACCGGCGGTTATCCGCGAATTGCCTGCATCATTGAAGCGGATCGCTACCATCTGGCGCAAATTCCCCTCGGTCAGCCGATTCACTTCGTGCAGTGTTCGCTGGAGGAGGCGCTGAAAGCGCGGCAGGATCAGCAGCGTTATCTCGAACAGCTGGCGTGGAGGCTTGATGGTAAAGATTGATTTGAACGCCGATCTGGGGGAGGGAAGCCGCGCTGATGCGGAACTGATGACCCTGGTCACCTCGGTCAATATCGCCTGCGGCTTTCACGCGGGCGATGCGCAAACCATGCTGGAGAGCGTGCGTAATGCCATTAAAAACGGCGTCGCGATTGGGGCTCACCCCAGCTTTCCCGATCGGGAAAACTTTGGCCGTACGGCGATGGATCTGCCCCCTGAGACGGTCTACGCGCAGGTGCTCTACCAGATCGGCGCGCTGGAGGCGATGGTGCGCGCCCAGAACGGCGTGATGCGCCACGTGAAGCCGCACGGCATGCTCTATAACCAGGCGGCGAAAGATCCGGCGCTGGCGGAGGCGATTGCCCGCGCGGTGCGGGACTGTAATCCGCAGCTGATTCTGGTAGGCCTTGCGGGAAGCGAGCTGATTCGCGCCGGACAACGGCTGGGGCTGACCACGCGTCAGGAAGTGTTTGCCGATCGTGGATACCAGCCGGACGGCAGCCTGGTGCCGCGGACGCAGGCCGGGGCGCTGATTACCGATGAAGGCAAAGCGCTGGCGCAGACGCTGGAGATGGTGCGCGCCGGGCGGGTGATCGCCGTGGATGGAACACCGGCAAATGTTCAGGCCGATACGGTATGTTTACACGGCGACGGCGAGCATGCGCTCCAGTTCGCACGCCGCTTGCGGGCAGCGTTTTCTGAAGAGGGTATCCTCGTCAGCGCCGAATAATGACGATAAGGACACAAAAATGCCTGAAGGTCCGGAGATCCGCCGCGCGGCGGATAGCCTGGAGGCGGCGATAAAGGGCAAACCCCTGACGGATGTCTGGTTTGCTTTTCCTCAACTGAAACCGTTTGAATCACAGCTGGTGGGCCAGACGGTGACCCATATTGAAACGCGCGGCAAGGCCTTGCTCACGCACTTTTCCCATAACCTGACGTTATATAGCCATAACCAGCTTTACGGCGTCTGGCGGGTTGTGGAGGCGGACGAGCAGCCGCAAACCACCCGCGTGCTGCGCGTCAGGCTGCAAACGGCGGATAAGGCGATCCTGCTCTATAGCGCGTCGGATATCGAAATGTTAACGCCGGAGCAGCTGCTGACGCACCCGTTCCTGCAGCGGGTCGGGCCGGACGTGCTGGACATGCGCCTGACGGCAAGCGACGTGAAGGCCCGGCTGTTATCACCTAAATTCCGGAACCGACAGTTTTCCGGTCTGTTCCTCGACCAGGCCTTTCTGGCCGGGCTGGGTAACTACCTGCGGGTAGAGATCCTCTGGGAAGTCGGGCTGGCGCCGCAGCATAAAGCGTCTCAGCTGAGCGATGAACAGCTGGAGGCGTTATCCCACGCGCTGCTGGATATTCCGCGGCTGTCGTACAACACGCGAGGCGTGGCGGATGAGAACACGCATCACGGGGCGCTGTTCCGGTTCAAGGTGTTTCATCAGGCGGGGAAAAAGTGCGAGCGATGTGGCGGGATTATCGACAGGATTATGCTCTCTTCCAGACCTTTTTACTGGTGTCCACACTGTCAAAAATAAAAAAGCCGGGTGGCGGCTACGCCTTACCCGGCCTACATTTTTGCCAGCAATAAAAGTAAAACGGTAACCCATGGGTTACCGTTTTTAAGGTTTTCACCCTCTCCCTGTGGGAGAGGGCCGGGGTGAGGGCATCAGGCCGCACCCAACTCCTGTTAGCGCTTAATATCAGACTTAAAATCACGCTGCTCGTAGCCGGTGTACAGCTGACGAGGACGGGCGATTTTCATGCCTTCGCTGTGCATTTCGTTCCAGTGCGCAATCCAGCCTACGGTACGGGCCATGGCGAAGATCACGGTGAACATGGAAGACGGAATGCCCATCGCTTTCAGAATAATGCCAGAGTAGAAATCGACGTTCGGGTAGAGTTTCTTCTCGATGAAGTACGGGTCGTTCAGCGCGATGTGTTCCAGCTCCATCGCCACTTCCAGCAGGTCATCTTTGGTACCCAGCTCTTTCAGCACTTCGTGGCAGGTCTCACGCATGACGGTAGCGCGCGGGTCGTAGTTTTTGTAAACACGGTGACCGAAGCCCATCAGGCGGAAGGAGTCATTCTTGTCTTTCGCACGACGCACGAACTCAGGAATGTGCTCAACGGTGCTGATCTCTTCCAGCATCTTCAGTGCCGCTTCGTTCGCGCCACCGTGCGCCGGTCCCCACAGGGAGGCGATGCCCGCAGCGATACAGGCGAACGGGTTCGCCCCTGAAGAGCCCGCGGTACGGACGGTAGAGGTAGAGGCGTTCTGTTCGTGGTCAGCGTGCAGGATCAGAATACGGTCCATCGCGCGTTCCAGCACCGGGTTCACTTCGTACTCTTCGCACGGCGTGGAGAACATCATGCGCAGGAAGTTACCCGCATAGGAGAGGTCGTTGCGAGGATACACAAACGGCTGGCCGATGGAGTATTTGTAACACATCGCCGCCATGGTAGGCATTTTGGACAGCAGGCGGAACGCCGCGATATCGCGGTGACGCGGGTTATTCACGTCAAGGGAGTCGTGGTAGAACGCCGCCAGCGCACCGGTAATCCCGCACATCACCGCCATCGGGTGAGAGTCACGGCGGAACGCATGGAACAGACGGGTAATCTGCTCATGGATCATGGTGTGACGGGTCACGGTGGTTTTGAATTCATCGTACTGTGCCTGCGTCGGTTTTTCGCCGTTCAGCAGGATGTAGCACACTTCCAGATAGTTGGATTCGGTGGCTAACTGATCGATGGGGAAGCCGCGATGGAGCAGGATACCTTCGTCACCGTCAATGTAGGTGATTTTGGATTCGCAAGATGCGGTAGAGGTAAATCCAGGGTCAAAGGTGAATACACCTTTAGAACCCAGCGTACGGATATCAATAACATCCTGACCGAGCGTGCCTTTTAGCACATCCAGTTCAATAGCAGTGTCACCTTTTAGGGTGAGCGTTGCCTTTGTATCAGCCATTTACGGTCTCCTTAGCGCCTTATGCTTAAGACTGCGCTTTACCGGATTTGCTTTCAGCTGTTAATCACCGTTACCAGATTGTTATTTGGCTTACCGCTCAGCTCACGAGGACAAACCAGGGTACAGAGCTATGGCGCCTTGCAGGTAAACGAATGAAATATCAGTGAAACAACAGCAAATCAGCGTTTTTGCAGTCCGAATTATTCAAACCTGTATATCACTAATAACTGTCCTGATAACTTCGGTCAATACCATCACACTGTTACATAACTATTTGTCAGGTGAAAGAGAGACCTCATAACTTTTGCGCATTATATGCCTTTTCTGATGACGTTTGTAACAATATTGTTTAACATTTGTCAAATCAGATGATTAAAAATTAAAAAGATGTTGTTATCGTGACCCTGATCACTGTTCCAGAGAAAACCCGACAAACTGTATGTAGGTTAATTGTAATGATTTTGTGAACGGCCTATACTGCCGCCAGGTCTCCGGAACACCCTGCAATCCCGAGCCACCCAGCGTTGTAACGTGTCGTTTAAGCATCTGGAAGCAGTGTTTTGCATGACGCGCAGTTATAGAAAAGGAACGCTGCTTGACCCGCATCGCAGTCCGGAGGAAGGAAACAATAAGAACAGCATGTGGGCGTTATTCATGATAAGAAATGTGAAAAAACAAAGACCTGTCAATCTGGATCTCAAAACGATCCGGTTCCCTGTAACAGCAATAGCGTCCATTCTGCACCGTGTTTCTGGTGTGATTACGTTTGTGGCGGTCGGTATTTTGCTGTGGTTACTGGGCACCAGCCTCTCTTCCCCTGAAGGATTCCTCCAGGCCTCCGCCATCATGAACAGCTTCTTCGTGAAATTCATCATGTGGGGCATTCTGACCGCGCTGGCGTACCACGTTGTCGTCGGTGTTCGCCATATGCTGATGGACTTTGGCTACCTGGAAGAGACTTTCGAAGCCGGGAAACGCTCCGCTAACATTTCATTTGTGATTACTGTCGTGCTTTCACTTCTCGCAGGAGTTCTCGTATGGTAAGCAACGCCTCCGCATTAGGACGCAACGGCGTACATGACTTCATTCTGGTCCGTGCTACCGCCATCGTTCTCACTCTTTACATCATCTATATGATCGGTTTCTTCGCGACCAGCGGCACGCTGACGTGGGAAATCTGGAGTGGGTTCTTCGGATCCGCCTTCACCAAAGTGTTCACCCTGCTGGCTCTGTTCTCCATCCTTATTCATGCCTGGATTGGTATGTGGCAGGTGTTGACCGATTACGTTAAACCGCTGGCGATTCGCCTCCCACTGCAGCTGGCCATTGTTGTTGCACTGGTGGTTTACGTTATTTATGGATTCGTTGTGGTGTGGGGTGTGTAATGAAACTGCCAGTCAGAGAATTTGATGCTGTTGTAATTGGTGCCGGTGGCGCAGGTATGCGTGCCGCACTGCAAATTTCCCAGAGCGGCCAGACCTGTGCGCTGCTCTCTAAAGTTTTCCCGACCCGTTCCCACACTGTGTCTGCGCAGGGCGGTATCACCGTTGCGCTGGGTAACTCCCATGAAGATAACTGGGAATGGCACATGTACGACACGGTAAAAGGTTCCGACTACATCGGCGACCAGGATGCCATCGAATATATGTGTAAAACCGGCCCGGAAGCGATTCTGGAGCTGGACCACATGGGTCTGCCGTTCTCCCGTCTGGAAAATGGCACCATCTATCAGCGTCCGTTTGGCGGCCAGTCGAAAAACTTCGGCGGCGAGCAGGCGGCACGTACCGCGGCGGCGGCTGACCGTACCGGTCACGCACTGCTGCACACCCTGTATCAGCAGAACCTGAAAAACCATACCACCATCTTCTCCGAGTGGTACGCGCTGGATCTGGTGAAAAACGCCGATGGCGCAATCGTCGGCTGTACCGCGCTGTGCATCGAAACCGGTGAAGTGGTTTACTTCAAAGCCCGCGCTACCGTGCTGGCTACCGGCGGCGCAGGCCGTATCTATCAGTCCACCACCAACGCCCACATCAATACCGGTGACGGCGTCGGTATGGCTATCCGCGCGGGCGTGCCGGTGCAGGATATGGAGATGTGGCAGTTCCACCCAACCGGTATCGCCGGTGCGGGCGTTCTGGTAACAGAAGGCTGCCGCGGTGAAGGTGGCTACCTGCTGAACAAGCACGGCGAGCGCTTCATGGAGCGTTATGCCCCGAATGCGAAAGACCTGGCGGGTCGTGACGTGGTGGCGCGTTCCATCATGATCGAAATCCGTGAAGGCCGCGGCTGTGACGGCCCGTGGGGTCCACACGCGAAGCTGAAGCTCGACCATCTGGGTAAAGAAGTTCTGGAGTCCCGTCTGCCGGGCATCCTGGAACTGTCCCGCACCTTCGCACACGTCGACCCGGTGAAAGAGCCGATTCCGGTTATCCCAACCTGCCACTACATGATGGGCGGTATTCCGACCAAAGTGACCGGTCAGGCGCTGACCGTAAACGAGCAGGGCGAAGACGTGGTCATTCCTGGCCTGTTCGCGGTAGGCGAAATTGCCTGCGTATCCGTACACGGTGCAAACCGTCTGGGAGGCAACTCCCTGCTGGACCTGGTGGTGTTTGGTCGTGCAGTCGGTCTGCATCTGCAGGAATCCATTGCCGAGCAGGGCGCGCTGCGTGACGCAACCGACGACGAAATTGATGCCTCTCTTGAGCGCCTCAACCGCTGGAACGGTAACCGTAACGGCGAAGATCCGGTGGAAATCCGTAAAGCGCTGCAGGAATGCATGCAGCACAACTTCTCGGTATTCCGCGAAGGCGACGCGATGGCCAAAGGTCTTGAGCAGCTGAAAGCGATCCGCGAGCGTCTGAAAAATGCCCGTCTGGACGACACCTCCAGCGAATTCAACACCCAGCGCGTTGAGTGCCTGGAGCTGGATAACCTGATGGAAACCGCGTTCGCGACGGCGATGTCGGCAAACTTCCGTACCGAAAGCCGTGGCGCGCATAGCCGCTTCGACTTCCCGGATCGTGATGACGAAAACTGGCTGTGCCATTCCCTGTATCTGCCAGAGTCGGAATCCATGACGCGTCGTAGCGTCAATATGGAACCGAAACTGCGTCCGGCGTTCCCGCCGAAGATTCGTACTTACTAATGCGGAGACAGGATAATGAAACTCGAATTCTCAGTTTATCGTTATAACCCGGATGTTGATGATGCTCCGCGTATGCAGGACTACACCCTGGAAGCGGAAGAAGGTCGCGACATGATGCTGCTGGATGCCTTAATCCAGCTGAAAGAAAAAGATCCTACGCTGTCGTTCCGCCGCTCCTGCCGTGAAGGGGTTTGTGGCTCTGACGGTGTGAACATGAACGGCAAAAATGGCCTGGCCTGCATCACGCCAATTTCAGCGCTGCAGCGTCCTGGTCAGAAAATTGTTATCCGTCCTCTGCCAGGCCTGCCGGTCGTGCGTGATTTGGTGGTAGACATGGGGCAATTCTATGCACAATATGAGAAGATTAAGCCTTACTTATTGAATAATGGGCAAAATCCACCTGCTCGCGAGCACTTACAGTCTCCTGAGCAGCGTGAAAAACTCGATGGGTTGTACGAGTGTATTCTCTGCGCATGCTGTTCAACGTCCTGCCCGTCGTTCTGGTGGAACCCGGACAAGTTTATCGGCCCGGCCGGTCTGCTGGCTGCCTATCGCTTCCTGATCGATAGCCGCGACACCGAAACCGACAGCCGTCTGGAAGGACTGAGTGACGCTTTCAGCGTATTCCGCTGCCATAGCATCATGAACTGCGTCAGTGTGTGTCCGAAGGGGCTGAACCCGACGCGCGCCATCGGCCATATTAAGTCGATGCTGCTGCAGCGCAGTGCGTAAGTAGTGAGAGGGGAGCGCTGTTCCCCTCACCCTAACCCTCTCCCTAAGGGAGAGGGGACAGATTGCAGGAAATCTTTAAAAACTGCCGACGGCATTCCCCCTCTCCCTTAGGGAGAGGGTAGGGGTGAGGGTAAAGACCCTTAGACAGTTTCTAAAGGTTCCTTCGCGGGCCACAAAGAGCTCGCAGGTGAACCCCGGCACGTACACGTGGTGTGCGTGGTAGTTTCTACGGCGAAAGTAAGCATAAAAATGCTTAAGGGATCACGATGCAGAACGGCGCAATGAAAGCCTGGCTGGACTCTTCTTTCCTTTCTGGTGCGAACCAGAGCTGGATTGAACAGCTCTATGAAGACTTCTTAACCGATCCTGACTCAGTGGACGCAAACTGGCGTTCCATGTTCCAGCAGTTGCCTGGCACAGGGGTCAAACCGGATCAATTCCATTCCAAAACACGTGATTATTTCCGTCGTCTGGCGAAGGATGCCTCACGTTACTCTTCTGCGATTTCCGACCCTGACACCAATGCGAAGCAGGTTAAAGTCCTGCAGCTTATCAACGCTTATCGCTTCCGCGGTCACCAGCATGCGAATCTCGATCCGCTGGGACTGTGGCAGCAAGACCGTGTGGCCGATCTCGATCCGGCGTATCACGATCTGACCGAGGCCGATTTCCAGGAAAGCTTTAACGTAGGTTCCTTTGCCATCGGCAAAGACACGATGAAGCTGGGCGATCTGATTGACGCGCTCAAGCAAACCTACTGCGGCTCCATCGGCGCGGAATACATGCACATTACCTCTACCGAAGAGAAACGCTGGATCCAGCAGCGCATCGAATCCGTAGCGGGCCACGCGACCTTCTCGGCTGACGAGAAAAAACGCTTCCTGAACGAACTGACCGCAGCGGAAGGGCTTGAGCGCTATCTGGGCGCGAAATTCCCGGGCGCAAAACGCTTCTCGCTGGAAGGCGGCGACGCGCTGGTGCCGATGCTGAAAGAGCTGATTCGTCACGCAGGCAAGAGCGGCACCCGTGAAGTGGTACTGGGCATGGCGCACCGTGGTCGTCTGAACGTGCTGGTCAACGTGCTGGGTAAAAAACCGCAGGACCTGTTCGACGAGTTCGCGGGCAAACATAAAGAACACCTCGGCACCGGCGACGTGAAGTACCACATGGGCTTCTCGTCGGATATCGAAACCGAAGGCGGTCTGGTTCACCTGGCGCTGGCGTTTAACCCGTCACACCTGGAAATCGTTAGCCCGGTGGTTATCGGTTCCGTGCGTGCGCGTCTGGATCGTCTGGACGAGCCGAGCAGCAATAAAGTTCTGCCAATTACCATCCACGGCGATGCGGCGGTAACAGGGCAGGGCGTGGTTCAGGAAACCCTGAACATGTCGAAAGCGCGTGGTTATGAAGTGGGCGGTACCGTTCGCATCGTGATCAACAACCAGGTGGGCTTCACCACCTCTAACCCGCTGGACGCGCGTTCTACCCCGTACTGCACCGACATCGGTAAGATGGTGCAGGCGCCAATCTTCCACGTTAACGCGGATGACCCGGAAGCCGTTGCTTTCGTTACCCGTCTGGCGCTGGACTTCCGTAATACCTTTAAACGCGATGTGTTCATTGACCTTTTCTGCTACCGCCGTCACGGCCACAACGAAGCGGACGAGCCAAGTGCAACCCAGCCGTTGATGTATCAGAAAATCAAAAAACACCCGACCCCGCGCAAAATCTATGCTGACAAGCTGGAGAGCGACAAAGTGACGACGCTGGAAGATGCGACCGAAATGGTCAACCTCTACCGCGACGCGCTGGATGCGGGTGAATGCGTGGTCAAAGAGCTGCGCCCGATGAACATGCACTCCTTTACCTGGTCGCCGTACCTCAACCACGAGTGGGATGAGAGCTACCCGAACAAGGTTGAGATGAAGCGCCTGCAGGAGCTGGCTAAACGCATCAGCACCGTACCGGACGCTATCGAGATGCAGTCTCGCGTGGCGAAAATTTACGCTGACCGTCAGTCCATGGCGGCAGGCGAGAAGCTGTTCGACTGGGGCGGCGCGGAAACGCTGGCTTACGCAACGCTGGTTGACGAAGGCATTCCTGTTCGTCTGTCCGGTGAAGATGCGGGCCGTGGGACCTTCTTCCACCGTCACGCGGTTGTTCACAACCAGTCCAACGGTTCAACCTACACCCCGCTGCAGCACGTGCACAACGGTCAGGGCCAGTTCAAGGTCTGGGACTCCGTGCTGTCTGAAGAAGCGGTTCTGGCCTTCGAATACGGTTATGCCACCGCTGAACCACGCACCCTGACCATCTGGGAAGCGCAGTTCGGTGACTTCGCCAACGGTGCGCAGGTGGTTATCGACCAGTTCATCTCCTCCGGCGAGCAGAAGTGGGGCCGTATGTGTGGCCTGGTAATGCTGCTGCCGCACGGTTATGAAGGTCAGGGTCCGGAGCACTCCTCCGCGCGTCTGGAACGTTATCTGCAGCTCTGCGCCGAGCAGAATATGCAGGTCTGCGTGCCGTCCACCCCGGCTCAGGTCTACCACATGCTGCGTCGTCAGGCGCTGCGCGGTATGCGCCGTCCGCTGGTGGTGATGTCGCCGAAATCCCTGCTGCGTCACCCGCTGGCGGTGTCGAGCCTGGAAGAACTGGCGAACGGAACCTTCCTGCCAGCCATCGGTGAAATTGACGAGCTGGATCCGCAGGGCGTGAAGCGCGTGGTGATGTGTTCTGGTAAGGTTTATTACGACCTGCTGGAACAGCGCCGCAAGAACGATCAGAAAGATGTCGCCATCGTGCGTATCGAACAGCTTTATCCGTTCCCGCATCAGGCGATGCAGGAAGTGCTGAAACAATATGCTCACGTACATGATTTTGTCTGGTGCCAGGAAGAGCCGCTCAACCAGGGCGCATGGTACTGCAGCCAGCATCATTTCCGTGAAGTGATTCCATTTGGGTCAGCCCTGCGTTATGCAGGTCGCCCGGCCTCCGCCTCTCCGGCGGTAGGGTATATGTCCGTTCACCAGAAGCAGCAACAAGATCTGGTCAATGACGCGCTGAACGTCGATTAATTAAAGGATACAAAATGAGTAGCGTAGATATTCTTGTTCCCGACCTGCCTGAATCCGTAGCAGATGCGACCGTCGCTACCTGGCACAAAAAACCAGGCGATGCCGTTAAGCGCGATGAAGTGCTGGTAGAAATCGAAACTGACAAAGTGGTACTGGAAGTACCGGCTTCGGCGGATGGCGTTCTGGACGCGGTGCTGGAAGATGAAGGTACCACCGTAACCTCTCGTCAGATCCTGGGTCGCCTGCGTGAAGGCAACAGCGCGGGCAAAGAGTCCAGCGCGAAATCTGAAGAGAAAGCCTCTACGCCGGCTCAGCGCCAGCAGGCTTCTCTGGAAGAACAGTCTAACGACGCCCTCAGCCCGGCGATCCGTCGCCTGCTGGCTGAACACAGCCTTGACCCGGCAGCCATCAAAGGCACCGGTGTGGGCGGTCGTCTGACCCGCGAAGACATCGACAAACACCTGGCGAAAGCGCCAGCTCAGGCAGAAGCGAAAGCCCCTGCGGCAGCACCAGCAGCACAGCCTGCTCTGGGTGCCCGCAGCGAAAAACGCGTGCCAATGACTCGCCTGCGCAAGCGCGTGGCCGAGCGTCTGCTGGAAGCGAAAAACTCCACCGCGATGCTGACCACCTTCAACGAAGTGAACATGAAGCCAATCATGGACCTGCGCAAGCAGTACGGTGACGCGTTTGAAAAACGTCACGGTATCCGTCTGGGCTTTATGTCCTTCTACGTTAAGGCGGTAGTTGAAGCGCTGAAACGCTACCCGGAAGTGAACGCGTCTATCGATGGCGATGACGTGGTTTACCACAACTATTTCGACGTCAGCATGGCGGTTTCTACTCCACGCGGCCTGGTCACCCCGGTTCTGCGTGATGTAGATACCCTGGGTATGGCTGACATCGAGAAAAACATTAAAGAGCTGGCTGTAAAAGGCCGCGACGGCAAGCTGACCGTAGACGACCTGACCGGCGGTAACTTCACCATTACCAACGGCGGCGTATTCGGCTCGCTGATGTCTACCCCGATCATTAACCCGCCGCAGAGCGCGATCCTGGGTATGCATGCCATTAAAGATCGCCCGATGGCGGTAGACGGTAAAGTTGAGATCTTGCCGATGATGTACCTGGCGCTCTCTTACGATCACCGCCTGATCGACGGCCGCGAATCCGTGGGCTTCCTGGTCGCGATTAAAGAGCTGCTGGAAGATCCAACCCGTCTGCTGCTGGACGTCTAGTTTTGCAGTCTTGCCCGGCGGCGTATGGCTGCCGGGCCAATAAAAGCACGACCTAACGATTACCTGAAGGATGGATAGAACACATGAACTTACATGAATATCAGGCCAAACAGCTGTTTGCCCGGTATGGCTTACCGGCTCCGGTGGGTTATGCCTGTACTACCCCGCGTGAAGCAGAAGAAGCCGCATCTAAAATCGGTTCCGGCCCTTGGGTAGTTAAGTGTCAGGTTCACGCTGGTGGCCGTGGTAAAGCGGGCGGTGTGAAGGTTGTTAAGAGCAAAGAAGAGATTCGTGCGTTTGCTGAACATTGGCTCGGCAAGCGTCTGGTAACGTACCAGACAGATGCGAACGGCCAGCCGGTTAACCAGATCCTGGTTGAAGCGGCGACCGATATCGCGAAAGAACTGTACCTGGGCGCGGTTGTTGACCGTAGCTCCCGTCGCGTGGTGTTCATGGCGTCTACCGAAGGCGGCGTGGAAATCGAAAAAGTGGCGGAAGAGACCCCGCACCTGATCCACAAAGTGGCAATCGATCCGCTGGCAGGTCCAATGCCTTACCAGGGTCGCGAGTTGGCGTTCAAACTGGGCCTGGAAGGCAAGCTGGTTCAGCAGTTCACCAAGATCTTCATGGGTCTGGCGAACATCTTCCTGGAGCGCGACCTGGCGCTGATCGAGATCAACCCGCTGGTGATCACCACCCAGGGCGACCTGATCTGCCTCGACGGCAAGCTGGGCGCTGACGGCAACGCGCTGTTCCGCCAGTCCGATCTGCGTGAAATGCGCGATCAGTCTCAGGAAGATCCGCGTGAAGCGCAGGCTGCACAGTGGGAGCTGAACTACGTGGCGCTGGACGGCAACATCGGCTGCATGGTTAACGGTGCGGGCCTGGCAATGGGCACCATGGACATCGTTAAGCTGCACGGCGGTGAGCCAGCAAACTTCCTCGACGTAGGCGGTGGCGCAACCAAAGAGCGCGTAACCGAAGCGTTCAAAATCATTCTCTCTGACGACAACGTGAAGGCCGTTCTGGTTAACATCTTCGGCGGCATCGTTCGTTGCGACCTGATCGCCGACGGTATCATCGGTGCGGTAGAAGAAGTGGGCGTGAACGTTCCGGTGGTTGTGCGTCTGGAAGGTAACAACGCTGAACTCGGCGCGAAAAAACTGGCTGACAGCGGCCTGAATATTATTGCAGCGAAAAGTCTGACGGATGCAGCTCAGCAGGTTGTTGCCGCAGTGGAGGGGAAATAATGTCAGTTTTAATTAATAAAGATACCAAGGTTATCTGCCAGGGCTTCACCGGTAGCCAGGGGACTTTCCACTCCGAACAGGCGATTGCCTACGGCACGCAGATGGTTGGCGGCGTAACGCCAGGTAAAGGCGGCACCACGCATCTGGGCCTGCCGGTATTCAACACCGTGCGTGAAGCCGTCGAAGCGACGGGCGCAACCGCGACCGTGATCTACGTTCCGGCACCGTTCTGCAAAGACTCCATTCTGGAAGCGATCGACGCAGGCATCAAGCTGATCATCACCATCACTGAAGGCATCCCGACGCTGGATATGCTGACCGTGAAGGTGAAGCTGGATGAAGCAGGCGTGCGCATGATCGGCCCGAACTGCCCTGGCGTTATCACCCCGGGCGAATGCAAAATCGGCATCATGCCGGGCCACATTCACAAGCCGGGTAAAGTGGGCATCGTGTCCCGTTCCGGTACGCTGACCTATGAAGCTGTGAAGCAGACCACCGATTACGGCTTCGGCCAGTCCACCTGCGTGGGCATCGGCGGTGACCCGATCCCGGGCTCTAACTTCATCGACATCCTGAAGCTGTTCCAGGAAGATCCACAGACCGAAGCGATCGTGATGATCGGTGAGATCGGTGGTAGCGCGGAAGAAGAAGCCGCTGCTTACATCAAAGAACACGTGACCAAGCCAGTTGTCGGTTACATCGCGGGCGTGACCGCGCCGAAAGGCAAGCGTATGGGTCACGCAGGCGCGATCATCGCCGGTGGTAAGGGTACGGCTGATGAGAAATTCGCAGCGCTGGAAGCCGCAGGCGTGAAAACCGTTCGCAGCCTGGCGGATATCGGCGAAGCACTGAAATCCATCATTAAGTAAGTCCTCTCTGCTCCCCGAAAGGGGGGCGTTGAAGTATAAAAATGTCCGTTTCGACATGGTTGGCCGCTGTAAAGCGGCCTTTTTTATTGCCTGCCGGGTGTCATGCAATAGTCACTAAATGGTGTTAATTAGAGAGGGGGGTAAAAGTAAAATAATTGTTATTTATTTACCTTAAAGAGAGCGGATGGAAAAAAACGAAAAACGCACTAAAATTTATGTCCTGAATAAATTAGGCATTCGGGCTTCTGAGTTAATAAAAATCACTTCTGTTTATATTCATCAATCGACTTGATAACCTTAATTGTATTTTATATACATATCTTTAACATGGTTTTTACTATGTTCACCGCATCAAAACACATTTAACACAACGGATTGTTTTTGATTTAAATCAATGTTTAATCCTTGGAAAAACCCATCAAAAGGCGGTAAATTGTCCCCGATCAAAATGGCCGAAAAGTGGTAATTTTGCTATAAATTGATCGCCGTCGAAAAACGTAAATGTGATTCAATAAAAACCTGTTTATTGTAAGGGTTTTGCAGCGTATTATATTTGCGGGATCAATTTGAGTTTTTTATTAACGTATTTGTAACCTCACGTCATCGTTTTTATCCTCCTTCAGGGTAATAACGACGACAAGGGTGCGAATAATTTGTATTGGGGCATGCGTGTGGATCTCTCTCTGACGGGGTTCACTCTCGGAGTCTTCATGCGATGAGCAAGGAGTCATGATGTTAGATATAGTCGAACTGTCGCGCTTACAGTTTGCCTTGACCGCGATGTACCACTTCCTGTTTGTGCCACTGACGCTCGGTATGGCGTTCCTGCTGGCCATTATGGAAACGGTATACGTTCTCTCCGGCAAACAGATTTATAAAGATATGACCAAGTTCTGGGGCAAGTTGTTTGGTATCAACTTCGCGCTGGGCGTGGCAACCGGTTTGACCATGGAGTTCCAGTTCGGGACTAACTGGTCTTACTATTCCCACTATGTAGGGGATATCTTCGGTGCGCCGCTGGCCATTGAAGGTCTGATGGCATTCTTCCTCGAATCCACCTTTGTAGGTCTGTTCTTCTTCGGCTGGGACCGTCTGGGTAAAGTCCAGCATATGGCGGTGACCTGGCTGGTGGCATTAGGTTCGAACCTGTCCGCGCTGTGGATTCTGGTGGCGAACGGCTGGATGCAGAACCCTATCGCGTCTGATTTCAACTTCGAAACCATGCGTATGGAGATGGTCAGCTTTGCCGAGCTGGTCCTGAACCCGGTTGCGCAGGTTAAATTCGTTCACACCGTCGCCTCTGGCTACGTGTGCGGCGCGATGTTTGTACTGGGCATCAGCTCTTACTACATGCTGCGCGGTCGTGACTTCGCCTTTGCTAAGCGCTCCTTTGCTATCGCTGCAAGCTTCGGTATGGCTGCAATCCTCTCTGTTATCGTTCTGGGTGATGAATCCGGTTACGAAATGGGTGACGTGCAGAAAACCAAACTGGCCGCCATCGAAGCCGAATGGGAAACCCAACCGGCGCCTGCTGCCTTTACGCTGTTCGGTATTCCGGATCAGGACGCGCAGGAAAACCGCTTCGCCATTCAGATCCCTTATGCGCTGGGTATCATCGCCACCCGTTCTGTTGATAAGCAGGTGACCGGTCTGAAAGAGCTGATGGTTCAGCACGAAGAGCGTATCCGTAACGGTATGAAAGCCTACTCGCTGCTGGAACAGCTGCGTGCCGGTTCTACCGACCAGGCCGTTCGCGACCAGTTCAACAACGTGAAGAAAGATCTGGGTTACGGTTTGCTGCTGAAGCGTTATACCCCGAACGTTTCTGATGCGACAGAAGCGCAGATCCAGATGGCAACCAAAGACTCGATTCCACGCGTTGCGCCACTGTACTTCGCATTCCGTATCATGGTGGGCTGCGGCATCATCATGCTGCTGATCATTGCGGCGTCCTTCTGGTCCGTGATTCGTAACCGCATCGGCGAGAAAAAATGGCTGCTGCGCACCGCGCTGTACGGTATTCCACTGCCGTGGATCGCGATCGAATCCGGCTGGTTTGTTGCAGAGTACGGCCGTCAGCCATGGGCGATTGGTGAGGTACTGCCAACGGCGGTAGCGAACTCGTCCCTGACAGCGGGCGACCTGATCTTCTCCATGCTGCTGATTTGTGGTCTGTACACCCTGTTCCTGGTGGCTGAACTGTTCCTGATGTTCAAGTTCGCGCGCCTTGGCCCAAGCAGCCTGAAAACCGGTCGCTATCACTACGAGCAGTCCACTGCGACTACTCAGCCGGCACGCTAAGACAGGAGTCATCAAATGATCGATTATGAAGTATTGCGTTTTATCTGGTGGCTGCTGGTTGGCGTTCTGCTGATCGGTTTTGCCGTCACGGATGGTTTCGACATGGGGGTGGGGATGCTCACCCGTTTCCTCGGTCGTAATGACACCGAGCGTCGAATCATGATCAACTCCATCGCCCCTCACTGGGACGGTAACCAGGTGTGGCTGATCACCGCTGGCGGCGCGCTGTTCGCTGCCTGGCCGATGGTCTACGCGGCTGCGTTCTCCGGCTTCTACGTGGCGATGATTCTGGTGCTGGCCTCTTTATTCTTCCGTCCGGTTGGTTTCGACTACCGTTCCAAGATTGAAGACACCCGCTGGCGCAACATGTGGGACTGGGGCATCTTTATCGGTAGCTTCGTTCCACCGCTGGTGATCGGCGTGGCGTTCGGTAACCTGCTTCAGGGCGTACCGTTCCACCTGGACGAATACATGCGTCTTTACTACACCGGTAACTTCTTCCAGCTGCTGAATCCGTTTGGCCTGCTGGCCGGCGTGGTGAGCGTGGCGATGATCATCACTCAGGGCGCAACCTATCTGCAGATGCGTACGGTTGGTGAACTGCACCTGCGTTCTCGCGCGACGGCTCAGGTCGCTGCGCTGGTCACGCTGGTCTGCTTCGCACTGGCCGGTGTGTGGGTGGTGTACGGCATTGATGGTTATGTGGTGACCTCTGCAATTAACCACTCGGCACCGTCTAACCCGCTGACCAAAGAAGTGGCGCGTCAGGCTGGCGCCTGGCTGGTGAACTTCAATAACACCCCTGCGCTGTGGGTGATCCCGGCTCTGGGCGTATTGCTGCCGCTGCTGACCGTGTTGACGTCTCGTCTGGAGAAAGGCGCGCTGGCGTTCGTGTTCTCTTCGCTGACCCTGGCGTGCATCATCCTGACGGCGGGTATTGCGATGTTCCCATTCGTCATGCCATCCAGCACCATGCTGAATGCTAGCCTGACCATGTGGGACGCAACGTCCAGCCAGCTGACGCTGAACCTGATGACGTATGTTGCTTGCGTATTCGTACCGATTATCCTGCTCTACACCACCTGGTGTTACTGGAAAATGTTCGGTCGCATCACTAAAGAACATATCGAAAGCAACACCCACTCTATGTACTAAGTAAGGAGCTGAATATGTGGTATTTCGCATGGATTTTAGGGACGCTTCTTGCCTGTGCATTTGGTGTCATCACTGCCCTGGCGCTTGAACACGTCGAAGCGACCAAAGCGGGTGAAGAAAAACACTGATGAATATTATCGCGACGCTTTACGCGGTAATGGACAAGCGCCCGTTACGGGCGCTTTCTTTAGTGATGGCATTACTGCTGGCAGGTTGTATCTTCTGGGACCCTTCGCGCTTTGCAGCGAAAACCAGCGAGCTTGAAATCTGGCACGGCTTTCTCATTATGTGGGCGGTCTGTGCAGGTGTGATCCACGGCGTCGGCTTTCGTCCGAAAGCCATTCACTGGCAGGGAATTTTTTGCCCGCTGATTGCCGATCTGGTGCTTCTCGCCGGTTTGATTTTCTTCTTCTTCTGAATAAGAAATGTCCGTTAACGTTATGGGCTTACCCGAGCCCATAAAAATTTACTCTCCGTTTACTTTCTCCCATTCCCAACCCTCTTTCCCGCGCGTATAGTAGCGAAGTTTAAAAGCATTAACTTTTGTTGCATTACCGGGATGTAAAGTGAATACAACGCTGTTTCGATGGCCGGTTCGTGTCTATTACGAAGATACCGATGCCGGTGGTGTGGTTTACCACGCCAGCTACGTTGCTTTTTATGAACGGGCACGCACAGAGATGCTGCGCCATCATCACTTTAGTCAACAGGTGCTGTTGGCTGAGCGAGTTGCCTTCGTGGTACGCAAGATGACGCTTGAGTATTTTGCGCCTGCCAGACTCGACGATATGCTCGAAGTCCAAACTGAAATTACATCAATGCGCGGGACCTCACTGGTTTTCACGCAGCGGATAGTCAACGCAGAGAATACCGTACTGAACTCAGCTGAAGTGCTGATTGTTTGTGTTGATCCAACCATAATGAAGCCTCGTGCGCTTCCTAAGTCTATTGTCGCGGAGTTTAAGCAGTGACTGACATGAATATCCTTGATTTGTTCCTGAAGGCAAGCCTTCTGGTTAAACTTATCATGTTGATTTTGATTGGTTTTTCAATCGCATCCTGGGCCATCATCATCCAGAGGACGCGTATCCTCAATGCCGCTGGCCGTGAAGCTGAAGCGTTTGAAGATAAGTTCTGGTCGGGTATTGAGCTTTCTCGTCTGTATCAGGAAAGCCAGGGACGCCGTGAAAACCTTACAGGCTCCGAGCAAATTTTTTATAGCGGTTTCAAAGAGTTTGCTCGTCTGCATCGTGCAAACAATCATGCGCCGGAAGCGGTTGTAGAAGGTGCCTCGCGTGCGATGCGTATCTCTATGAACCGTGAGCTGGAAAATCTCGAAACGCATATTCCATTCCTCGGCACTGTCGGTTCCATCAGCCCGTATATCGGCCTGTTTGGTACCGTGTGGGGGATCATGCACGCCTTTATCGCGCTGGGCGCGGTGAAGCAGGCGACGTTGCAGATGGTTGCACCGGGTATCGCTGAAGCACTGATTGCGACCGCTATCGGTCTGTTTGCGGCAATTCCTGCGGTTATGGCTTACAACCGTCTGAACCAGCGCGTGAACAAACTGGAACTGAACTACGACAACTTTATGGAAGAGTTCACTGCGATTCTGCACCGTCAGGCGTTTACCAGCACCGAGAGCAACAAGGGGTAAACCATGGCCAGATCGCGTGGACGAGGTCGTCGCGAGCTCAAGTCCGAAATCAATATCGTTCCACTGCTGGACGTCCTGCTGGTACTGCTGCTGATCTTCATGGCGACAGCGCCAATCATTACCCAGAGCGTGGAAGTGGATCTGCCGGATGCGACAGAATCACAGGCGGTGAGCACCAATGACGATCCTCCGGTTATCATTGAGGTTTCCGGCGTAGGGCAATACAGCGTCGTGGTAGAGAAAGATCGTATGGATCAGCTGCCGCCTGAGCAGGTTATTGCTGAAGCGCAGCGTCGTCTGGAGTCAAATCCGAAAACGGTCTTCTTAATCGGTGGCGCGAAAGACGTACCCTACGATGAAATTATTAAAGCGCTGAACTTGCTACATAGTGCGGGTGTTAAGTCAGTTGGCTTAATGACCCAACCTATTTGATCATCCGCGTAGTTTTTGGGAACCGATAGTGTCAAAGGCAACCGAACAGAACGACAAGCTTAAGCGAGCGATAATCGTCTCCGCAGTGCTGCACGTGATTCTCTTTGCAGCGCTGATCTGGAGTTCGTTCGACGAGCATATTGATGCATCAGCCGGCGGCGGTGGAGGGTCTTCCATTGACGCCGTGATGGTGGATCCCGGTGCGGTAGTACAGAACTATAATCGCGAACAGCAGCAGAAGGCGAGTGCCAAACGGGCTGAAGAGCAGCGTGAAAAACAGTCGCAACAGCAGGCGGAAGAACTGCGTGAAAAGCAGGCCGCAGAGCAGGAGCGTCTGAAGCAGCTTGAGAAAGAGCGTTTGCAGGCGCAGGAAGCTGCGAAAGAGCAGGCGGAACAGCAGAAGCAAGCCGAAGAGGCCGCGAAGAAAGCACAGGAACAGCAAAAGCAGGCGGAAGAGGCGGCAGCAAAAGCCGCAGCGGACGCGAAAGCACAGGCTGATGCCCAGGCAAAATTAGCGGCAGAAGCGGCGAAGAAAGCCGCTGCCGATGCTCAGAAGAAAGCTGAAGCGGAAGCCGCGAAAAAAGCCGCTCAGGAAGCAGAGAAGAAAGCTGCTGCCGAGGCCGCGAAGAAAGCGGCTGCTGCTGAGAAAGCGGCTGCAGAAAAAGCTGCCGCCGCTGAAAAAGCCGCTGCCGATAAAAAAGCTGCAGCTGAGAAGGCTGCCGCCGATAAGAAAGCTGCAGCTGAGAAGGCCGCTGCCGATAAGAAAGCTGCTGCTGATAAAGCGGCGGCCAAAAAGGCCGCGGCTGCTGAAAAAGCCGCTGCTGCCGCAGGGGTTGACGATCTGCTGGGCGATTTAAGCTCCGGTAAGAATGCACCGAAAACTGGCGGTGGGGCGAAAGGAAACAACGCAGCGCCGACGGGAAGTGGTAACACTAAGAGTAACGGTGCGACAGGGGCTGAAATCAACGGTTATGCCGCGCAGATTAAATCCGCTATTGAAAGCCGATTCTATGATGCGTCTTCCTATACCGGTAAAACGTGTACGTTGCGTATAAAACTGGCTCCGGACGGCATGCTGCTGGATATCAAGTCTGAAGGTGGCGACCCGGCTTTATGTACTGCGGCCCTGGCTGCAGCGCGTCAGGCGAAGATGCCTAAACCGCCGTCTCAGGCAGTTTACGAAGTCTTCAAAAATGCGCCGCTGGACTTCAAACCTTAAGTTACATTTTCCCCGTGCAAACGGGGAAAAATAGACCAGGTTTAGTCACAGGGTTCTGGTAGTTTTGTCTATTTGAGTTTGTTAACATTCTGCTAAATTATCGTGGGTAAGGTTACCCGGATAAGGGAGATATGATGAAGCAGGCATTACGTGTAGCATTTAGTTTTTTAATGCTGTGGGCAGCAGTACTGCACGCAGAAGTACGTATCGAGATCACCCAGGGGGTGGACTCGGCACGCCCAATCGGTGTTGTTCCGTTCCAGTGGGCCGGTCCTGGCGCTGCACCTGAAGATGCCGGTGGCATCGTGGCGGCTGACCTGCGTAACAGCGGTAAATTCAACCCGTTAGATCGTTCTCGTCTGCCTCAGCAGCCGGGCAGCGCGCAGGAAGTACAGCCTGCAGCATGGTCTGCACTGGGTATTGATGCCGTGGTTGTGGGTCAGGTTACGCCTAACCCGGACGGCTCTTACAACGTGGCCTGGCAGCTGGTGGATACCGGCGGTGCACCGGGTACCGTTCTGGCACAGAACTCTTACAAGGTCACTAAGCAGTACCTGCGCTACGCGGCACACGCTGCCAGCGATGCGGTATTTGAAAAACTGACCGGCATTAAAGGGGCGTTCCGTACCCGTATTGCTTATGTGGTGCAGACCAACGGTGGTCAGTTCCCGTATGAGCTGCGCGTATCTGACTACGACGGCTACAACCAGTTCCTGGTGAAACGTTCTTCTCAGCCGCTGATGTCTCCAGCCTGGTCTCCGGACGGTTCTAAACTGGCCTATGTAACCTTCGAAAGCGGCCGTTCAGCGCTGGTTATCCAGACGCTGGCAAACGGAGCTGTTCGTCAGGTGGCGTCTTTCCCACGTCACAACGGTGCACCTTCCTTCTCTCCGGACGGGTCTAAACTGGCGTTTGCGCTGTCAAAAACCGGTAGCCTGAACCTGTACGTGATGGACATTGGCTCTGGCCAGATCCGTCAGGTGACCGACGGTCGCAGCAACAACACTGAACCTTCATGGTTCCCGGATAGTCAAAACCTGGCGTTTACTTCTGACCAGGCTGGCCGTCCACAAATCTATAAAGTCAACATCAACGGCGGTGCTCCGCAGCGTATTACCTGGGAAGGTTCGCAGAACCAGAACTCAGACGTGAGCAGCGACGGTAAATTTATGGTAATGGTGAGCTCCAACGGTGGGCAGCAGCACATTGCCAAACAGGATCTGGTAGCGGGTGGCGTTCAAGTTCTGTCGTCAACGTTCCTGGATGAAACGCCGAGTCTGGCACCTAACGGCACGATGGTAATCTACAGCTCTTCTCAGGGGATGGGATCTGTGCTGAATCTGGTTTCTACAGATGGGCGTTTCAAAGCGCGTATTCCGGCAACTGATGGACAGGTAAAATCACCTGCCTGGTCGCCGTATCTGTAAATAATAATTAATTGATTACTAAAGGAATCATAGAAATGCAACTGAACAAAGTGCTGAAGGGGCTGATGATCGCTCTGCCTGTAATGGCAATCGCAGCGTGTTCTTCTAACAAGAACGCCAGCAATGACCAGAGCGGCGAAGGCATGATGGGTGCCGGCACCGGTATGGACGCGAACGGCAATGGCAACATGTCTTCTGAAGAGCAAGCGCGTCTTCAGATGCAGCAGCTGCAGCAGAACAACATCGTTTACTTCGATCTGGATAAATACGACATCCGTTCTGACTTCGCTGCGATGCTGGACGCTCACGCTAACTTCCTGCGTAGCAACCCATCTTACAAAGTCACCGTAGAAGGTCACGCGGACGAACGTGGTACTCCAGAGTACAACATCTCCCTGGGTGAACGTCGTGCTAACGCTGTTAAAATGTACCTGCAGGGTAAAGGCGTTTCTGCTGACCAGATCTCCATCGTTTCTTACGGTAAAGAAAAACCTGCAGTACTGGGTCACGACGAAGCGGCTTACTCCAAAAACCGTCGTGCCGTACTGGTTTACTAAGAGAATTGCATGAGCAGTAACTTCAGACATCATCTGTTGAGTCTGTCGTTACTGGTTGGAATAGCGGCCCCCTGGGCCGCTTTTGCTCAGGCACCAATCAGTAGTGTCGGCTCAGGCTCGGTAGAAGACCGGGTCACTCAACTCGAGCGTATTTCTAACGCTCACAGCCAGCTTTTAACCCAACTCCAGCAACAACTTTCTGATAACCAAAACGATATTGACTCTCTCCGCGGCCAGATTCAGGAAAGCCAGTATCAGTTGAACCAGGTTATGGAACGTCAGAAGCAGATTTTGCTGCAGATGGATAGCCTGAGCAGCGGTGGTGCAGCAGCACAAGCACAGCCAGCCGCGGGCGATCAGACCGGTGCGGCGACATCAGCTCCGGCTGCGGATGCTTCTGCTTCAACAGGTGCGCCTGTACAGAGCGGTGACGCGAATACGGACTACAACGCGGCCATTGCCCTGGTGCAGGATCAATCTCGTCAGGATGACGCGCTTGCTGCGTTTCAGAACTTTGTTAAGAAATACCCTGATTCCACTTATCAGCCAAATGCGAATTACTGGCTCGGTCAGCTGAATTACAACAAGGGTAAAAAGGACGATGCGGCGTTTTATTTTGCCTCAGTGGTGAAAAATTACCCGAAATCGCCAAAAGCGCCTGATGCGATGTATAAAGTGGGCGTCATCATGCAGGACAAAGGCGACACTGCGAAAGCCAAAGCGGTTTACCAGCAGGTGGTCTCCAAATTCCCGGGTACTGAAGGTGCTAAGCAGGCGCAAAAACGTCTGAATTCGATGGGATGATTATCGCATGACCAGAAATCGCGTTATTTCTGGTCGTGCAGCATGATTCGTAAGCAGTTAAGTGATCTTCATCGAAATTTTTGTTGCGCTGAATTCTTAAATCAGTAATATATGCCGCCGTTGCCACGGGATATCAAACAACGTGAAAACAGCGTAAAAGTGGGTCGTTAGCTCAGTTGGTA
>NZ_JADBRD010000039.1:29591-53417 GCF_014930495.1 Enterobacter cloacae complex sp. S3 | reverse complement strand
TACATTGATTGATAATGATGTTATTTTAGGCGATTGAGTTACTCTAAAAATCTGATATCTATTTGTGGGATGGGCTAACAATCGAAGATGATGTTTTCACTGGGCCCAATGTCACGTTCTTAAATGATCTCTATCCTAAGTCCAAGATCCAACTCGAATCATTTTTCATGGCAGTTATCAAGAAAGGAGAATCTATTGGAGCGAACGCTACTATTTTTCTTGGTATAACTTTGGGGCTGAATTGCTTAGTTGGTACCGGTAGTGTAGTTACCAAGAATGTATCAGCTAATGCTGATATTGCTGAAAATCCAGCAAGAATTCTAAGGTATATTGATTAGGACTAATATTAATTAGGCTTATTAAAAAAATAATATACAAACCTTCATTACGCATTTTATGTAAAGTATTTTCTATTTACTTCCCCTTTTAGTAGGTTATCATATTCAATAATCTATAAGCTGCGGACAAAAAACCGTAGCGACCACACCTGACAGGAGTATGTAATGTCCAAACAACAGATCGGCGTTGTCGGTATGGCAGTGATGGGGCGCAACCTGGCGCTCAACATCGAAAGCCGTGGTTATACCGTCTCCGTTTTCAACCGCTCCCGTGATAAGACCGAAGAAGTGATTGCCGAGAACCCAGGCAAGAAACTGGTTCCTTTCTATACGGTGAAAGAGTTCGTTGAATCTCTGGAAACGCCTCGTCGTATCCTGTTAATGGTGAAAGCAGGCGCAGGTACCGATGCAGCTATCGACTCCCTGAAGCCTTACCTTGAAAAAGGTGACATCATCATTGATGGCGGTAACACCTTCTTCCAGGACACCATTCGTCGTAACCGTGAGCTGTCTGCTGAAGGCTTTAACTTCATCGGTACCGGTGTATCTGGTGGTGAAGAGGGCGCACTGAAGGGCCCATCCATCATGCCTGGTGGCCAGAAAGAAGCATACGAACTGGTTGCTCCTATTCTGACTAAAATCGCTGCCGTTGCCGAAGATGGCGAGCCGTGTGTGACCTACATCGGTCCGGACGGTGCTGGTCACTATGTCAAAATGGTGCACAACGGCATCGAATACGGCGACATGCAGCTGATTGCTGAGGCTTATTCCCTGCTGAAAGGCGGTCTGAACCTTTCCAATGAAGAACTCGCGGAAACTTTCACCGAGTGGAACAAAGGCGAGCTGAACAGCTATCTGATCGACATCACCAAAGATATCTTCACGAAGAAAGATGAAGAGGGTAAATACCTGGTTGATGTGATTCTGGATGAAGCTGCCAACAAAGGTACCGGTAAATGGACCAGCCAGAGCTCTCTGGATTTGGGCGAACCGCTGTCACTGATCACCGAATCCGTCTTCGCGCGTTACATTTCTTCTCTGAAAGAGCAGCGCGTCGCGGCATCTAAAGTGCTGTCTGGTCCGCAGGCTAAACCAGCGGGTGATAAAGCCGAATTCGTTGAAAAAGTGCGTCGTGCACTGTACCTGGGTAAAATCGTTTCTTACGCCCAGGGCTTCTCTCAGCTGCGTGCGGCGTCAGACGAGAACAACTGGGATCTGAACTACGGTGAGATCGCGAAGATCTTCCGCGCGGGTTGCATCATTCGTGCGCAGTTCCTGCAGAAAATCACCGATGCCTATGCTGAAAACGCCGGTATCGCCAACCTGCTGCTGGCACCGTACTTCAAGAAAATTGCGGATGAATATCAGCAGGCGCTGCGTGACGTGGTTGCCTACGCTGTCCAGAACGGTATCCCGGTTCCGACCTTCTCTGCTGCAGTAGCCTACTACGACAGCTACCGTGCTGCTGTGCTGCCAGCTAACCTGATTCAGGCACAGCGTGACTACTTCGGTGCGCATACTTACAAACGTACCGATAAAGAAGGCGTGTTCCATACCGAATGGATGGAATAAGTTAACTCACTTGCTGTAATCAAAACCCGGAGCTTGTCTCCGGGTTTTTTTATGCAAAAAGTGTCGCCTGTTATTCGAAGTAGTCTGAATCTCGCCCCGCTCGTAGTGATTACTCCTGGTTTGCCTTGACAGTTCAGTTTGCCAGGAGGTACAAAGCCCAACAGTTATGTTTATCGCGATGGTCTGGCGGCCATCAGTACAGTTAACTCACAGAAGTCATTAGCGAATGAAAATAACAATCTCCGGAACAGGGTATGTCGGTCTTTCTAACGGCATTCTGATTGCCCAGAATCATGAAGTGGTTGCGCTGGATATCGTGCAGGCCAAAGTGGATATGCTCAATCAGAAAAAATCGCCGATTGTGGATAAAGAAATCCAGGACTATCTCAGCAATAAATCGCTGAATTTCCGCGCCACGACAGATAAAGAAGATGCATACCGCGATGCGGATTACGTCATCATTGCGACGCCTACTGACTACGATCCTAAAACCAACTACTTCAATACCTCAACTGTAGAAGCGGTTATCAAAGACGTTATCGCGATTAACCCTGACGCGGTGATGGTTATTAAATCGACCATTCCTGTTGGGTTTACCAAATCTATTAAAGAAAAGTTCGGTATTGATAATATCTTCTTCTCGCCTGAATTCCTGCGTGAGGGGAGAGCGCTTTACGATAACCTGCATCCTTCGCGTATCGTGATTGGCGAACGTTCAGAGCGCGCTGAACGCTTTGCTGCGCTGCTTCAGGAAGGCGCAGTGAAGAAAGATATTCAGGTGCTGTTCACCGACTCCACTGAGGCAGAGGCAATTAAGCTCTTCGCGAATACCTACCTGGCAATGCGAGTGGCTTATTTCAATGAGCTCGACAGCTACGCAGAGAGTCTTGGCCTGAATACCCGCCAGATTATTGAAGGTGTGTGTCTCGACCCGCGTATTGGCAACCACTACAACAATCCGTCATTTGGCTACGGCGGCTATTGCCTGCCAAAAGATACTAAACAATTGCT
The DNA here is from genome assembly GCF_014930495.1 of Enterobacter cloacae complex sp. S3. Lineage (NCBI taxonomy): Bacteria > Pseudomonadati > Pseudomonadota > Gammaproteobacteria > Enterobacterales > Enterobacteriaceae > Enterobacter > Enterobacter cloacae complex sp. S3. The sequence goes on along the minus strand of NZ_JADBRD010000039.1, from coordinate 50,496 downwards.
GGCAAATTATCAGGCTGTGCCGAACAACCTCATTTCGGCGATTGTTGACGCTAACCGTACACGTAAAGATTTCATCTCCGATTCCATCCTTGCGCGTCAACCGAAAGTGGTCGGCGTATACCGTCTGATCATGAAGAGTGGCTCCGATAATTTCCGCGCCTCTTCCATTCAGGGGATCATGAAGCGCATTAAGGCGAAAGGGGTTGAGGTTGTAATCTATGAGCCGGCCATGCCGGACGATCAGTTCTTCAATTCCCGGGTGATCCGCGATCTGGATGCCTTTAAGAAAGAAGCCGATGTCATCATTTCAAACCGCATGGCGGAAGAGCTGGCTGACGTGGCGGATAAGGTATATACCCGCGATCTGTTTGGTAGTGATTAAGAGAACAATTTAGCTGTATTAGCTCAGACCTGATCTGACAGTTACCGGTTATTTATACAGGTATCTGTCAGATTACATCTGGTTTAAATTTTTCTCAGCCCAGATGCACTTTCCATCAAGTAATGTTTCCATCGGCGTCCGGCCACAGCACATTTTTCCCTGATGAGTTCGCTCATTATTATAGTGAGCCAGCCATTCATCAAGATCCAATTGTAATGTATCAAGATCACCATATAGCTTTTTGCGGAACGTCACCTGATAAAACTCGTTCAGTATCGTTTTATGGAACCGCTCACAGATGCCGTTAGTCTGTGGTGACATCGCCTTAGTTTTCGTGTGTTCGATGTCATTTATCGCCAGATAAAGCTGATAATCATGATGTTCCACTTTGCCACAATATTCTTTACCTCTGTCGGTCAGTATTCTCAGCATCGGCAGGCCCTGAGACTCATAAAATGGCAGTACACGATCTTTTAGTAAATCAGCTGCTGTAATCGGCGTTTTGGTGACGTAGAGCTTGCAGTGAGCCACCCTTGAGTACGTATCAACGAACGTTTGCTGATAAATACGCCCGACACCTATCAGATTGCCAACGTAGTACGTGTCCTTTGACCCCAGATAACCCGGATGAGCGGTTTCAATTTCACCACAGGCCTCGTCGTCACCGGCTTTACGCTCCAGCGCGGCGATCTGGCTGTCAGTCAGTTCAATACCATCACGGGTCACTTTTTCTTCCAGTGCTTTCAGGCGTTTTTTGAAGTTCTCAAGGTTATGGCGTAACCAGACGGAACGAACACCACTGCCGGAGATAAAAACACCCTGTTTACGCAGCTTGTTACTGGTCCGGTGCTGGCCGTGAGCCGGGAATGCGACAGCATAATCAACCACAGCCCGCTCAGTGGCCTCATCGGTGCGGTTCTTAAGGTTTGGTGTGCGGCGACTCCGGTTTATCAGCGCATCCACGCCGCCTTCATCGGCCAGTTCGCGGTAACGATAAAATGTATCACGTGAAACGCCCATGATTTTACAGGCTTTCGATACATTGCTGAGCTCTTCAGCTCAGATTGAGCAAACCGGCTTTGTGTTTGATAACGGGATTGGTAGTATGAAGCATGAGAGTTACCTCGTGTTTTGTATAAGGATTCGACACCCATATCAAAACCGGTAACTCTCAACCTTTCAAGGCCATGTGTCAGATCAAATCGCGACTAATACAATTTAGCTTAAAAGGACAGCTTGTTATTAGCTGTCCTTTTAATCTCTAGTCTTAGAGCAGTTAAACCTTTCTTATTTGATTAAAATGAGCTCAGGAAGATATTTTTTAAATTTGTTCATTGAGTGCTGAATGCTGTCTTTCGAAATAGTGAAAAGAACATCATCCTCAGTTTCTTTTTGACGAACAGCACCGAAACGCTCATGGAATCTGATGACAGAATGATTACCTTTACGTACGTCGAAGTGGGCACTGGTAAACCCTAATTTCAAAGCGTAGTAATAAACTAGAAGTGCCGACTCAATTGCAAAGTGTGAAGGTGCATCTTCATGAATGACCCATGATCCCCAGCAGAAAGAATCTTGCTGCTGATCATAAATTCTTACCGTTCCAAAAGGCATATCTTCAAGGTCGGTAATGATGAAGTAGGCTTGGCCCTCGCTTTTCAGATAACCTTCTATCCATTTTTCTTGAGATTTAATATCATCAGAGGTGGTGCTTATAAATCGCCCTTTTTTCTCATTCGTTCTCAGCGCGACAATGAAAGCTGCATCATCGGTTTTAACATTTCGAAGTTTAACAGAGCGACCCACGATAAGATCTGTCTGGTGAATTACTGGAATAGACATAGCAGTTCCTTTTGGCGTAGACATAATGAATGCATTCAAATTTTGTAGAAACGTTTGTACCAGTCTACAAAGTTCTTCACCCCATCTTTAACTGAGGTTTGCGGTTTAAATCCGATCACCTCATAAAGCGCCCGGGTATCGGCACTGGTTTCCAGAACATCGCCTGGCTGGAGAGGCAGCATGTTTTTCTCTGCTTTTTTACCCAGCGCGTCTTCCAGGGCGGTAATGTAATCCATCAGTTCGACTGGCGAGCTGTTACCGATGTTGTAGACCCGGTAAGGCGCTGAACTGGTTGCCGGGGAGCCGGTCTCAACGGTCCAGTTTGTGTCTGACTGAGGAATAACATCCTGCAGACGAATAATTGCTTCAGCGATGTCATCAATGTACGTGAAGTCGCGCTTCATTTTACCGTAGTTATAGACATCGATGCTTTTGCCCTCAATGATCGCCTTAGTAAACTTAAATAGCGCCATGTCCGGACGTCCCCACGGACCGTACACGGTGAAGAAGCGCAGGCCGGTGGTCGGCAAGTTGTACAGATGCGAATAGGTGTGCGACATCAGCTCATTGGCTTTTTTGGTCGCGGCATAGAGTGAGACCGGGTGATCCACGGAATCGTCAGTGGAGAAGGGCATCTTGCGGTTGAGGCCGTATACTGAGCTGGACGAGGCATAAAGCAGGTGCTGCACGTTATTATGGCGGCAGCCTTCCAGCACGTTGAGATGGCCGATAAGGTTGGCATCTGCATACGCGTGAGGGTTTTCAAGAGAGTAGCGTACACCCGCCTGCGCGGCCAGATGAATCACACGATCAAACTTCTCACTGGCGAAAAGCGTGGCCATACCTTCCCGGTCAGCTAATTCCAGCTTGTGGAAGGTGAAACGCTCAGATTTTAACAGTTCCAGGCGCGCCAGCTTCAGGTTGACATCGTAGTATTCATTGAGGTTATCGATACCAACAACCTGATGACCAGCCTCAAGGAGGCGTTTACTGACATTCGCACCGATAAAACCTGCAGCGCCCGTGACTAAAAATTTCATAGCTTCCCTCATAAACCCTATTCTATAGATGCCGTAACGCATCACATGGCGTCTATGATAGCGCGAAGGGTGTAAGTTACATAACCCATCTTTCCGATATTACTCATCGGATTCTTATAGAAAAATCGCCAGTAATAGATAAACTATACAAACTTAATTATGTTTGCCCTTTTTTTATCAGTTAGGGATTGTATGACGCAAAATAACAATAGCCAGGTCAGCCGAAGCAATGACCCGGAGCAAATTGATCTACTTGATTTAGTGCTGCAGCTGTGGCGTGGGAAGTGGGTGGTAGCAGCCTTTGTTGTTGTTTGTATCGCCCTGGCAATTGGATATTTATCCGTTGCTAAAGAAAAGTGGACCTCTAGTGCAATCATTGCACAACCTGACGCAGCTCAGATTGCCACCTATTCTAATGCGTTGAATATTCTGTACGGTACCGCCGCACCTACAATGACTGACAACCAAACGCGCGCTATCGGCCGTTTTAGCGCCTCATTCTCGGCATTGTCACAGGCGCTTGAAAATCAGGCTGAGCCTGAAAAACTGACGATTGAGCCCAAGGTTAAAGATCAGCCGCTCCCGTTAATTGTATCGTATACCAGTACATCGGCAGAAGCCGCGCAAAAGCAGCTAGCGCAGTACATCCAGCAGGTAGATGAGCAAACGGCTAAAGAACTCGCCGCTGACCTTAATGACAACATCAAAGCGCAGATAAAGACCCTGAATGATTCCCTGCAAAACCAGGAGAAGGTCGCTCAGGAGCAAAAAGATCTGCGTATCAAACAGATTGCTGAGGCACTGAAGAACGCTGAAGCGGCGAAAATTACCTCGCCTCAGTTGCAGCAAACCCAGGAAGTGACTCAGGAAACGATGTTCCTGCTGGGAAGTGAGGGGCTGAAATCAATGATTGACAACGAAGCTTCTCTCCCTTTGGTCTTCCCAAGAGCATATTATCAGACCAAACGAAATCTGCTGGACATCCAGAATCTCAATGTAAACCCGGATACAATCCACGTTTACCGTTATGTCATGAAGCCGGAACTCCCTGTGCGACGTGACAGCCCGAAAAAAGTGATTGTTCTGATTCTTGCCGTGCTGCTGGGCGGAATGATTGGTTCCGGTTTTGTGCTTGGCCGCAACGCATTGCGCAACTACAAACCAAAAGTCTGATTTGCAGATTAAAAAAACCGGGGATATTCCCCGGTTTTTTTATTTGTGACGTTTGCGAAGATTTTCAATCACCGCCGTCAAATCCAGCTCCTGATCCTGCAGTAGCACCAGCAGGTGATACATCAAATCAGACGCTTCATTCGTCAGCTCCTCGCGGTCATGCACGGTCGCGGCCAGCGCGGTCTCAACGCCTTCTTCTCCTACCTTCTGTGCGATGCGCTTGGTTCCGCTGGCGTACAGCTTCGCGGTGTAGGAACTTTCAGGATCCGCCGTTTTACGCTCTGCCAGCACCTGTTCCAGTTGATACAGGAACAACCACTGGTGGCTCGCCTCGCCGAAGCAGCTGCTGGTGCCCTTATGGCAGGTTGGGCCGATTGGGTTTGCCAGCACCAGCAGGGTGTCGTTATCGCAGTCAGGCGTTATGCTCACTGCATTCAGGAAATGACCCGAGGTCTCGCCTTTGGTCCACAGGCGCTGTTTCGTGCGCGAGTAGAAGGTCACTTTGCCGCTGTCGATCGTTTTCGCCAGCGCGTCCTGGTTCATATACCCCAGCATCAACACTTCGCCTGAGACGGCATGCTGGACAACCACCGGCAGTAACCCGTCCGTTTTTTCCCAGTCCAGCTGCGCCTGTTGTTGCTCTGTTAACATACCCTGATCTCCACGCCCTGGTCGGCCAGGTACGTTTTTAACTCACCAATATTAATAATCTGTTTGTGGAACACGGACGCGGCCAGCGCGCCGTCCACGTTCGCATCGCGGAACGCTTCAAGAAAGTGTTCCATGGTGCCCGCGCCGCCGGAGGCGATCAGCGGAACGTGGCAGACCGCACGGACTTTTTTCAGCTGCTCGAGGTCATACCCGTTACGCACGCCGTCCTGGTTCATCATGTTGAGGACAATTTCACCCGCGCCACGCTTTTGCACTTCCTGCACCCAGTCGAGCGTTTCCCACTGCGTCACGCGCGTGCGGCTTTCATCTCCGGTGTACTGGTTCACGTGGTACTTACCCGTTGCGGCGTCATACCAGGTGTCGATCCCAACCACAATACACTGCACCCCAAAACGATCGGCGAGGCGGGTGATCAGCTCCGGGTCGGCCAGGGCAGGGGAGTTAATCGAAATCTTGTCGGCGCCAAACGAGAGAATTTTGGCGGCGTCGTCAGCGGATTTAATACCGCCCGCCACGCAGAACGGAATGTCGATCACTTCCGCCACGCGTGCCACCCAGCTTTTATCGACCACGCGGCCATCGCTGGAGGCGGTGATGTCGTAAAAGACCAGCTCGTCGGCGCCTTCATCGGCATAGCGTTTTGCCAGCGGGACGATGTCGCCAATGATCTCGTGGTTGCGGAACTGCACGCCTTTCACGACCTGACCATCGCGTACGTCCAGGCAGGGGATTATCCGTTTTGCCAGCATTGAATCGCCTCCGTCACAGTAAATTTACCTTCCAGCAGGGCCCGACCCACAATCACACCCTTCACACCGGTACCGCGCAGCGCGGCCACGTCACCGATATCACCGATACCGCCCGAAGACTGGAACGCCACCTGCGGATAACGCGCACAGACCTCTTCATACAGCGAGACGTTGGAACCCGCCAGCGTCCCGTCGCGGGAGATGTCCGTACACAACACGTGCTTCAGACCAACGGGCAGATAAATATCGACCAGCTCTTCCAGCGTCACGCCGGAGTTTTCCTGCCAGCCGCTAACGGCCACCTGCTTATTACCCTGTTCGTCAATACGCACGTCCAGCGCCAGCACCAGGGCATCGGCACCAAAGCGGCGGAACCAGCCTTTCACCGTCTCAGGATCTTTCACGGCGGTTGAGCCCACCACCACGCGGGCCACGCCAGCGTCCAGCAGCGCCGCGACGTCATCTTCCGTACGCACGCCGCCGCCGACCTGGACGGGCACATCAACACCCGCAACAAGTTGTTTAAGCAGTGGGATCTGGCGCTTCGCCGGATCTTTCGCGCCCGTCAAATCCACCAGGTGCAGTACCTGCGCACCCTGGGCGGCATAATCCTGCAGACGCGGCAGCGGATCGTTTCCGTAGTCGCGCTGCTGGCCGTAATCGCCCTGATGCAGACGGACAACCGTACCGTCAATTAAATCTAACGCGGGAATAATCATCACATCTCCAGGAAGTTTTTCAGCAGCTGCGCGCCCGCGGCGCCAGAGCGCTCCGGGTGAAACTGCACGCCGAAGAAATTGTCTTTCTGTACGGCCGCCGTAAACGCCTCGCCGTAGGTGCACTGGGCGATCGTATTCACGTTCACCGGCATGGCGTAGCTGTGCACGAAGTAAAAATACGCGCCGTCTTCGATGCCGCGAAACAGCCGGTCGCCCGCTTTGGCGTAGACGCGGTTCCAGCCCATATGCGGCAGAGGCAGGCCGCGATCGGTCATTTTCGGCACGTCTTCATCAATAATGCCCAGCAGGTCAACGCCGTTGCTCTCTTCGCTGCGGCGGCCCAGGATCTGCATGCCCAGACAAATGCCCAGCACCGGCTGGGTACAGGCTTTGATCAGGTCGACCAGCTCTCGTTCGCGAATCTGATCCATCGCCGCCTGCGCGGTGCCCACGCCCGGTAAAAAGAGTTTGTCGGCGCGCAGCACCACGTCCGGGTCACGGCTTACCACCGGCTCATAGCCGTGGCGCGCAATGGCCGATTTCACGGAGTTCAGGTTGGCGCATCCGGTATCCAGAATGACCACGTTCATTACAGCACTCCTTTCGATGAAGGCAGGGCGTCACCTTCCACGCGAATTGCCTGGCGCAGGGTACGGCCAAAGGCTTTAAAGAGACTCTCCACGCGGTGGTGGTCGTTCTTGCCCTTGGTCTTCAGGTGCAGCGTCAGGCCCATGGTGTAGGACAAGGAGCGGAAGAAGTGCTCCACCATTTCGGTGCTCAGATCGCCCACGCGCTGGTAGGTGAAATCAGCTTTGTATTCCAGGTGCGGACGGCCGGAGATGTCCATCGCGCAGCGCGCCAGACACTCGTCCATCGGCAGGACAAAGCCGAAACGGTTAATGCCGCGCTTGTCGCCGAGCGCCAGCTTCAGAGCTTCACCCAGCGCCAGGCCGGTATCTTCCACGGTGTGGTGATCGTCTATGTAGAGATCGCCTTTTACCGTAATTTCCATGCGGAAACCGCCGTGGGTGGCAATCTGGTCCAGCATGTGATCGAAGAAACCGACGCCGGTGTGGATCTTGCTGCCGCCTTCACGGTCCAGCCAGACCTTCACATCAATCTGCGTCTCTTTGGTGTTGCGCTCTACGTGGGAATAGCGGTCGCGTTTTGTGAGCTGCTCGCCAATCTTCGCCCAGTTCAGGTTGTTGCGGTCGTAGCGCAGCCCCGCGATGCCCATGTTTTCCGCCAGCGTAATATCGGTGATGCGATCGCCGATGACATAGCTGTTGGTTTTATCCAGCGCATCCTCAGCCAGGTAGCGCTCTACCAGCTTCACCTTTGGCTTACGGCAGTCACACTCGTCGGCCGGCATGTGCGGGCAAATCAGCACTTCATCAAATACCACGCCCTGAGAGGTCAGCACCTGCATCATCAGATTATGCGGGCCGTCAAAGTCCGCCTGCGGGAAGCTGTCGGTACCCAGACCATCCTGGTTGGTGATCATCACCAGCCTGTATCCGGCTTTTTGCAGCTTAAGCAGCACCGGGATCACGTCCGGTTCAAAAGCCAGCTTGTCGAATCGATCGACCTGAAAATCGGCTGGTGGCTCCGAAATAAGGGTACCGTCACGATCGATGAAAAGGATCTTCTGGGTCATACTTTCTCCGCTTTCAGGGCGTCAATCACGCGCTGGCTCTCTGCACGGGTGCCTACGGTAATGCGCAGGCACCCGCTCAGAGAAGGTTGTTTATTCTGGTCTCGTAAGATAATGCCCTGATCCCATAAAGATTTAAATACGGCACTGGAGGCGGTGAAGCGCACCAGGATGTAGTTAGTTTCCGAGTCGAATACCTGCTCCACGCAAGGGATATCCTTCAGGGCGGTCACCAGATACTGACGTTCCTCCAGGATTTGCGCCACGCGCTCGCGCATCGCGTTGATCCCCTGAGGCGTCAGCGCCTGTGCCGCAATATCGGCAACCGGCGTTGAGAGCGGGTACGGGGCGATCACTTTCAGCAGCAGGTCGATGACCTCTTTATTTGCCAGTGTGAATCCGCAGCGCAGACCCGCAAGGGCAAAGGCTTTCGACAGCGTGCGCAGCACCACCAGGTGCGGATACTCTTCCAGCCAGCCTGCCAGCGTCGCCTGTGGGCAGAACTCGATGTAGGCTTCGTCGGCAACCACCAGCGCTTTACCGCGCGTCATTTCCAGCAAAGTGCGGATATCCTGCGGGTTGATAATCTGTCCGGTCGGGTTGTTCGGGCTACAGACGAACACCACTTTTACCCCATCGAGATTGTCGGCGATCCCCTGAAGATCCAGCTGCCAGTTCTCCAGCGCCTGCACGTTGCGACACGCTACGCCGAAGGTTTCCGCGCTGACGCTGTACATGCCGTAGGTAGGCTGGCAGTACATCACCGCATCTTTGCCCGGCTCGCAGAAGGCGCGAATCAGCAGTTCAATGCCCTCATCCGCGCCGCGGCTGACCAGCACCTGCTCCGGCTTCACGCCCGCGTACTGCGCGTAGTTTTCAATCACCGCTTTCGGCTGACATTCCGGATAGCGGTTCAGCGTTTGCTGCGACAGTTCGAACTGCACCGCCGTCGGGAATTCGTTGGCGTTCAGCCAGACATCCCCTTTACCGCCCAGACGACGCGCCGACTGGTAAGGCGTCAGGCGACGGACATTTTCGCGGGCTAACTCTTCAATGTTCATGCTTGCTCCTTCAGGGCTGCAACGCGCAGCGTAACGGCATTTTTGTGGGCGGTCAGCCGCTCGGCGGCAGCCAGGGTTTCAATAGTAGACGCCAGTGACGCAAACCCTTCGCGGGAGAGCTCCTGCACGGTCATGCGTTTCTGGAAATCCGCCAGGCCCAGGCTCGAACAGGTTGAGGTGTAGCCATACGTGGGCAGCACGTGGTTGGTGCCGGAGGCGTAATCGCCCGCGGACTCCGGTGACCAGTCGCCGAGGAACACCGAGCCCGCGCTGGTAATGCTGTCAACCAGATCGCGCGCGTTGCGGGTCTGAATGATCAGGTGCTCCGGGCCGTACTGGTTGGAGATGGTAATACACTGGTCCAGGTCGCGCGCCACAATGAGGCGGCTGGCCGCTAGCGCCTGACGTGCCGTGTCGGCGCGGGGCAGGTCGGCAAGCTGGCGCTCAACGGCTTCGCCCACGCGTTTCGCCATATCGGCGTCCGGCGTCAGCAGGATGACCTGCGAGTCCGGGCCGTGTTCCGCCTGAGAAAGCAGGTCGGAGGCGACGAAGTCCGGCGTTGCGCCGCTGTCGGCAATCACCAGCACCTCAGACGGGCCGGCAGGCATATCGATGGCCGCGCCGTCCAGACGCTGGCTGACCTGGCGCTTGGCTTCGGTCACGTACGCATTGCCCGGGCCAAAAATTTTGTCAACCTTAGGAATAGATTCCGTGCCGAACGCCAGGGCCGAAATCGCCTGCGCGCCGCCCACTTTATAGACTGCCTGCACGCCGCACAGCTTCGCCGCATAAAGGATCTCGTCGGCAATTGGTGGCGGTGAGCAAAGCACCACTTTCTGACACCCGGCAATGCGCGCGGGTGTCGCCAGCATCAGTACGGTGGAGAAAAGCGGGGCAGAGCCGCCAGGGATATAGAGGCCAACGGATGCAACCGGGCGCGTGACCTGCTGACAACGCACGCCGGGCAGGGTTTCGACATCCACGGTCTGCAGCTTTTGCGCGGTGTGGAAGGTATCAATGTTTTTCACCGCGACGGCCATCGCCTGCTTGATATCGTCACCCAGACGATTGCTGGCATCAATGATTTCCTGCTCGGTAACCTGTAATGCACCGACTTCCGTCTTGTCAAACTTCGCGCTGTATTCACGCAGCGCGTCATCGCCACGGGCTTTGACGTTATCCAGAATCTCCGCCACGGTGCGTGAGATGCTCTCAGAGGCGGAAATCGCCGGGCGCATCAGCAGCTCGCGCTGCTGTGCGTCGCTACAGGTGTTCCAGTCGATGATTGTGTTAAAGCTCATGGCCATTACTCCATCATCTTCTCAATAGGCAGCACCAGGATGGAGCTTGCGCCCAGCGCCTTCAGTTTTTCCATGGTTTCCCAGAACAGGGTTTCGCTGCTCACCATGTGCATCGCCACGCGCTGCTGATCGCCCGCCAGCGGCAGGATGGTTGGACGCTCAGCGCCCGGCAGCAGGGCAATCACTTCATCCAGACGCTCGGTTGGGGCGTGCATCATGATGTATTTGGACTCACGCGCCTGAATCACGCCCTGAATGCGGGTCAGCAGCTTGTCGATCAGCTGCTGCTTGGCGTCGGCCATGTCGCCGTCGCGCTGAATCAGGCACGCTTTAGAGCGGTAGATCACTTCCACTTCGCGCAGACCGTTGGCTTCCAGCGTCGCGCCGGTAGAGACGAGGTCACAGATGGCGTCCGCCAGACCCGCACGCGGCGCCACTTCAACGGAGCCGTTCAGCAGGCAGGATTTAAACTGCACGCCTTTCTGGTCGAGATAACGCTTTAACAGGTGAGGGTAAGAGGTGGCGATACGTTTGCCGTTCAGCGCGGCCGGGCCGTCCCACGTTTCGTCAACCGGCGTGGCCAGCGACAGGCGGCAGCCGCCGAAGTCCAGACGACGCAGGGTGAAATAACGCGGATCTTCGCCCTGCGCGCGGCGGGTCAGCAGCTCTTCTTCCAGCACGTTTTCCCCGATGATGCCGAGGTCAACGACGCCGTCCATGACCAGGCCGGGAATATCGTCATCACGCACGCGCAGAATGTCGATGGGCATGTTTTCAGCCAGAGCAATCAGGCGCTGGGTGTGCAGGTTAATTTTAATCCCGCAGCGGGCCAGCAGTTCGCGTGAATCGTCGCTCAAACGGCCTGATTTTTGAATAGCTATGCGTAAGCGTGAGTTATCTAACATTCTTTATTCCTCGTTAACCTGTTTTAACCTGTCTGAATTCGGTCCAAAAAAAAGCCCCCGGAAGAAGATCTTCCGGGGGCTTTTTCATGCGTTCATGCACCACTGGAAGATCCAAACGTCTTCCAGCACACATCGCCTGAAAGACTAGTCAGGATGATGGTGATGATGGTGGTGTTTAAATTGAACGCGTGTCATATAAATTCTCGATGAATGCTTATTCATTTGATGTCTTTTAACCTAAACCAGTTGTACGACATATTGCAAGGGCTTTTTTTGATCATTAATTCATTTCATATTGATGCTATGAATTGTGTGTTCTGCCGGGCTGGCGTAGCCTTATAAAAGACGAGTGAGAGTCAGGAGAATTCGCATGAAAAAGGTCGCGATTGTCGGTTTAGGGTGGCTGGGAATGCCGCTGGCGATGTCATTAGCCGCGAAAGGCTGGCAGGTGACCGGGAGCAAAACCACGGCGGATGGGGTAGAGGCAGCGCGCATGTGCGGTATTGATGGCGTTGAGCTGCGCCTTGAACCGGAGCTGGTGTGTGATGCTGACGATCTGGACACGCTGATGAACGTCGATGCGCTGGTGATCACGCTCCCCGCGCGGCGCAGTGGCCCGGGCGAGTCGTTTTATCTGCAGGCGATGCAGGAGATCGTCGACAGCGCGCTGGCGCACCATGTTCCGCGCATCATTTTTACCAGCTCGACGTCGGTGTATGGCGAAGTTGAGGGCGTGGTGAAAGAGAGTTCCGAGCGCCGTCCCGTGACGGCGAGCGGTCAGGTTCTGAAAGAGCTGGAAGACTGGCTGCATAATCTTCCCGGCACGCAGGTCGATATCGTACGTCTGGCGGGGCTGGTGGGCCCTGGCCGCCATCCGGGACGCTTTTTTGCCGGTAAGTCTGCGCCAGACGGCCAGCATGTCGTCAATCTTGTGCATCTTGACGATGTTGTTGCTGCGATTGAGCTACTCTTACAGGCTCCGAAAGGTGGACACATCTATAATATATGTGCACCTTCTCATCCGGCACGCAGCACGTTTTACCCGCTGATGGCACGTCAGCTGGGTCTGGCTCCGCCGGTTTTTGGTGAGGCAAAGGATGACAGTAAAGGCAAAATTGTTGATGGCAATCGCATTTGTCATGAGCTGGGGTTTGAGTATCAGTATCCCGATCCGCTGGTGATGCCCATGGAATAAGACCCGCAGCGGAGAAGATCGCGCACCAGAAGGGGGGCGAGCATGAAACCGCTGCTGGATGTTCTTATTATTCTGGATGCTCTGGAAAAAGAGGGGAGCTTTGCCGCTGCGTCAGCAAAGCTCTACAAAACCCCATCTGCGTTGAGCTATACCGTCCAAAAACTGGAAAGCGATCTCAATATCCAGATCCTCGATCGCTCCGGACACCGCGCACGTTTCACCCGTACCGGGCAGATGCTGCTGGAAAAAGGTCGCGAAGTCCTCCATACCGTTCGTGAACTCGAAAAACAGGCCGTAAAACTCCATCAGGGTTGGGAAAACGAGCTGGTTATTGGCGTGGATGATACCTTTCCGTTTTCTCTCCTGACGCCGCTGATTGAAGCCTTCTATCAACACCACAGCGTGACCCGGCTTATCTTTATCAACGGCGTGCTGGGTGGCTCCTGGGATGCCTTAACGCAGGGCAGGGCGGACATTTTCGTCGGTGCGCTCCATGAGCCTCCCCAGCTGAGTGATTTTGGTTTTGCCCGGCTGGGCGTGCTCGAGCAGGTATTTGCCATAGCGCCTCATCATCCCCTGGCTCAGGAACCCGAGCCGCTTAACCGTCGCGTGATTAAAGGCTACCGCGCCATAGTTGTTGGGGACAGTTCTCGTCCGGAATGCTCGGTTTCCTCGCAGCTGCTTGATGAGCAGGAGGCTATTACCGTTTTCGACTATAAAACCAAGCTGGAACTGCAAATAAGCGGCCTCGGCTGCGGCTATTTACCTCGCTATCTGGCGCAGCGGTTTATTGACAGCGGCGCGCTTGTTGAAAAACAGGTACTTGCTCAAAGCAGTAATGAATCGGTGTGGGTAGGCTGGAATGAACAAACTGCCGGGCTGGCCAGCGCCTGGTGGCGAGACGAGATTTTAGCAAATAGTGCTATCGCCGCCGTTTACTCTCAGCCCGGCGTCCAGAAATCAGCCAGTTAGCAAAAAGAAAAACGGACCGGGCGTTGCAAAGTATTGCCTTTTGTATCCGATGTGGGGCAAAATGCCGCCGCTGCAACCAAATGAATAATCGACGATATAAAAGGCGTCGGTTATTTTTTTTTGCATGTACGAAACGAAACTAAAAACCAAGAGGCCGGGCTTCGTACCGGATAGATATTTACTAAAATCCGACAGTTGTTGTCGCTGAGGAAGAAAGAAATGGGGCAATTTTTCGCTTACGTGGCGGTTATCACCGTAAAGGAGAATAACTATGTCGCATAACGCAACTCCAAACACCTCTCGCGTGGAATTACGTAAAACGCTTACGTTGATTCCGGTTGTTATGATGGGCCTTGCCTATATGCAACCGATGACGCTGTTCGATACATTCGGTATCGTATCAGGCCTCACAGACGGTCATGTGGCAACGGCGTACGCCTTTGCGCTGGTCGCCATTCTCTTTACTGCGCTGAGCTACGGTAAACTGGTTCGCCGTTTCCCGTCTGCAGGCTCTGCCTATACCTATGCCCAAAAATCCATCAGCCCGGCGGTTGGCTTCATGGTGGGCTGGTCATCTCTGCTGGACTATCTGTTCATGCCGATGATCAATATTCTGCTGGCAAAAATTTACTTCGAAGCGCTGGTGCCTTCTGTTCCATCGTGGATCTTCGTTGTCGCGCTGGTGGCCTTTATGACCATCTCTAACCTGCGCAGCATCAAGACCGTGGCGAACTTCAACACCCTGATTGTTATACTGCAGATGGGTATTGTGGCGGTTATCGTTGGCCTGATCATCTACGGTGTTTCTCACGGTGAAGGTGCAGGTACGCTGACCAGCACGCGTCCATTCTGGTCTGAAGGTGCGCACGTTGTGCCGATGATTACCGGTGCGACGATTCTGTGCTTCTCGTTCCTGGGCTTTGACGGTATCTCTTCTCTGTCCGAAGAGACCAAAGATGCTGAGCGCGTGATCCCGAAAGCGATTTTCCTGACAGCGCTGATTGGCGGCCTGATCTTTATCGGAGCTTCCTACTTCCTGCAGCTGTACTTCCCGGACATCTCTCGCTTTAAAGATCCAGATGCGTCACAGCCTGAAATCATGCTGTATGTAGCGGGTAAAACCTTCCAGTGGGGCGTGCTGATCTTCTCCAGCGTGACCGTACTGGCGTCCGGCATGGCGGCACACGCAGGCGTTTCTCGTCTGATGTACGTGATGGGCCGTGACGGCGTATTCCCGACCCGTTTCTTCGGCTACGTTCATCCGAAATGGCGTACTCCGGCGTGGAACGTGCTGCTGGTTGGCGCTATTGCCCTGCTGGCGATTAAATTCGACCTGGTGACGGCGACCGCGCTGATTAACTTCGGTGCGCTGGTGGCGTTTACCTTCGTTAACCTCTCCGTGATCTCACAGTTCTGGATCCGTGAGAAGCGCAACAAAACGCTGAAAGACCACTTCAACTATCTGGTGCTTCCAGTATGTGGTGCCCTGACCGTGGGCGCGCTGTGGGTTAACCTGGAAGAGAGCTCTATGGTGCTTGGCCTGATTTGGGCGGGTATCGGCCTGATTTACCTGGCCTGCGTCACGAAGAGCTTCCGTAACCCGGTTCCTCAGTACGAAGACGTCGCGTAATGACTTGCCGGGTGGCGCTAGCGCTTGCCCGGCCTACAAAACGACACACCCGTTGGCCTGTGCCAGCGGGCAAAAAAAAGCCGGAGACATCGCCTCCGGCTTTTTTTATACCCCTCGCTCAGACAATCTCTTGAGCGTACTGGAACAGGGATTTCAACAGCGCCTGTTTCTCAGCATTCCCCTCATACTGGCCATAAAGCATTTCCAGCTCCTGGGCATAGCTATTAAGGAACTCAGGGGTAAAGACATTGCGACGATGCTGCAGCCAGCGATCCTGCTCAGCCTCGTCCAGCGTGCCGGGGAAGTTACGCGCGCGGTAGTTAAACATCAGCTTTTCGATGCGTTTATCGGCAAAGGTGATATCCAGCGCCGGCAGGTTACGCGGCTCGGTTTGCAGAACGATATTCATCGCCGCGCGGTCGGCATCGCTGAAGAAGCCGTTGTAGAGCTGGGCATCCACGTTTTCAGACGGCACGAACGGCTCCGCCTCGGCAAAGATAGCAACTACTTTCTCGCGCACCTGCGGGTTATCGCGCAGCACTTTCAGGTTATCAAGGCAGCGCTGACGGTTAATGCCCAGTCTGTCCGCATCTTCCGGGCGCAGCGTATTCGCCTGCGCGAGTACCGGACATTTATTGATATGCACCAGTTTGACCGGCACCGCGGGCAGATCGCCGAGTTCATTTTTCGGGGTATAGAGCCGTTCGCGCAGGGTATCGCTGTCGAGCTCCAGCAGCGGCGAAATATCGCCGGCTAAATCCACCATGATGACCGCATTACGGTTGTCCGGATGCCACGCCAGCGGGGCGACCCAGCTGGTATTACCGCGCCAGGCACCAAACATGCCGGAAATATGCACCAGGGGTTTCATCTGCGGCACGTCGATAAGGGTCATCAGCTTCTGCTTGCTGCGGTGGCTCAGCAGATACTCAAACAGCCGGGGCTGCGCGTTTTTCACCAGCTTCGCCATGGCAATGGTGGCATAGACGTCCGCCATCGCGTCGTGGGCATTGCTGTGCTCGATGCCGTTGGCGCGCGTCAGGTGTTCCAGCCGGAAGCTGGTCAGCCCTTCCTCGTTTTCCGGCCAGTTAATGCCCTCAGGACGCAGGGCATAACAGGCGCGCATGATGTCGAGCAAATCCCAGCGTGAATTGCGGTTCTGCCAGCTCCAGGCATAGGGATCGTAGAAGTTGCGATAGAAGATGTTGCGCGTTACTTCGTCATCGAAGCGGATGTTGTTGTAACCGACCACGCAGGTATTGGGGACGGTAAACAGATCGTGGATGCGTCGGGCGAATTCTGCCTCGTTAACGCCTTTCTCGCGCGCTTCCTGAGGCGTGATCCCGGTGACCATGACCGCCCCGGGCTGCGGCAGGTAGTCATCAGCCGGTTTGCAGTAAAAGACCTCAGGCTCGCCAATAATGTTGAATTCGTCGTCGGTACGGATGGCGGCAAACTGCGCCGGTCGGTCCAGCGCCGGGTGCGTGCCAAAGGTTTCGTAGTCATGAAATAAAAAAGTCGGGCGAGCGGCAGAGTCAGACACCAGTAATACCATCCTGTTAAAAAATGACGTCACTATGGTAAACGATCGTGCGGTTCAGACCGAATAAAAAGCACCGCTGTCGAGCAAATTTGCGCGCCAGCTTCAGAGAAAAATCTGTGCTCTGTCACATTTTTTTGCAATTAAGCCAGGTAACGACATCAGAACTCCCGTAAAAAGGTCATCGATTTTTAATGACCTGAGGATATACCGTTGAAACGCCGTCTGTTTATTGCTGTTTCTTTACTCGCTTCGAGTGTCTCATCTGCTTTTGCGGCCGAACCACTGGATTTTTCGCCGCAGCCTCCGGCCATTCAGGCTGGCTCCTGGGTGCTGATGGACTACACGACTGGTCAGATCTTAACGGCGGGCAACGAACATCAACAACGTAATCCGGCGAGCCTGACCAAACTGATGACAGGGTATGTGGTTGATCGGGCCATTGATAGCCATCGCATTACGCCGGACGACATTGTCACCGTCGGGCGTGACGCGTGGGCAAAAGGCAACCCGGTTTTTGACGGCTCGTCGCTGATGTTCCTGAAAGAGGGCGATCGCGTCTCCGTGCGTGATTTAAGCCGCGGTCTGATTGTCGATTCCGGCAACGACGCCTGCGTGGCGCTGGCCGATCACGTGGCGGGCGGTCAGCCGCAGTTTGTGAAGATGATGAACGACTACGTGCAGAAGCTGAACCTGCGCGATACGCACTTTGAAACCGTCCACGGGCTGGACGCGCCGGGCCAGCACAGCTCGGCCTATGACCTGGCCGTACTCTCCCGGGCCATCATTCACGGCGAGCCTGAGTTTTACCATATGTACAGCGAAAAGAGCCTGACCTGGAACGGGATCACCCAGCAAAACCGTAACGGCCTGCTGTGGGATAAAACCATGAACGTGGACGGGCTTAAAACGGGGCATACCTCGGGAGCGGGCTTTAACCTGATTGCGTCCGCCGTTGACGGCCAGCGCCGTTTAATCGCGGTGGTGATGGGGGCGGACAGCCCGAAAGGCCGTGAGGACCAGGCCCGGAAACTGCTGCACTGGGGGCAGCAGAACTTCGATACGGTGCAAATCCTGCATAGCGGTAAAAAAGTGGGGACAGAGCGTATCTGGTACGGCGATAAGGAGCAGGTGAAACTGGGCACCGACCAGGATTTCTGGCTGGCCTTGCCGAAAGCGGAAGTGCCGAACATCAAAGCCAAATACGTGCTGGATAAAAAAGAGCTGGAAGCGCCGATTGCTGCGCATCAGCGGGTCGGGGAGATCCAGCTCTATGACCGTGACAAGGTGGTGGCGCACTGGCCGCTGGTGACGCTGGAAGCCGTTGATAAGGGCGGACTGTTCTCTCGCATGAGCGATTATCTCCACCACACGCTTTAACCGCTGATGGGCAGACTGGCAGGGTTGCGAGTCTGCTCACATAATAAACACTCCTCGTTTGCCGATAATAGTAATCCAGCTTTATAGTGTATAAATATACAGTAATAAATGGAGGCAGCATGGACTACAGCATCAAGCAGCAACAGAAACGTAAGATTGCCGGTTTTCATTTGGTCGGACCGTGGGAACAAACGGTTAAACAGGGCTTTGAACAGCTGGTGATGTGGGTGGACGGGCGCCACATTGAGCCGCTGGAGTGGGTTGCGGTCTACTACGATAACCCCGACGAGGTCCCGGCAGAAAAACTGCGCTGCGATACGGCCGTTACGGTACCGGACGATTTCGTTATCCCGGAAAACAGCGAAGGCGTCATGATGACGGAAATCGCGGCCGGGGATTATGCCGTGGCGACGGCGCGCGTGGAAAACTACGACTTCGCCACGCCGTGGTATCAGTTCTTCAACTCTCTGCTGCAGGACAATAAGTACCAGATGGCGCTTAAACCCTGCTTCGAACGCTATCTCAATGACGGCAATGCAGACGGCTACTGGGATATCGAAATGTATATCGCGGTAGAGCATAAAACGGCTTAAGCCTGCTAAATGAAGGGTTTTTCAGCCGGGAGCGATCCGCCCGGCTGAAAACACAGTACAATTGTGATTTGCCGTGTAGCTGGAGAGCGGGTGTGCGTCCCGACAAATCATTAACCCCTTTTGAAATTCGGTTGTACAAACATTACCGCGTGGTGCACGGGTGCCGCATCGCGCTGGCGTTCGTATTGACGTTTGTACTGGTCCGTTTGCTTGATGTTCCGGAAGGGACGTGGCCGCTGATCACCCTGGTGGTGGTGATGGGGCCCATCTCGTTTTGGGGGAACGTTGTTCCGCGCGCCTTTGAGCGAATTGGCGGGACGGTTTTAGGCTCGGCCCTTGGGCTTATTGCCCTGAAGCTGGAGCTCATCTCATTTCCCGTGATGCTGGCATGGTGCGGGGCCGCCATGTTCCTGTGCGGCTGGCTGGCGTTGGGCAAAAGACCGTATCAGGCCTTGCTGATTGGGATTACTCTCGCGGTGGTTGTCGGTGCGCCCGCCGGGGATATGACCACCGCGCTGTGGCGAAGCGGGGATGTCATCCTGGGGTCACTGCTGGCCATGCTCTTCACCGGCATCTGGCCGCAGCGCGCTTTTCTGCACTGGCGTATTCAGATGGCGAACTACGTCACCGCCTTTAACCGCGTCTATCAGGCCGGTTTTTCCCCGAATCTGGTCGAACGTCCCCGGCTGGAAAAGCATCTGCAAACAATCCTCAACGACGTGGTCAAAATGCGCGGCCTGATCACGCCCGCCAGCAAAGAAACCCGTATTCAGAAATCGATTTTCGAAGCCATCCAGACGGTAAGCCGCAATCTGGTCTGCATGCTTGAACTGCAAATCAACGCCCACTGGGCCTCGCGTCCCAGCCATCTGTTGATGCTTAACGCGCAGACTCTCAAAGAGACCCAGCAGATGACGCAGCAAACGCTGTTGACCATTGCCCATGCGCTCTATGAAGGGAACCCGCAGCCGATACTGGCCAACAGCGAGCGGCTGAATGAGATCGTTGCGGAGCTGAAGCAGTTAATCAATGAACGCCAGAGCGATAACGTGGCGGAAACGCCTATTCATGGCTACGTCTGGCTGAGCATGGAACTGGCGCGTCAGCTTGAGCTGTTATCGCACCTTATTTGCCGGGCGCTGCGCAAATAAAAGGCGTATGTGACGGCTGCTGCTTCGATTCAGCAGCAATTGGGGTTATGATAGCTTTAAACGATATACTCATTGTCATTCGCAGCCGCTGTCAGTAAGGTTATTGTTACAACGGTTGCCTTAACGAATCCGAATCTCACATTATCAGGGGTGTAAAAATGGAAACTACCAAGCCTTCGTTCCAGGATGTTCTGGAATTCGTCCGCCTGTTCCGCCGCAAAAACAAGCTGCAGCGTGAAATCCAGGACGTTGAGAAGAAGATCCGTGACAACCAGAAACGTGTTCTGCTCCTCGACAACCTGAGCGACTACATCAAGCCAGGTATGAGCGTTGAAGCTATTCAGGGCATTATCGCCAGCATGAAGAGCGACTATGAAGACCGCGTTGATGACTACATCATCAAAAACGCTGAGCTGTCTAAAGAGCGTCGTGACATCTCTAAAAAGCTGAAAGTGATGGGCGAAATCAAAAACGGCGAAGCAAAAAGCGAGTAATCGCAGCGAATAGTGAAAAAGGCTCTCTGGTGACAGAGAGCCTTTTTTTATGATTCAGAACGCGGCTGTAGCTGATAAATCCAGGCCTGAACCTGCTTGCCTTCAAGGGTGGTCACCGTGACCTCAACCCGATCGTAGCCGTCTTCAAATTCGTCCAGCATTTGCCAGTGCGCGGCAAGGTTATCAGAGATAAACAGATAGCCTTCGACGCGGGGGCCGTCAGGGTGAAGCACAATTCCCGGGAAGTCCGCCGCGGCGCCCCAGCCGCGTTCGTAAAACGTGCCGGATACGGAACCGGCCAGCCATTCGCCGCCGATGTCTTCAAGAATATGCGCATTAGAGTGGCCCGGGCGCAGCGTGCCGTAGACAAACAGAGCGTTCATTTTCCCTCATCCGCAAAGCAAAAAGCCTGCTTTAAAAGCAGGCTTTTTAAATTTGGCTCCTCTGACTGG
>NZ_JADBRD010000039.1:0-29537 GCF_014930495.1 Enterobacter cloacae complex sp. S3 | reverse complement strand
ACTGAACTACAGAGGAATCGTTGTGGAGGCTTATCTTAGCGGCGAAAAAACTTTTGTCAAACCTGATCTTAGGGAAAACCGACTGATTGCTGATTCTGTCATCAGTTTGTTGTAAATCCACACATCTTTTTCTGGAAAATACTTTGCAGGATTAGCATTTGTCCCCCATCATTTGAAATGGAGTTTCAACTTTTCTCGCTAAGGTCCATTTTGAACGTCACTGCCTCCTTACGCCAGGCGATAACGCGCACGCCATGGTATGCAAAACGTAAAAGCTATCGTGTCCTGTTCTGGCGTGAAATCACCCCCCTTGCCGTGCCTATCTTCCTGGAAAATACCTGCGTTCTGCTGATGGGGGTTTTGAGCACCTTCCTGGTGAGCTGGCTGGGAAAAGAGGCGATGGCTGGGGTTGGGCTGGCGGACAGCTTTAACATGGTGGTGATCTCGTTCTTTGCCGCCATAGATCTCGGGACGACGGTGGTGGTGGCCTTTAGCCTCGGCAAGCTTGATCCCAAACGTGCACGCGAGGCGGCCCGCCAGTCGCTGATGATCATGACCATTTTTTCGATCGTTCTGGCGGCGGTGATCCACTATTTCGGTAAAGAGATTATCGACTTTGTCGCCGGGGAGGCCACTAACGAGGTTAAAGACCTGGCGCTGACCTACCTGGAAATGACCGTCTTAAGCTATCCGGCGGCGGCCATTGCGCTGATTGGCAGCGGTGCGCTGCGCGGGGCGGGCAACACCAAAATTCCGCTGCTGATCAACGGCGGGATGAATATCCTGAATATCATTATCAGCAGCGTGCTGATCTACGGCGTGTTCTCGTGGGAGGGGCTGGGGTTCGTCGGTGCCGGACTGGGGTTAACCATTTCACGCTATATCGGTGCGGTAGCCATCATTGGGGTGCTGATGGCGGGGATTACCCCTTCGCTGCGTCTGACGCTAAAAAGCTATTTCCGCCCCTTTAATTTCGCCATTATCTGGGAAGTGATGGGGATCGGCATTCCCGCGAGCATAGAATCGGTGTTGTTCAACGGCGGGAAGCTGCTCACGCAGATGTTTGTCGCCGGGATGGGCACCGACGTTATCGCCGGTAACTTTATCGCCTTCTCTATTGCCTCGCTGATTAACCTGCCGGGTAACGCGCTGGGTTCAGCATCGACCATTATTACGGGTAAACGGCTCGGGAAAGGGCAGATAGGCCAGGCGGAGCGGCAGCTGCGGCACGTGTTCTGGCTGTCGACCATTGGGCTGACGCTGATCGCCTGGGGAACCGCGCCGTTTGCCGGGCTGATGGCCTCGTTCTATACCCACGAAGACGACGTTAAAGAGGTTGTTAAGATCCTCATCTGGCTCAACGCGGCCTTTATGCCCATCTGGGCAGCCTCATGGGTATTACCCGCCGGGCTGAAAGGGGCACGCGATGCCCGCTTTGCGATGTGGGTATCGATGCTCGGCATGTGGGGATGTCGCGTTGTCGCGGGGTATACGCTCGGGGTGATGCTCGGATGGGGTGTGGTCGGCGTCTGGCTGGGGATGTTCCTCGACTGGGCCGTGCGGGGCACGCTGTTCTACTGGCGGATGGTCAGCGGACGCTGGCTGTGGAAATATCCGCGGAAAAATGCCTGACAATTGCGCGAAGTGGAGAATAATTCGGCAAACGATCGGAAATGTGCATTCTGCCTTTGACATCCCGGGGGAGCATCGATAATATGCGCCCCGTTCACACGATTCCTCTGTAGTTCAGTCGGTAGAACGGCGGACTGTTAATCCGTATGTCACTGGTTCGAGTCCAGTCAGAGGAGCCAAATTTGAAAAGCCTGCTTTTAAAGCAGGCTTTTTGCTTTTCTGCGCAAGGTAAACGCAAAACGGCAACCGGGTTGCCGTTTTTAGTGTTTGCACCCTCTCCCGTGGGAGAGGGCTGGGGTGAGGGCACCAGCCCGCACAATGCACTATCGAACCAAACCAATCGGCGCCGTCGCCTCAACCAGCCACTCACGCGCTTCGCTATTCACCAGAGGTGAGAGCGCCTCGCGTACCTGCTGATGATACGCATCCAGCCACTGCTTTTCCTGCTCGCTCAGCAGATGCAGCTCAACCTGACTTAAGTCGATCGGGATCAGCGTCAGCGAGGCAAATTTGCAGAACCCCGGACGGCTCTCCACAATCTCCACCTGGTTTTCAATACGAATACCGTGGCTATCGCCCAGATAGTAGCCTGGCTCGATAGTCATGATATTGCCCGCCACCAGCGGCCACGGGTTAACCTTTTTGGCGATGCGATGCGGGTTCTCGTGGATCAGCAGCTGGTGCCCCACGCCGTGTCCCGTGCCGTGATCGTAATCCAGCCCCATCTCCCACAGCGGGCGACGCGCAAACGCATCCAGCTGATGCCCCTGAGTCCCGGATGGGAACTGCAGGGTAATGAGCGACAGGAAGCCTCTCAGCACGGCAGTGTAGTGCAGGCGCTGCTGCGGATCGACTTTCCCCCACGCCAGCGTGCGGGTGGCGTCGGTGGTGCCGTTAGCATACTGACCGCCGGAATCGTTCAGGTAAAAATGGTCATGACCGATGGGCTTATTGCTGGCCTCGCTCGAATGGTAGTGGCACATCGCCGCATTGCTCGAAGAGGCGGAGATGGTTGCAAAACTCTGCTCGATGAACCCGGGCTGCTGTTGACGGAACGCAAGCTGCTGCGCCTGCGCGTCCAGCTCGGTGAGCGGTTGTCCTGCCGCCTCGCGCCGCGGCACTTCGCGGCTCAGCCAGGCGAGGAAATTGACCCACGCGGCCCCGTCCCGGTGATGGCACTCGCGATAACCCGCCAGCTCGACCGGGTTTTTAGTCGCTTTCATCAGGGTGATGGGATCGGTCCGCCAGACAATTTCTCCCCGTGGTTCAACGGCGAAGCGCAGGGCAACCGGCGCGGAATCGGCATCAATCATCACCCGTTTGCCTACGGCAATCTGCTGGCAGCGTTCAATAAAGGTATCCTGCGGCGCAATGGTGAACGCATTGCGCACACCGTCAGGCAGGGCGCTGAGCTTATTGTCGTTAACAAACCACTCAACGTGACCGTCACGACCAAGAAGGGCAAAGGAGAGCGGTACCGGGCTGTAAGGGATATCCGCACCGCGGACGTTTAACAGCCAGGCGATGTTATCCGGCAGGGTGACGGCGAGATAATCAGCGTTGTTTGCGGCCAGCACGGCGGCGACGCGCTGGCGTTTGTCCGCGCTGCGTTCGCCGCTGTGTTCAACCGGCATCTCACGGATAAGCCCCGCCGGTGCGGCAGGACGATCGGTCCATAGCGCGTCAAACGGCGAGGCCTTCAGCGGCACCAGCTCGCACGGCGTGGCTGACAGTTGCTCAAACTCCGCGTTGGTCATCAGCAGCGCGTCAAAACCGATGCGCGTTCCTGCCTCAACGTTTTCTGCCAGCCATTCTGCCAGCGGCTCGTTGTGCAGGTGGTGGATCTCAACCTCATCCGTATTGACCTGAACGCGCGCCTGAACCTGATAGCGCCCGTCGACGAACAGCAGCGCTTTGTTTTTCAGCACCAGCGCCACGCCGGCCGAACCGTCAAAGCCCGTCAGCCAGGCCAGCTTTTCGTCGTAGGGCGCGCAGTATTCGCTCTGCCAGGCATCCGCCCGCGGGACGATCATCCCGTCGAGATGGCTGGCCTCAAGCCAGTGGCGCAGGGCAGAGAGCGGTGATGTGGTGTGCATGGTTTATCCTTGTTATTAGCGGAACGGCGGCTCGTTGAAGGTGCGCAGCTTGCGCGAATGCAGCTTGTCGCCCTCCGCGCGAAGTAAATCAATCGCACGAATACCAATCTGCAGATGCTCTGAGATAGCCCCTTCATAGAAACGGTTGGCCTGGCCCGGCAGCTTAATTTCACCGTGCAGCGGCTTATCGGAGACGCACAGCAGCGTGCCGTAAGGGACGCGGAAGCGATACCCCTGCGCGGCAATGGTGGCGCTCTCCATATCGATCGCCACCGCGCGGCTCAGGTTGAACCGCAGCGCGGAGGCGGAGTAGCGCAGCTCCCAGTTGCGGTCATCCGTTGTGACGACCGTACCGGTGCGCAGGCGCTGTTTAACCTCTTCGCCCGGCATGCCGCTGACCTCTTTGGTGGCGTCATACAGCGCGCGCTGTACTTCGGCGATGCTCGGGATTGGGATATCCGGCGGCAGCACCGCATCAAGCACGTGGTCATCGCGCAGATAGGCGTGGGCCAGCACGTAGTCGCCAATCAGCTGGCTTTCGCGCAGGCCGCCGCAGTGGCCAATCATCAGCCACACGTCCGGGCGCAGTACCGCCAGATGGTCGCAGATGGTCTTGGCATTTGACGGGCCAACGCCGATGTTAATCAGCGTAATGCCCTGGCCGTCTGCGGTGATCAGATGCCAGGCGGGCATCTGGTGCTTTTTCCACGCCAGGTCGGAAATGGCCTGCTCGGGCGCTTCGGTCTCCGCGGTGATCCAGATCCCGCCCGCGCAGGACAGCGCGATGTACGGGCTCTCCGGGTTGAGGATCTGGCTGCAGCCCCAGCGGACAAACTCGTCGACGTAGCGGGTGTAGTTGGTAAAGAGCACGAACGGCTGGAAATGTTCGACTGGCGTACCGGTGTAGTGGCGCAGGCGCGCCAGGGAGAAATCGACCCGGCGGGCATCAAAATGCGACAGGGGAGAAAATTCTGCCGGGTGATAAATCCCGTCGGCCGTCTCATCGCCAATCTGCGAAAGTTCCGTCGTCGGGAAGTGGCGGGTCAGCCCCGCGCTCATGGAGCGGTCAAGGGTTAACGCCGAACCGTCAATCACGTACGGATACGGGATCTCATGCTGCGAGGGCTCAACGGCAATATGCGCGCCGTAATCCTGGTACAGCAGCGTAAGCTGTTCTTCAAGATACGGTCGGAACAGCGCAGGGCGGGTGACGGTGGTGCTGTAGCAGCCGGAGTGGGTAAAGCGCGCGTAGGCGCGGGTTTTGGGATTACTGCTGGCGCTGCCGTCCCAGGTCACAGAGAGCGATGGATAAACAAAAAGGCCCTCGGTTCTGGCCTTTTGGTCGGGAAGTTTCCCTGTTTCGATATATTCGCTGATGGCGCCGCGCAGCGCGTTGACGGACTGTTCATACAGCGCGTCGAGTTTTTCCAGCGCCTGAGCCGGGGTCAGGCTGGAGCCCTTATTATTCATCTCTGTCTCCTTGTTCCACAGGTGTGCGACTCTACCCGATAGTATGTCACACGCCTGTGAAACAAAAGGGAGATCAGCCGTGGCTTGTCTCTTTCATCAGCAGCGCCGTCGCTGCCGACAGCAGGCAGCCGGCCAGCAGATAAATCGCCACGCTGTGCCAGTTGCCGCCGGAGAAGGTCACCAGCGCGGCGGCAATAAACGGCGTAAAACCGCCGCCGACCACGCTTGCCACCTGATAGCCCACGCCCGCGCCGCTGTAGCGGTAGCTTGCGCCAAACAGCTCGGTGAACATCGGCTGCTGGACGCAGACCACCATATCGTGCGCGATGTTGGCGAGCATGATGGCGAAGAAGACAATCCAGAAGATCGACTGCGCCTCCAGCGCCATAAAGAATGGCCAGGCGCTGAGGGTGCCAATCAGCGCTCCGGTAATGTAAACGCGGCGGCGGCCAAACCGGTCCGCCAGCCACGCGAAGCAGGGGATTGTCAGGCAGCTGATCCCGCCGACCAGCAGGCCAATATTGAGGAACAGCTCGCGCGGCAGACCGAGGTTCTGCGTCGAATAGTTCAGGGCAAACGCGGTGACGATATACATCGTCAGCAGCTCGCACAGGCGCAGGGCGATAATTTTCAGAAAAGCGCTAGGGTGCTGAACCAGCGCTTCCATCACAGGCAGACGCTTTTTGGCGAGCGGTTTTTCCAGCTGTTGTTTTTCAAACTCAGCCGACTCCTCCATCCCGTTACGGATCCACAGCGCGGCGATGACCAGCACGATGCTGAAGATGAACGGAATGCGCCAGCCCCAGCTCAGGAACTGCTCGTCGGTGGTGAGCTGGCTGATTAGCGATACCAGCCCGGTGGAAAGCAGAAGGCCTACGCCGTACCCGACCTGCACGCCGCTGCTGTAAAACGCTTTCCTGTGCTTCGGCGCGCTCTCAACGGACAGCAGCGCCGCGCCGCCCCATTCGCCGCCGACGGCGAAGCCCTGGATGGCGCGCAGGGTGACCAGCAGTACCGGCGCCCACCAGCCAATGGCGGAAAACGAAGGGAGAATACCAATCAGCGCGGTGGCGATCCCCATCATCCAGACGGTGAGCATCAGCATGCGCTTGCGGCCGAGTCGGTCACCGAAGTGGCCGAAGATCACCCCGCCCAGCGGGCGAAACAGAAAGCCGACGCCGAAGGTGGCAAACGCGGCGAGCGTGCCCATCGCGGGGCTGACCTGGGGGAAGAATTCGCGGTTAAAGACCAGGGCGGCAGTGATGCCGTAAAGCAGAAAATCATACCAGTCGACGACGGCACCCGCGAAGCTGCCTAAGGCTGCGCGGCGGGCACGATTGAGCGAAGGTGTCTCCTCGTTGGGACGATCGGAGATGAGGGTGGAGTCCATAGTTGTCCTGTCCGTACTGATTTTTTAATTATTGGTATAAGAAAAGGTCACTCACATAGCGGCCGTCATATAAACGGAACCTATGAGACTACCGCGACAGAACGCCTGAGAAAACGTTTTTATCTTTCCGGATGGTGCTGAATAAATAAATTTCATCCCCACCTTCAGCGAGATAATTGCGTCTTCTGGCTCTGTTAAAGGCTGAATGGTTTACAGTAATAGTGACCGCTGCGTAAGTTAAGCTGAGGGAATAACGATGCAACGCACCTTTTCGGCATTCTGGATGGTCCTGTTTTTATTCGTCGCACCGCTTCATGCGGAGCCCAACGTCTATGGTGAACAGCGTATCAGCGGCTGGTGGAATGCGCTGACGGATGATATTTCGCAAACCTGGGAAGAGCCCCAACGTTACGACCTGTACCTGCCGTTTCTGAGCTGGCACGCTCGCTTTATGTACGACAAAGAAAAAACCGACAATTACAATGAAATGCCGTGGGGCGGCGGGCTGGGCGTTTCCCGCTATAACGAAGAGGGCAACTGGAGCGCGCTGTTCGCAATGATGTTCAAGGACTCGCACAACGAATGGCAGCCCGCGATGGGCTATGGCTGGGAGAAGGGCTGGTATCTGGATGATGCCAAAGATTTCCGTCTTGGGCTCGGTGCCGCGGCTGGCATCACGGCGCGAGATGATTTTGCAAACTATGTCCCGCTACCGTTCATCTTCCCGCTGTTTTCGGCCGGGTATAAGCGCGTTACCGTCCAGTTCACCTATATTCCAGGAACCTATAACAACGGCAACGTGCTCTTTGCCTGGCTGCGCTTGGGCTTCTAAAGGGTGATCACCTTTTTTGCCACGGCGTTAGACAATACCAGCATGGAGAACAGAACTGAGGTGACGAAGGTGAGCACAATCAGCGCCAGCTTCATACCGAGAGAGGTCACCGGTATCAGCGCCGTCAGCAGATGAAACACCGAGTAGTGCACAATATACACGCCGGTCATCGTTTTGCTGATGGCGGCCAGAATGGACTCCTTAAATTCAGCATTGCGGCGAAAGCGCACGCCGTTCGCCGCAATCACCAGCGCGATGATCAAAATGTAAATCTGCGAGCCGGTGAGAATAAAGGCGTTTCTGTCCGCCTTGAACAGCGCGAAGAAGAAGTGGCGCTCGTAAAACCAGGTGAAGAGGTAGATAAACGGGATGGCGACAACCGCCGCCCTGACCACATTTTTGCGGCTAATCCACTCGGCAATTTTCGGGTCGCAAAAGAGTTGCCCCGTCAGATAAAACAGCAGCCACGTCCACAGCCGATACTGCGGTGAAAGAGAAAGGACGTGCGTTCCAGGATAGAGCGCTGACAGCAGATCGTATCCGTAGGAAAAGAGCAGCAGGGCAGCGATCGCGCCGCAGAACAGCCTTCGCCGCTGGCTGAGCCACTCCACCACCGGGTGGAAGGTGTAAATCACCACAAACGCAAACACGAACCAGGGCTGGATTAAATACCCGCGCTGATAGGGCTCCCACAGGTAGTAGATCGTTATCCAGAACAGAAAAACAATCACCAGACTTTTAATTTTACCGAGCTGCCAGCGGGTGCCGTGCCGTGATTGTCCGTCGAGATAGCCCGCAACGACAAAAAACAGCGGTGTGGCGATCGTCGAAATAAAGGTTAAAAACCCCAGGATCCAGTGATAGTCATAATCATAATGATCCCAGGTGTTGTAGATGGTAAAGAAGGTCACCGCCGTCATACAGCCCAGCGTCTTGATAATGTTCAGCCCTGTCGCATTCATTGTTGTTTGGCTTCGTCCTTACGATGGAAACACGCATAGATCACGGGGAGTACCAGCAGCGTCAGGATTGTAGCAAACCCCAGTCCAAACATAATCACAACGGCCATGCTCTGGAAGAAAACGTCCAGCAGCAGCGGAGCCAGGCCAAGTACGGTCGTGAACGCGGTGAGCAGGATGGGGCGCAGACGTGAGGTCGCGGCGTACACGATCGCGCTGTGCTGATCCTGCTGCGTTTTCTGCTGCTCGATCTCTTCCACCAGCACGATGCCGTTGCGGATGAGCATTCCGCTCAGGCTCAGCAGACCAATCAGCGCCATAAAGCCAAAGGGAATGCCGGTAAGTAAAAATCCCGGCGTCACGCCAATCAGCGCCAGCGGTACGGTCAGCCAGATAGCGACCGCATTTTTCACCGAACTGAACATCAGCACCGTAATGACAAACATCACCAGATACCCGAGAGGTAGCGTAGTGAATAGCCCCTGCTGCGCTTCGCTGGAGTTTTCCGCGTCGCCCCCCCACTCGATGCTGTAGCCGTGTGGCAGGGGAAGGGCATCCACTTGCGGCTTCACCCGGGCGAGAATGTCCCCGGAGGTTTGCTGGCTCAGCGGGTCTGGGTCCGTCTGCACCGTCAGCACCCGCGAGCGGTCGCGTCGAAGGATGAGCGGATCTTCCCACTCCAGCGAGAAGCGGCTGACGACGTTACTCAGCGGGATATACTGCTGCCGCGTCTGGCTCCAGACCAGCACGTTGTTCAGGTGACTGGCGTCCAGCCGTTCGCTCTCAGGCGGGCGCACCACGACCGGGAGCAGGTCGCTGCCTTCCCGGTACAGCCCCGCCCGGCTGCCGGAGAAGTTCATCTCCAGCGCGTTATCAACGTCCTGCTTATCTACGCCAAGCTCGCGGCCAAGGGCGGCAACGTACTGTGGGCGGATCACCTTGCTGCGGTTTTGCCAGTCGTTCCTGACGCTGCCCGTGGCCGGGTCGCGCGTGAGGATATCGTCCACCTGGCTGGCAATCAGGCGCAGCCGGTCAGGGTCGGGGCCTTTAATGCGCACCTCAATGGCGCTGTCGCCGGAGGGGCCAAACATCACGCGTTTGGTGCTGGCGTTGACCTGCGGATAGTTTCGGGCGATGTACTCGTCCACGTGGCGCGTCAGGGCGGAGATGTTGCGCTGGTCGTCCATGCGCACCATGATCTGCGCATAGTTGCTGTACTGGCGCTGTCCGCTGTAGGTCAGAATAAAGCGCATACTTCCCTGACCAATGGTTGAGACGGTGGTCTCCACGCCAGGCTGGCCGTTAATGGTTTTTTCGATATCGCCGGTCATTTTCTCAGTCCACTTGATATCGGTACCGTAGGGTAACCACAGGTCGACAAAGAAAATCGGCGTATTAGACGACGGGAAAAAGTTTTGCCGTACGGCGCCGAAGCCCCAGACAGACGCTGCCAGCAGCGCAGCCATCACAATGAGCGTCGGTGCCTTATGGTGCAACAGCGTGTTAAGCAGGCGCTGGTAGGCGCGGTAGAGTCGTTTGTCGTAAGGATCTGACTCGTCGGTTTTATCGGGCGCGCTGTCGTTTTTAAACAACCACCACTTAATCAGCACCGGGGTGAGGGTGAGCGCCGAGAACCAGCTCAGCATCAGGGAAATCAGCAGCACCTGGAACAGGGATTTACAGTATTCCCCGGTGGAATCCTGCGACAGCCCGATAGGAGCAAACGCCAGGATGGCAATCACCGTCGCCCCCAGCAGCGGCAGGGCGGAGCGGCGGATGATGTATTTTACGGCGGTTAACAGCGGGGAGCCCTGCTGTCGGGCAATCAGCACCCCTTCGACAATCACGATGGCGTTATCCACCAGCATGCTGAGGGCGATAATCAGCGCCCCAAGCGAGATGCGCTGTAGCTCAATGCCACACAGATACATAATCAGCAGCGTGCCCAGCACGTTAAGGGCGAGAGAAACCGCAATGATGATCCCGCTGCGTACGCCCATAAAGATCAGCAGCACGCCGATGACAATCGCCAGCGCCATCAGGAAGTTAATAATAAAACCGTTAACAGAGTGGCCCACTTCGGCTGCCTGATCGTAAAACAGGTCTATCTGTATGCCCGCCGGTTTTTCCGCCGACATCTGGTTTAGCTTCGCCTCCAGCGCGTGGCCCACGTCGATAACGTTCACGCCGGGAATAAACGAGACGCCCATGGTGACGGCTTTTTTGCCGTTGGCATGGTAGATACTCGCTGGCGATTCGTTCAGCCCGCGCGACAGCGTGGCGATATCCCGCAGACGCGTCGCCGCCCCGGTGCCGGAAGGCGTGATGATGAGATCCGCCAGTTCATCAAGATTCCCGAACTCGCCGGTCGGGTGCAGGCGAATGGATTCGGTGCCGGAGGTGATTTCTCCTGCGCTGGAAACAACGTTAAGTCTGCTGAGCAGGGCGGAAAGCTGGTTCAGCGTAATGCCGCGCGCGGCCATTTTGCTCAGGGAGATATCGATGTTGACCTGCTGGCTAATCGCCCCACCGATGGCGACCTTCGCAACCCCGGGGACCAGAATTAACTCGCGGCGAAGCTGCTCCGCGTATCTCACCAGTTCAGGGTTACTGAATTCATTCCCGGAAATGGCGAAGAAGAAGCCGAACACATCTCCGAAATCGTCATTTACAAAGGGCGTGACGACGCCGGGCGGGAACTGACGCGAGGCATCGCCCACGCGGCGGCGCAGTTCATCCCAGATCTGCGGCAGCTCGTTCGAGTGATAGCGTGACGCGATGTTAACGGTGATTTGCGACAGACCGTTTGACGAGATAGAGCTGACGTTATCCAGATAAGGCAACTGCTGAAGGGCATTCTCCAGCGGAAGCGTCACCTCTTCTTCAACCTGCTGAGCGGATGCGCCGGGGTAGTGGGTGACCACCACTGCGGTTTTGATGGTAAAGGCGGGATCTTCCAGCCTGCCGATATTCAACAGGGCAAAAATCCCCCCGATGCCCAGCAGCAGGATCGTTAGCCAGACGCGAACAGGGTTATTGATAAATTGACGAGAGATATCCATTACAGTCCCCGTTCACGCGTCCAGATACGCACCGGCTGGTTAGCATGGAGCTCCCCAACGCCCGCGGCCACCACGCGTTCGCCCGCCTTAAGCCCGCTGGTGATCACCACGCCTTCGGTGCTCACTTGCCCCACGCTGACCTTGCGGTCTTCAAGATGGAGCGCGTCGCCTTCGCCCGTTACGACCCAGACGTGCGGCTCATTGCGCGGGCTGTTATCCGGGTTAAAGACTGCCTCAACCGGTACGACCAGCGCCTGAGCGCCCACGCCAGCCGGAAGGTTGGTTAAATTGATGGTCACCGTACCGCTTATGCCACCGACGGCGGGAAAATCATCTGGCCGCGGCATGGTGAGTATCACCTGCCAGGTCAGGGTATTGCTGTCGCTGCTGCCCGAATGCTCTTTGTAGACGGCGGTAAATTCCCGATCCGGAATGGCGTTAATTCTCACCACGGGCCGATACTGCGCGTTGCGGATATCAAAGGTCTTAAACAGGTTTTCGGGGATACTGAACACCACGTCAAGCAGGTCGGTGCGGGTTAACGTGGCAATGGGCTGACCGGGGGACACCACCTGATGATTTCGGACATGTACGCTGGCCACCGTCCCGCTGAAGGGGGCGACAAGCGTCATCTGATTCAGCTCTTCCCGGGCAATCTGCAGCGCCGCATTCGCCGAATCGCGGTTCGCACGCTGCACGTCCATTTCCGCTTTCGAAATCGCCTGCCGGCCCGCCAGCGTCTGGAAGCGATCGAACTGCCTCTGGGCCAGCGTCGCCGCCGTTTGTCTGTCGTTAACCCGCTGCTGGGCTTCACGGGCGTTCAGTCTGGCAAGCTGTTGCCCCTGCTTGATGGCTGCGCCCTGACGCACATCGAGCGCTTCAATTTGACCTGCGCGCTTGAAGGAAAGGTCTGTGGCATCGCCCGATTCAATGCGGGCGGGGAAAACGCGCTGCTGGGCGTGACCGGGAACCGTCACCTCCGCCACTTTTACCATCCTGGGAAGGGGGGAGTCTTGCTTCGGTTTCGGGTCGCACGCCGTGAGCGTTAACAAAACGAACGGTAAAAGAGAGAGGTAGCGGTTCACTGTATTCCCCTAATAAATAACTGTTTTATTTATTCCATAACCTGGACAGGGGTGACACTATTCTGCCAGAACAGTGACGACCATATAGGTAAATAAACCAATCGCCGTGCTGGCGATAATGGCAAGCGCAATAAACATACCCAGACGGATCAGGCTTAAACCATACATACATTCCTCCATGAGCCGGAAGCGGTAGCTGACTATGAGCATAGTCGGCGAAAAGATAAATGTTAAATAACCATTATCAGTGGGGAGGCGCTAAACCTGATATTCCTGTGCTACGTTTAATGTTAATCATCTTTTTTTACCGTAACTGGCATTAAGGGCAAACCCCTGCATTTAATGCGTTTTTTTGCTTCATTCACTCTCGTGTTGGTTATAAAAAGGATGCTCGATATGTATAAAAACATTCTCGTTCCGGTGGATGTCTACGAGACAAGCCTTGCGGATAAAGCGTTGCAGCATGCACAGTTTCTGGCGCAAAGCGCATCGGGTGACATTCATTTGCTGCACGTCATGCCCAAATTTTCAGCCGAACTGACGCGTGGGTTTATTTCAGATGCGCGCAAAATGGATGAATATATGATTAATAATTCGAAAGAAAAGCTGTCTGACCTGGTCAAAAAAGTAAATTTGCCAGAAGAGCGTGTTCATCTCCACGTCCGTAGCGGGAATGTTCGTGATGAGGTTATTAAGCTGGCGGATGAACTTACCGTCGGCGCGATTATTGTCGGCTCGCGAAATCCAAATATTCAAACCCATTTGTTAGGATCGGAGGCGGCAAGTATTGTTCGTTACGCACATGTTCCTGTTTTCGTTATTCGTTAATTACAGAGAAGCAAGGTGATTTCTGAATAGAACCTGAGGAAGGAACGATGAAAACAGGAAAACCTGAACGTCCGTATTATCAACAAACCGTTGATGAAACCCTGTCGAATATTCACTCCACCCTGGAAGGCCTTAGCGGCACTGAGGCATCAGCCCGGCTTCAGCAGCACGGTGAGAATGCGTTACCGCAAAAAAAGGGCAAACCCGCCTGGCTGCGCTTCCTGGCGCATTTTAACGACGTATTGATTTATGTTCTGCTGGTGGCCGCGTTGCTTAAGCTCTTCATGGGCCACTGGGTAGACATGTTCGTGATCCTTGGGGTTGCCATCATTAACGCGCTTATTGGCCATATCCAGGAGAGCAATGCTGAAAAATCGCTGCAGAGCATTCGCAATATGCTCTCCAGCGAAGCCGTGGTGGTACGACAGGGGAATCACGAAACGATCCCCACCACGGCGCTGGTCCCGGGAGATATCGTGGTGATCCGCGCCGGGGATCGTATCCCTGCGGACCTGCGCGTGATTGAAGCGCATAACCTTCGCGTGGAGGAGGCCATCCTGACCGGCGAATCCACCGTTGTTGAGAAAAACAGCGATGCGTTA
Source organism: Enterobacter cloacae complex sp. S3 (assembly GCF_014930495.1). Classification (NCBI taxonomy): domain Bacteria; kingdom Pseudomonadati; phylum Pseudomonadota; class Gammaproteobacteria; order Enterobacterales; family Enterobacteriaceae; genus Enterobacter; species Enterobacter cloacae complex sp. S3. The sequence goes on along the minus strand of NZ_JADBRD010000039.1, from coordinate 15,581 downwards.
AGCGGGGAACTGCCCTTAGGTGACCGGTATAATCTGCTCTACTCAGGCACCACCGTCAGCTCCGGCGGCGGTAAAGGCGTGGTGGTGGCAACCGGGGGCGAGACCGAGCTGGGCCACATCAATCAGATGATGTCCGACATTGAAAAACACCGCACGCCGCTGATGGTGCAGATGGATAAGCTCGGTAAGACCATCTTCATCACTATCCTGGTGATGATGGTGGCGCTGTTTGTCTTTAGCCTCCTGTTCCGGGATATGCCGGTTTCTGAACTGGTGCTGTCGCTTATTAGCCTCGCCGTTGCCGCCGTGCCGGAAGGCCTGCCGGCCATCATTTCCATCATCCTTTCGCTTGGCGTACAGGCCATGGCGCGTCGCAAGGCCATCATTCGCAAGCTGCCTACGGTGGAAACGCTGGGGGCGATGACGGTCATCTGCTCGGATAAAACCGGCACCCTGACGATGAATGAAATGACGGTCAAAGCGGTGATTACCGCTGACACGACCTATCGCGTGGAGGGCGACAGCTACGAACCGGTGGGGAATATTCACCCCGTAGATGACCCGACGCCCGTCAGCGTGACGCAGGGTTCCCTGCTGGAACGCTACCTGCGCACCATTGATCTCTGTAATGACAGCCAGCTGATCAAAGACGAGCAGGGGCTGTGGAAAATCACCGGGGGCCCAACCGAGGGCGCGCTGAAGGTGCTGGCGGCGAAAATCCCGCTCCCACCGGTCGACACCGAAATGCGCAGTAAAATCCCGTTTGATTCGCAGTATAAATACATGTCCACCCTATACCGGCTGGGCGATGAAGAGGTGATTTTAATCACCGGCGCGCCGGACGTCCTGTTCCGCCTCTGCCAGTACCAGCAGACGAATGACGGACTGCAGCCGTTCGATCAGCCTTACTGGGAAGGGAAGATTGAAGAGTATGCCCGTGAAGGGCTGCGCATGGTGGCTGCGGCCTGGAAACCTGCCCACGAGGGACAACGCGAGCTGGATCACCCGGACCTGCATGACGGCGTGATCCTGCTGGGTATCGCAGGAATGATGGATCCGCCGCGTCCGGAGGCCATTACCGCCATTGCCGACTGTCTGCAAGCCGGGATCCGCGTGAAAATGATCACCGGCGACCACCCGCAAACGGCCATGAGCATTGGGCAAATGTTGGGGATTGGTAACGCCGCAAGCGCTATCACCGGACGTGAGCTGGAGGCGATGGACGATCGTCAGCTGAGCGACGCCGCACAGCAGTACGATATTTTCGCCCGAACCAGCCCGGAGGATAAATTCCGCCTTGTGCAGGCTCTGCAAAGTAAACAGGAAGTCGTGGGCATGACCGGGGATGGCGTAAATGATGCCCCGGCGCTCAAGCGGGCGGATGTGGGTATCGCCATGGGGATTAAGGGGACGGAAGTGACCAAGGAAGCCGCCGACATGGTGTTAACGGATGACAACTTTGCCACCATTGCCAGCGCGGTGCACGAGGGACGCCGGGTTTACGACAACCTGAAAAAGACCATTCTGTTCGTTATCCCCAGCAACATCGCGCAGGCTCTGCTGATCATCATCGCGCTGCTGGCGGGGAACCTGATCCCGCTGACGCCGGTCCTGATCCTGTGGATGAACATGGCGACGTCGGCAACGCTGTCGTTTGGCCTGGCGTTTGAAGCGGGTGAGAAGGACATCATGAACCGGCCACCGCGAAAGGCGAATCTCCATGTGATGGACGGCTATGCCATCTGGCGCGTGGTGTTTGTCGGTCTGATGATTGCCATCAGCGCCTTCGTGCTGGAAGCCTGGCTACAGCCGCGCGGCTACTCGGCAGAATTTATCCGCACCGTGCTGCTGCAAACCCTGGTCACTGCGCAGTGGTTCTACATGCTCAACTGTCGCGTGAATGACGGCTTCTCGCTGAGCAAAGGCCTGCTGGCGAACAAAGGAATTTGGATCGTGAGCGGCGTACTGCTGGCGTTGCAGCTTCTTATCATTTATGCACCGTTCATGCAGATGCTGTTTGGCACCGAAGCGCTGCCGTTCCGCTACTGGGTCATCACCTTCCTGATTGGTTTTGTGATGTTCCTTATTGTCGAGGCGGAGAAAGTGCTGACGCGCAGGTGGCGCAAAACCGAGGCGTAATAGCGTAAACTGAGAAAGCCTGCCTGAGTCCGGGCTTTCTCTTTTTTGAGCGCAGAAAACTATGATTCGACTTACCTGGTTCGTCCTTACGCTGTGTGCCGCCGTTCCCGGTGCGTTTGCCGTAACCTATACGCTTCCGCCGGAAGGCAGTCGTCTGGTGGGAAACCCGATTATCATCACCGTTCCCGAAGGCAATACGCTGCCTCTGGAAGCCTTTGCCGCGCAGCACGGGCAGGGGCTGAGCAACCTGCTGGAAGCAAACCCGGGCGTGGATCCTTTTTTGCCCAAACCTGGCACCCGGCTGGTGATACCCCAGCAGCTGATTTTGCCTGACACCGTCCGCGAGGGCATTATCGTTAACGCGGCAGAAATGCGCCTCTACTACTACCCGCCCGGCGGTAACACCGTTGAGGTGCTGCCCATCGGTATCGGTCAGGCCGGGCGTGAAACCCCGCGTAACTGGGTGACGGCCGTTGAGCGTAAGCAGGAGGGGCCAACCTGGTCTCCGACGCCGAATACGCGCCGTGCCTATGCGGCAGAAGGGAAAACGCTGCCGGCATTCGTGCCCGCCGGGCCGGATAACCCGATGGGGCTGTATGCGATTTATATCGGCAGGCTGTATGCCATTCACGGCACAAACTCGAATTTCGGCATCGGGCTGCGGGTAAGTCAGGGCTGTATCCGTCTGCGTAATAACGACATCAAGTATCTTTTCGATAACGTTCCCGTGGGAACCCGCGTGCAGCTGATCGACAGGCCCGTTAAAGTCACCACGGAGCCGGACGGCAGCAGCTGGGTAGAAGTTCACGAGCCATTATCGCGTAACCGCGCGGAGTTTGAGTCAACCCGGAAAGTGCCGCTGCCTATTTCAGCCGCGCAGCGGACGCAGCTGATAAACGAGGGCGCGGGCGCTGAACTGGAACGGCGGTCGGGAATGCCGGTTAAGATTGGCATGTGAAGGGATAGCGCGGGCTGGTGCCCTCACCCCAGCCCTCTCCCGCGGGAGAGGGTGCAAACACTAAAAACGGCAACCCGGTTGCCGTTTTGCATTTACCTTGCGCAGAAAAGCAAAAAGCCTGCTTTAAAAGCAGGCTTTTCAAATTTGGCTCCTCTGACTGGACTCGAACCAGTGACATACGGATTAACAGTCCGCCGTTCTACCGACTGAACTACAGAGGAATCGTGTGAACGGGGCGCATATTATCGACCTGCGTTCGCCTTGTCAAAGGGTGGATCAACGCCTTTTGATCGTTTGCTGACAAAATCGGCAAAGTGATGTTTTTGGCAGCGGAATGCACCGTCATGGTGCGGGCATACCCCTAATGGGGCAGATCATAAACTGCTGTTTCGGTAATAAAACCCCCCTCCATGATTAGGTTTCCTTATTTTCAGGCGCTTAGCGAACAATTTAGACCGCCTGGTAAAAGTGGCATTCATATTGCAAAACCTGTTCAACAACGACAGCCGGTTCCGGCACAGCATTTCGAACAGGGGGCAAAATGAACTTAAGACGACTGAAATACTTCGTAAAAATCGTCGATATCGGCAGCCTGACTCAAGCGGCAGAAGTGCTGCATATCGCGCAGCCTGCGCTGAGCCAGCAGGTGGCTACTCTGGAAGGCGAGATGGATCAGCAGCTGTTGATCCGCACCAAACGCGGCGTCACGCCAACGGAAGCAGGCAAGATCCTGTATACCCATGCGCGCACCATCCTTCGCCAGTGTGAACAGGCGCAGCTGGCGGTGAATAACGTGGGACAGACCCTGAGCGGGCACGTGTCTATCGGCCTTGCGCCGGGAACGGCCGCGTCCTCTATTACCATGCCGCTGCTGCAGGCCGTTCGCGCCGAGCTGCCTGAAGTGCTGGTGTACCTGCACGAAAACAGCGGTTCCGTGCTGAATGACAAACTGCTCAACGGGCAGCTGGATATGGCGGTCCTTTACGATCGCTCCCCGGTTGCCGGCATCACCAGCCAGCCGCTGCTGAAAGAAGATCTCTACCTCGTGGGCACCCGCGACTGTCCGGGCCAGAGCGTAGACCTTACCGCCGTGGCAGAAATGAACCTTTATCTGCCGCGCGACTACAGCGCCGTGCGCGTGCGCGTGGACGAAGCGTTCTCCCTGCGCCGCCTGACGGCAAAAATCATCGGTGAAATTGACTCAATCTCCACGCTCACCGCGGCCATTGCCAGCGGAATGGGCGTGACGGTTCTGCCGGAATCTGCAGCCCGCTCGCTGTGCAGCGCGGCAAACGGCTGGATGGCGCGGATCACCACGCCTTCGATGAGCCTGCCGCTGTCGCTGAACATGTCTGCACGCGGTTCGCTGACGCCGCAGGCGCAGGCGGTAAAAGAGATTTTGATGTCGCTGGTCAGCAAGCCGTCGCTTGAGAACCGTGAACTCCAGCTCGTGAGCTGATATTCCATAAAAGCATAAGATGCTGGTTTTTATTATTTGTTCTGCAGCGCGGCTGACTCTAACAATAGAGCTATGTCAGATGCGCCGGAGTGAACCGTGAATTTCCAGCAACTTAAAATTATCCGTGAGGCGGCCAGGCGGGACTACAACCTGACCGAGGTCGCCAATATGCTTTATACCTCTCAGTCCGGCGTCAGCCGCCACATCCGCGAGCTGGAAGAGGAGCTGGGCATAGAGATCTTTATCCGTCGCGGCAAGCGGCTGCTCGGCATGACGGAGCCGGGTAAGGCTTTGCTCACCATCGCTGAGCGGATCCTCAACGAGGCCAGCAACGTGCGTCGTCTGGCGGATCTCTTTACCAATGACGCCTCGGGCGTACTCACCATCGCCACCACCCACACCCAGGCGCGCTACAGCCTGCCGCCGGTGATTAAAGCGTTCCGCGAACTTTTCCCCGACGTCCGTCTGGAGCTCATCCAGGGCACGCCGCAGGAAATTGAAGTGCTGCTGCAAAACGGTGGGGCGGATATCGGCATTGCCAGCGAACGCCTGAGCAACGACCCGCTGCTGGTGGCCTTTCCCTGGTTCCGCTGGTACCACAGCCTGTTACTCCCGGTCGATCATCCGCTGAATCAGGTTTCCCCTCTGACGCTGGAAGACGTTGCGAAATGGCCGCTGATCACCTACCGCCAGGGGATCACCGGACGCTCGCGCATAGACGAGGCCTTCAACCGCAAAGGGCTAACGCCGGACGTGGTGCTGAGCGCGCAGGATTCTGACGTGATCAAAACCTACGTCGAGCTGGGTCTGGGCATTGGTCTGGTGGCGGAACAGTCCAGCGGAGAACGCGAGGACGGGAACCTGGTGCGTCTTGATACGCGTCATCTGTTCGACGCCAACACCGTATGGCTTGGCCTGAAGCGCGGGCAGCTGCAGCGCAACTACGTGTGGCGCTTTATCGAACTCTGTAACGCCGGGCTGTCGGTGGATGAGATTAAACGCCAGGTGATGGAACCGGAAGAAGTGGCGATTGATTATCAGATTTAGGTACTGGTTTGCCCGGTAGCGCTGCGCTGACCGGGCTCATCGCTTAGCTGAACGGATATTTTTTAAATACCGCCTGTGATTCGAATGATTCGGCAACCGCCTGAATCTCTCTAAAATCCGCTGCGTTAACGACGTGCGGGATCATCGACTGAATAAACGTCCAGACAACCGTGCTCGTGACGGCAACCTGATCGGGAGCGGCGGAGGTCGGACGCGTCTCCAGCAAGGCATTCCATTCCCGGCAGGCCGCCAGCAGCTGGGTTGTAATGCGTTCGACCCATAAAGCGTGCTGCTTTTCCACCGGGCGCTGGTGGTGCTCATACACATTTTGCACGGCTTTCTCCGCGGCGGCGAGGATAAAGCCCAGCGTCTGAAGATCGTTTGCCAGCGCATCCGGCTCGACGGGCAGAAGTCTCCGCCCGGGTGCGGCCTGAGTCTCGAAATAATTCAATATCAATGACGAGTCCATCAAACGTATTCCGTTATCCAGAATCAGCGTCGGCGCTTTTACCGCGGGGTTGATTCGGGAGAACGCGTCGAAGGTGCTGAATACCGACAGCGGCTGACTTTCAAACTCAACGCCATAAAGTTCAAGGGAAATCGCCACGCGCCGTACATAAGGTGAATCCATCATGCCAACAAGCTTAATCATCGTTGCCGTTTTCCTGTCTCTGTGAAATAACGCTTCATTGAAGAGGATGAACAAACAGTACAATACAAACTTCCTGGCGAATATCTTCAGTATCTTACCGTAAAGGTTAGTATTACTGACATGTGGGCAAGTTGCCGTTATACATCCAGCGCGGATAAGGGAGAGCTTTCATGTCGGATTTTCCACCCATTGCCAGTTTGCGAAGCTTTGAAGCCGTCGCCCGTCTTGGCAGCGTGACGCTGGCGGCGAAAGAACTCCACGTTACCCATTCCGCTATCAGCCAGCAGATCAAACTGCTGGAGGAGATGGTGGGCGTAAAGCTCTTTATCCGTCAGGGACGCGGGGTGCAGATTAACGAAGAAGGGCGGCTCTATGCCTTACAGGTACGCGAGGCGTTGAACCATATCGCAGATGCCACCCGGCTTGTACAGGTGAAGCCGAGAAAGCAGGAGCTGACGCTGGCGATGGTACCGTCTTTTGGATGTCACTGGCTGTTGCCGCGTCTGGAACGCTTTCGGGCGAAATATCCGCTTATTACCCTTCGGATCCAGGCCAGCCTGACGGTCACCAGCCTGCAGCAGGAAGGAACAGATATCGCGATACGAATGGGGAAGGGAAACTGGGAAGGGAGCGAAAGCCAGTACCTTTTTTCCGATGAGCTTATTGTGGTGGCCGCACCCGGCTATAACGACGGTGTGCTGCCCGCTACGCCGGCTGAGATTGCAAAAAGTCATATTATTTTTTCCATGGAGTCGTGGAAAACGTGGTGCGTAAATGCGGGGCTGGAGAAAGAGATCGTGCCTGGCGGTTTGTGCATTAACGACTCGAATATCATTATCGAAGCCGTTCGGCTCGGGAAAGGCATCGCGCTGGAGCGCCGCTCTCTGGTTCAGGATGCCATCACCCGGGGTGAACTGGTCCAGCTAACCTCAATTACCGCGCCGTATCCCTGGCCTTACTGGCTGGTGAAAGCGCAGTCAACGGAGACGAAGCCCGAGGTGGCTCTTTTTATCGCGTGGCTGGATGAGGAAGTGGCGGCCTGGCGGCAGTTGCTGGGCTGCTGAACTTTTTCCGATGCTGCTCGTAACAAAATGAATATCCAACAAGGGATACATAGAATTACTCCGGCACGCATTCAGTATTTCCGTAACCCCACAAGATTCTGCTTTTCCATCTCTGCATAATCAACGCTATAGCTTTGCATGTATATAGCTTTTGATCTATATTGGATGGGAGTTCTTGTGTGGGCAATTAACACGACGGACAGGTTTGATCGCTGGTTCACTTCGCTTGACGATACCGATCGCGCCAGCGTACTTGCAGCACTGCTTGTTTTGCGAGAGAAGGGGCCGGGTTTATCGAGACCCTACGCTGATACGCTTAAAGGCTCTCGTCACAGCAACATGAAAGAGCTACGTATTCAGAGTAAGGGCGATCCCTTGCGGGCGTTTTTCGCCTTTGATCCAAACCGTACTGGCATCATGCTTTGTGCTGGCAATAAGGTCGGCAATGAAAGGCGATTCTACGATGAGATGCTTCTCGTTGCTGACCAGGAATTCACTCACTGGCTGGATAGATTAAAAGAGAGGGAATAGCGCGATGGGAAGAACCCTTGAGCAGCTTATAGCGGATGAAAAGCCGGAGGTTGTCGCCAGCGCTCAGGCGATAGCAACGGATATTTTGCTCAACATTCATCTTGCTGAGTTACGTGAGAAAGTACAAAAAACGCAGGTAGAAATGGCGCAGGCGTTGGGTATCAGGCAACCTACCGTTGCGGTAATGGAAAAGCCCGGGCGCGATTTGAAACTCTCTTCTCTCAAGCGCTACGTTGAGGCGGCGGGCGGAAAGCTGCGGCTTGATGTGGAGCTGCCGGACGGCTCGCACTATGAGTTTGTGCTGTAGGGCAGAAAAGCATAAAGCCTGCTTCAAAACCGCCGGAATGACCGTCACTCGGCGGTGATGAGCGAATAGATGCAGTTACTTATGGGTAGAAGTGGGGACATGCTGCTGCATCAATTCAACGATCCAATCAATAAAAACGCGCAGTTTGGCGTTAACGTGGCGGTTCGGCGGAAAGGCCAGGTACAGGGGCATTGGGTTAATACGCCAGTCTTCAAATAGCGGAATCAAGGAACCACATGCCTGATGCGCTGAAGCCATATAAACGGGTAGCGCAATCACGCCTAATCCCGCGAGCCCGGCTTCGAGGTAGGCATTGCCATCATCCACTGCAAGCACGTAGCTGCCTGTGATTTCAATATGTTCGCTCTCACCGTGCAGTACCAGAGGATCAACCTTACCGGTGCGTGAGGACAAGAATCCCACTATGCGATGGTCCGTGTTTTCCAGCTCTCGCGGATGCGCAGGTGCGCCGAGGCGTTCCACATAGCTCGGTGCGACGTAAACACCGATTTGCAAATCGCCGACATGGCGTGCGATCAGGGACTGGTCATTGATTTCCCCGCCGCGCACGACGCAATCCACGTTATCGCCGATCAGATCCACCACCCGGTCACTCACGCCCATGTCGAACTGGATATCAGGGTAGCGCGCGTGAAAAGCCGGTAGCGCGGGCACCAGCAAAAGGCGGGCAAGCGGACTGGGCATGTCCACCCGTAGTCGTCCCCGGGGCGTCATCGTCGCACTGGACAGGCTGTTTTCAGCATCTTCCATGTCCGCCAGCAGGCGGATGACGCGCTCGTAGTAGACCGCGCCATCAGGAGTTACACCGAGCCTGCGGGTGGTGCGATGGAGCAGCTTGACGCGCAGGCGCGCTTCCAGCTGTTGAATAAGCTGCGTCACCGTGGTTTTGCTCATATGAAGCGTTTGGGCAGCCTTGGTGAAACTGCCTGCCTCCACCACGCGAGCAAAGGCGCGCATCGCATCGAAACGATCCATCCCAAGTCCTCTCTTTTCGCTGATTGTTTGGATATTACAAACAATGATGGACAAAGTCGCTTGTTTATCCGCCCGAGCTGGCACCTGTAAAGTGTCTTTATGTTCACCGGGCGGGTTTCGCCCCCTTACAGAGGCACAAATATGACAACACGCGAAGCCGTTTTTCCCTTCGGTCGGCAGGCGCTCTACGAGCGCAATCGCTATTCACCCGCCATCAAATCTAACGGCTTCCTGTTTGTTTCTGGACAGGTAGGTAGCCGGGAGGATGGTTCGCCTGAAGAGGATCTCAACGCGCAGATCCGGCTGGCATTCGATAACCTTAATGCTGTTCTCGCAGCTGCGGGCTGCACGTTCGATGACATTGTTGACGTTACTCTCTTTGTCGTCGATCCCGAGTCAAACCTCGACGCAATCTGGAGTATCCTGCCAGAATACTGGGGGGAAGCGCCTTACCCGACGTTGACCGGGATCGGCGTGACGTGGCTGTACGGATTCCATTTTGAGATTAAGGTGATTGCCAGGCTGCCCTAAGCGTTACGGGTCTTTCCGACGGTCAAAAGACAATACAGCGGGCGCAGCTCCGATCCGGAAGCCGCCTCGCATTTCGTTTATCCGATTCGCCATAATCCTTTGAACCGCAAAAACAGTTTTCTATTATCAGCCTTCTTAGTTCCGCGCTTCGTTCCCGCCTGCACTGTCCTTCGATGGATAACGGCTTTATGGACACCTAAATACGAAAAGGAAATCACCATGAATCTGATGAATAATTGTGCACTTCCCGTCATGAATGTTATATTAAAATATAATATCCGGAGGTGCGCTATGTATACAACTCGTCTGAAAAAGGTCGGCGGATCCATCATGCTGGCGGTTCCTCCCGCCGTGCTGAAAACGCTGGAACTGTCGACGGACAGCGAAGTCGGCATGACCATTAATAATGGCTGCCTGATTATTGAACCCCAGAAGCGGCCTCACTATTCGCTTGAGGAACTGCTGGCGCAGTGCGATCCGCACGCTGAAATGAGCGAAGAGGAGCGGGAATGGATCGATGCGCCTGCGGTGGGCAGGGAGATCCTGTAAATGGACAGAGGGGAAATCTGGCTTGTTTCACTGGATCCGATTGCTGGCCACGAGCAAAGTGGAAAACGTCCGGTACTTATCGTATCGAAGGCATCGTTTAACAAGCTGACCCGGCTACCGGTAGTGGTTCCCGTCACCAGCGGCGGAAACTTTGCACGTACAGCAGGTTTCACCGTTTCACTGGAAGGGGCGGGAACAACAACAACGGGCGTTATTCGCTGCGATCAGCCCAGAACCATTGATATGTCTGCCCGGAACGGCATGCGGCTGGAACGTATACCTGACGCGGTTATAAATGAAGTGCTTGCCAGGCTGGATGCGATTCTGAATTAACATCAGTGACGCAGAAAAGCAAAAAGCCTGCTTCAAAAGCAGGCTTTTCAAATTTGGCTCCTCTGACTGGGATCGCCTTTGCCAGTAGCTGGCTAATAAATAAGCTAAACCTGAAAACTCTTCCTGTCAAGACCACCAGAATGACCACCAATCAAAACTGATTAGAGCGGTCTCGTGCATTTGGTGATCGCTACTATTGTCACATCTATAAGGGCTGTCTGTTCTGTGCCAGAAACGGACACCCAATATGCCGTATTGTAATATTTGAATGACGTGATACACAATATTATTTTCAGGTTGTTAAAAATAATTCAATGGAGTTAAACTTTTTCTTCAGTCCATATATTTGGATAGTGACTCTTTATTTTTTCAATACGTATTGCTCCAGATAATTTGGAACAAGCATCAATGATCGCATTAAGCAAAGCCTCAAGTTTGGAGGTGTCATATTTACTTTCGATAAGCTTAACTTCTGATGTATCAAGATATCTTTTTGCGTAATACTCTTTAAACTCAAGTGCGCCTTGATACATCCCGGTCTCTTTTTTATAGTTAGTCCATCTAACAATGTATGAGTCATATTCACTATATGTTAAATCCAAGTAACACTCTATAGCGGCAGCAGTTCCATTAATATTGGATAAGGTTAGGCCGTCTGGGCCACAAGTAGGGAAACTTTCAAACTCCTTAAGATCCGGAAGACATATGCAACTCATATTATGAGGAAGCTTCATCTTTATGATTTTCTTGAAAGCTTCAACCCCTTCACTATCATTGTCGAGTACAAAAATGATTTGGTTCTGTACATCAATTTTTACTAATCCCTCAGCAAACTTTGATAATCCCCCAGTGCCGGGGAATGGATGGCCAGATGTTACATCGATGAAACGAAAAAATTCACAAACGCTAGGCTTAATTAGCTTAAATGCCTTTTGTAATATATGTGAGTCCGAGGAACCTTCAGTTGCTATGAGAAAAGAATTTTCACGGTTAATTTCAGTTTTTATTTGGTTAATGTGAACCCATCCGTTAGCGACTATTTCCCCATAGTCCCACTCGACATACTCACTAAGATTATGTTTGTTTTCACTTAAAAGTTTGATCATAGAGTATGGATGAAGTATGTTTATGACACTGAAAAACGCTGTTTTTTCTGACCAGTAAAAGTTGTTATAAGGATCATAGAGAGGAATTCTTTTTAAAATGTCGTTAGGGAATAACTTCAAAATGAAATTATCATTCTCTGTTTTTTTTGAATTATCAAAGTCGATATCTTTATCGTTTAACTCCCCCAGATCATAGCTCTTAAGTAAGCCCAGAAACTCATCAAAACTAAAAAGATTTTCTAAAGGTTCCCAATTATCGGGATAGGCTTCAATCATTTCGTTTCTTTGATAAACCTCATGCTTTACAAGATTTTCATATTCCGCACGAATAGCAGTAAGAGAAAAACCAAGTAACTCAACCCGTTCAGCTACTGCTGCAAGAGGCTTCCTGAGTACGGTCCACTGAAGGCGTCTTTCTTCATCAATTTCATCGGTTTCTTCCAGATCATAGCGTTCGTGCTGAGGTATCATTATGTGGTCGGTTGACTGGAACAATGCACCATGATCAACACCTAAGCTATTTTTACTCCAATCTAGCGTTGCACCTGAAACCTTAAGTGAAATTTCCGTGCCCATAATTCCTCTTTTAAACTGTTGGCAATCACTTAATTAAACCACCAGGAATATCATTTGTCATCAACTATGCTATGAAATTACAAGCGGTATAATGTCTTCAAAATTCAAAGTGAATATCAATCATTAGGAATTAATCCAAGGGCAGAACCAAGCGATCGGCTCGTTGCAGATTATCGCGCTGTAAGTTACGTATTGCACCATCGGAGGTGAGAACAATTATGAGCTTCCACTTTTTGCTCATAGCGGATCTGACAGCCAACAGGACTGGCCGCTTTGTGCCCGCAGTAGGCGTTGCTAACGGCGTAATGTGTCACTCAACGCGGAGCAGTCAAATTAATTAATAGACTTTGTCTCTTCCCTAAATTTGTTTGGTAAACACAGTCAATCAGTGGGTAGCATCATCTACATATTTGTAGACGGACTTCTGGCTTTCAGATGTTAACACGAGGGGCTTACTTGAGCACTTTGAGTCATTCTTCCATCTCGGCCAGATCCCGCACCCATCTCGTAGATAGTCGTTTTGGCTACAAGGCCAATCTCAATCTGCCTCAGCTCTTGGCGACGGATTGTGTTAAGAAATAGCAGAACTCCGTTTTTGATTAATTGAGACAGGTCGTTAAGGACACTCGATCCGGAGATTTGTTTTGTGCGCGAGCTACAGTGCTGCTGTCGCGTCCAGTTTACTAATAAGTTATTCTGCATTTCAAACTCCGTGGGCATTTGGTGAAGCAAGGTTTGCCACCAATATTTGGTGCTTTTCATTGGGTAACGGCGGAAATTCACAGGGACGTAGTAAGGTTTACCGAAGACTAATAGCAGCAGAAAAGGAGCGAGTATGGCGACGATAACGGTTTCTCCGGTTCATTTTGAGGACTACAGTGGTATCCAGTTCGAGCGCCTTGTTTTTGCATACCACCTGCGCGCGGGTTGGCATGATCTGATTTGGCACGGTCAATCAGGAGGTGATCAAGGGCGAGATATCTCGGGTATTGAACCATTTGATGACCAGCCAGCACGTAAGACCATCATCCAATGCGCGAACCGAGACACGTTGACACTGGCAAAAGCCAAGAGCGACATGAGTAAGTCGATTAAAGCAACTGGCAGTGTCCCAGACGTCTTTAAGTTCGTCTCTCGTGGTGCGGTCTCGGATGCTGGCAGAACGCGCATCGAGCAAGCAGCAGCTTCCCTAGGCGTCAGGCATGTAACGATATGGTCGGGCGTAGAGTTCGAAGAAAACTTGCGTCTTCGTGCTGAATATCTGCTGCACCGTTTTGTCCAGGGCGTCGAGTTTCCTGATGTTGAAGCTGATATTCAAAAATTCACGGATGATTTTCCCGACCTTTCCGACGCCGATGTTCTGCAACTGATGGCTTCCGTATTTGACCGGCCAGCATTTCGCACACCGTTTCAACAAGAAAGTTCTCTCCCTGCTTTTCAGAAGGCAATCGAAGATACCATTGGCGCACTAAATACAGGTTTGTGGAGAACGCGTGAGGGCGTCGAGATCAGGCGCATTCCTTCGATCCACCATCTCAAAAATCAACGCATCCAGACAGTGATGGGAAAAGTGGTTCGTCAGGTCGACCAACTGCGGCGCATCTTCGTAACTCGGCTTAAGGAAGGGGAAATCAGACCTTGTGGATGTGGTCAGCCCGATTGCCCCACGTTTACGCTCACGCAACGCGTGGCTGACGAGCTAGACGACGCGAGACAGAGAATCCTCACGACGTTTCAATCAGTGTATACTTCCTTCAGTGTGAGCCTTAGTTAGGCAATGAAAAATGGAACCTACAGCGTACTCATTCTTCTTGAAAGCCCAATATAATTTCTTAAGTATGCGAATGTGATGATGGCACTGACCCCGGAACAAATTCACTACCTCAACCAATATGCACCAGGCGAAGCTGTGTCACATGCATTGTCCGAGCTACTATTCATTGATCATGATCTTCTCGGTATCGATGCTAACGAACGGTCGATTACCTTTCGCTTTGCGATGTACCTCCAGCAATGTTTCCCCGGTTGGACTGTAGATTGCGAATACAACCGGGACAGCATTGAACCTAAACGGCTCAGACATTTGGAACTTTATCCAGACAGCGAAGACGTTGAGGCAAAGACAGTATTTCCAGATGTGATCGTGCATCGCCGAGGTACACGACAGAATCATTTGGTCTTGGAGTTCAAAAAATCAACGAGTCGCGTCGATAGAGAGATCGATCTACTAAAACTTCGAGGTTATAAGCAGCAGCTTGGTTACGAGCACGCTCTGTTTGTGGAGGTCGGCACCGAAGGGCAATCGATCATCACGGCGCTCGAGTGGGTCTGAGAGGTGATAGAAAGATAATTCATGATACGTATTCCATCATTCAACTCTCAGCACCTTGAGGCCGCCTGTCGCGTCCTTGCTGATACCGAACGTGGCTTGAGTGGGTCGCAGATCGAGCGACTGCTACAAGAAATTAAAGTTGCGGACACATCGCCAGGAATGACAAAGTGGAAACGTCTGTTTAATGCGCTCGCAGGTGCGCAGAACCAGTATCAGGTCGGCAACCATCTTATTATGTTCATTAACCGTGCGATGAACCCGGTTAATTACGCCCGTGATCCATCGGTGTTTGCCTGGCGACGTGATGAACTCAATGTTGTCCTGGCTTTTTCCGGTTTTTATATCCGTGAGGATGGTAAGGTCGCGAGCGCTGCTAAAGTAACGACTCTGGATTCTGCTCGAGCCCGCGCCGGGCGACTTAAGGCTGCACTCGAAAGCCGTGCTGTGCATGCGGAAGTTTTGAACTATTGCCGTGCCGAACTTCTGGACGAAAACTATTTTCATGCCGTCTTCGAGGCGACGAAGGGGGTTGCGGAACGTATTCGTCAGTTGTCCGGGTTGAGCGGTGATGGTGCTGACTTGGTGAACAAGGCATTTACCGGACAACAACCTGTTCTGACTTTGGGATCGCTCACCACCGACTCAGAAAAGAGCGAACAGAAAGGTTTTGCGAATCTACTGATTGGTCTATTCGGTGCTGTGCGCAATCCACTAGCCCATGCGCCTAAGAAGAATTGGCCCATGTCTGAACTGGATGCGCTGGACATCCTTACGTTGGTTTCGCTTATTCATCGCAAGCTGGATGGCACGCAGAAACAACTATAGCGGCACCATAGTGGAGTTGCATGAGCTACACAGTGTTGATCTTGCTGTACCATCATTATAAGAAAGCAATCCGAATTCTAAATTGATGATTATCTCTCAATAACCTTCATCTATCTATTTATATGACTTAATTTGCTGATATCTATTTTTTTAAGTAACATAGTGTGTCTTATATA
>NZ_JADBRD010000038.1:0-9047 GCF_014930495.1 Enterobacter cloacae complex sp. S3 | reverse complement strand
TTGAATCCCGGTGCCACGGGCAAAGATCGGAAGGGTTACGCCAGTACCAGCGCAGCCGTTTTTCCATTTCAGGCGCATAACGCTGAACCCAGCGGTAAATCGTGGAGTGATCGACATTCACTCCGCGTTCAGCCAGCATCTCCTGCAGCTCACGGTAACTGATGCCGTATTTGCAGTACCAGCGTACGGCCCACAGAATGATGTCACGCTGAAAATGCCGGCCTTTGAATGGGTTCATGTGCAGCTCCATCAGCAAAAGGGGATGATAAGTTTATCACCACCGACTATTTGCAACAGTGCCTGGCATGGTCAGTCTTCCCGCAGGTACTGGTACAAGGTTTCGCGGCTGATGCCGAAGTCACGGGCCACCAAGGTTTTCTGGTCGCCTGCCGCAACTCGCCGTTTCAACTCGGCAATTTGTTCGCTGTTCAGCGATTTCTTTCGTCCCCGGTAGGCCCCGCGCTGCTTAGCCAGCACGATTCCCTCGCGCTGACGTTCGCGGATCAGAGCGCGCTCGAACTCAGCAAAGGCTCCCATGACCGACAGCATCAGATTGGCCATCGGTGAGTCCTCGCCGGTGAACGTTAGCCCTTCTTTGACGAACTCCATGCGCACGCCCCGTTGTGTCAGCCCTTGGACGATGCGGCGCAGGTCATCAAGGTTGCGTGCCAACCTGTCCATGCTATGCACCACCACGGTGTCGCCCTCGCGGACGAAGGCCAGCAGCCTTTCAAGTTCGGGACGTTGTGTGTCCTTGCCTGAAGCCTTATCGGTGAATACCTTGCCGACTTCTATTTGTTCCAGTTGTCGATCAGGATTCTGGTCGAAGCTGCTGACGCGAACGTAGCCGATACGTTGACCTTGCAAGATGCCTCCAAAGGTAAAAATGTCAGGATGAAATCTATTACCCTTGGCTGAATGTGTCAATAAATATAAATTAATACCCTACTCTGACGTTGTTTGTGCTCAACATCTGACATCAGGTTAGGGTATGCCTCAATCTGACGGCGGCGAACCGCAAGCGTTCAGTTCGGCGCTCGTTTCGGTCGCGTTGCTTGCCCGCGCCTGGAAGCGTTGATAACACTCCAGCCCGCAGAAGCGCTCGACGTACTCCGCACCTTCCGGTGTGAAGGCGGCGTCGAGCGGGATTTCCTTGCAGCACACGCAGCAACTGGTGGCAGTCGGATCATTTGCATTCATGGTGGCACCCCTCCATTGACTGACAAAGGCGGCGAATGCCGCCGCCGGCACTGGCTTGGCGAACAGGAAGCCTTGCCCCGTATCGCACTCCGCTTGCCGCAACAGCGCGAGACTGGTCGGCGTTTCCACGCCCTCGGCCACCACGTCCATTCCCAGCCCGTGCGCAAGCTGAATCACGGTGTGCACGATGGTCCGGTCGCGGTGGTCGTCGGCGAGTCCGGCGACGAAGGACTGGTCGATCTTGAGCTTAGTAATCGGGCAGCACTTCAGGTGTTGCAGACAGGAATACCCCGTCCCGAAGTCATCGGCAGCGAAGCGCACACCGATCTGTCGCAAGGCTTCCAGGGCTGGGAAGATCGCCGGATTGCCGAACGCGACCGATTCGGTCAGCTCAATTTCCAGATACTCGGCAGGCAACTCGGCGTCAGCCAGCACGCCCTTTACCCACCCGTCGAAATCCGGTCCTACCTGGCTCGCCGAAACATTGACGGCGAGCCGGAACGGTTGCCATGCCAGCATCCGCCATTCGCGCATCTGGCGGCAGGCGGTGCCCAGCACCCAAGCGCCGATTTCAGGCATCAAGCCGGACGATTCGACCACGGGCAGGAACTGGCCCGGCGGCAAAAGTCCGAGCTGCGGATGACGCCAGCGCAACAGGGCTTCCGCACCGACAATCTGGTCACTGCGCAAATCGACAATCGGCTGGTAGTGCAGCTCAAACTGCCCGCGCACAACCGCCTGCGCCAATTCGGTCGCCGTCCATCTGGCGGGCAGTGATGTGCTCACGATCTTTCCTTGAAGACCCGCAACAGCCGCGTCACGGACAGGACAAACAAGCCGGTCAGCGTGATGGCTGCAATACCCCAATGCTCCCCGATGAACGCGCCGGCCGTCGTCCCCGCGAGCACCACAGCGAGAATCGGCAAATGGCAGGGACAGGTGAGCACGGCCAACGCGCCCCACAGGTAGCCGGTGAACGGCTTGTGTGTCTCGGTCGGCAAGCGCTCGGGGCTGTTCATGGCAGACTCTCCGCATGCTGTACCAGCTCGGTCGGCATGGTGGCCAACTGCACCTCCAGATCGGCCAATGCTTCGCGCCGACGTTCGACGAACTGGCGCAGCACGGCAAGCTGCGCGGCCGCTTCGTCGCCGTCCGCGGTATCCAACGCCCGGCACAGCCGCGCCAGCGCGTCGAGACCGATACCCGCTTCGAAAGCAGCCCGCACGAAGCACAGCCGTTGCAAGGCCGCATCGTCGAACAGGCCGTAGCCGCCAGGGGTGCACGCCACCGGCCGCAGCAGTCCGCGCAGCAGGTAGTCGCGCACGATGTGCACGCTCACCCCGGCATTAAGGGCCAGCCGGGACACCGTGTAGGCGTTCATCGAACACCTCCTTTTTCTCACCCGGCGCAGCAGGAAAGCTGCTTCACATCCTTGTTAAAGGTCTGCGCCGCGAGCTTCAGTCCCTCGACCATCGTCAGATAGGGGAACAACTGGTCGGCCAGTTCCTGCACGGTCATCCGGTTACGGATGGCGAGTACCGCCGTCTGGATCAGTTCGCCGGCTTCCGGCGCGACCGCCTGTACGCCGATGAGCCGTCCACTACCTTCCTCGATGACCAGCTTGATGAAGCCGCGTGTGTCGAAGTTGGCGAGCGCACGCGGCACGTTGTCCAAGGTCAAGGTGCGACTGTCGGTCTCGATCCCGTCGTGCTGGGCCTCTGCCTCGCTGTAGCCCACGGTGGCGACTTGCGGATCGGTGAACACCACGGCAGGCATGGCGGCAAGGTTAAGCGCCGCGTCACCGCCCGTCATGTTGATCGCCGCACGGGTGCCGGCCGCTGCCGCCACATAGACGAACTGAGGCTGGTCGGTGCAGTCGCCGGCCGCGTAGATGTCCGGCGTGCTGGTCCGCATGCCGACGTCGATGACGATAGCGCCTTGCAGGTTGAGCGCGACACCTGCCGCGTCCAGCGCCAGGCTGCGCGTGTTGGGCGAGCGACCGGTGGCGACCAGCAGTTTGTCGGCGCGCAGCTCGCCGTGCGCCGTGGTGAGCACGAATTCGCCGCCCTCGTGCGCGACCTGGCTGGCCTGGGTGTGCTCCAGCACCTCGATCCCTTCGGCGCGGAACGCCGCCGTGATTGCCTCACCGATGGCCGGGTCTTCGCGGAAGAACAGGGTGCTGCGTGCAAGAATCGTTACTTTGCTGCCCAGTCGGGCGAACGCCTGCGCCAGTTCCAGCGCTACCACCGACGAACCAATCACGGCCAGCCGCTCAGGAATGGTGTCGCTGACCAGTGCTTCGGTGGAAGTCCAGTACGGCGTGTCCTTCAGGCCGGGAATCGGCGGCACGGCCGGACTCGCGCCGGTGGCAATCAGGCAACGGTCGAACGCCAGCACACGTTCGCCACCACCGTTGAGTTGCACGGTCAGGCTGTGCGCGTCCTTGAAACGGGCTTCGCCGTGCAGCACGGAGATGGCGGGATTGTCATCCAGGATGCCTTCGTATTTGGCGTGGCGCAGTTCGTCGACGCGCGCCTGCTGCTGGGCCAGCAACCGCTCGCGCAAGATCGTCGGCGGTGTGGGCGGCATGCCGCCATCGAACGGGCTTTCTCGGCGCAAGTGGGCGATGTGCGCGGCGCGGATCATGATCTTGGACGGCACGCAGCCGACATTGACGCAGGTGCCGCCGATGGTGCCGCGCTCGATCAAGGTGACGTGCGCGCCTTGCTCGACGGCTTTCAGCGCCGCCGCCATCGCCGCGCCACCGCTGCCGATAACGGCAATATGCAATCCGCCACCGTCACCACCAGCCTTGTCGCCGCTACCTAGCCATTCGCGCATCTTTCCGAGCAAGCCACCGCCCACCGGAGGCACGGGCGCGTCGGCGAGCGTGGCCCGATAACCGAGTCCGGCCACGGCGGCAGTCAACGCGTCCGGCGATATGCCGGCCTCGACGGCGAGTTTGGCGCTGCCCTTCGTATAGGAGACATCCGCCGACTGCACGCCGGGAACTTTCTCCAGGGCTTCCTTGACGTGCGTCGCACACGAGTCACAGGTCATGCCGGTGATTTTGAGGGTGGTCATTCATCGTTCCTTTTCTGTGTTGGCCGCTGGCTCACGCAGTCAGTCGTGTTTCGCGGGGAGTTCGCAGCCATCCGGGCCGCAGCGGCGATTTACCGGCGAAACCAAGTCCCAGATCGACACGCCGATCATCAGGGCTAGGCCGGTGTATACGAGGCGTGCTGTCCACCAGTTGCCAAGCAGCCAGACGGTTCCGGCGAACACGATGGCTGGCCCGATCATGCCGAGCAGGCTGCGGTGCCATTGCCGATGACTCAGCCAGCCCAGTGCATTCGCCAGCAAAGCCACGACGGCGAACAGCGGTAACAGCGTGGAGATAAACAACCCTTCGTATTCCTGTAGAAAGCTCAGCCCGATGGCCGCGCCCAAGCTGGCGAGGGCCGGGAAGCAGGCGGCGCAGCCCATCGCTGAAACAACGCTGCCGAGCGCGCCAGCCTTGTCGGCAATGCGTGTGATCATCCCCATGATCGCCCTAGGCTCTGGTTCAGTGGCTCACTGCTTGACGCTGGAGGGATAGCCCGCGTCTCCGGTTGCCTTGGTCAGCTTCTGCACGCTGGTCTTGGCATCATCGAAGGTGACCACCGCTTCGCGTGTCTCGAAGGTCACGTCAACTTTGCTGACGCCTTCGACCTTGGAAATCGCCTTCTTGACGGTAATCGGACAGGCAGAGCAGGTCATGCCCGGTACGGACAGTGTGACGGTCTGGGTAGCGGCCCACACGGGGGCAACAACGGCGGCGAGGGCGAGGGAGGCAAACAGTTTCTTCATGGTGAACTCCGATCAGTAGAAAAATGGCATGACATAGGGAAATCCGAGCGCGACCAGAACCAGCACGGCCACGACCCAGAAAATGAGCTTGTAAGTCGCTCGCACTTGGGGAATCGCGCAGACCTCACCCGGTCTACAGGCTTGCGCAGGGCGGTAGATGCGCCGCCAGGCGAAGAACAAGGCTACCAACGCTGCGCCGATGAAAATCGGGCGATAGGGCTCCAGCACGGTCAGGTTGCCGATCCATGCCCCGCTGAATCCCAAGGCGACCAAGACCAGCGGCCCGAGGCAGCAGGTCGAGGCGAGGATGGCGGCCAGTCCGCCAGCGAAGAGCGCGCCGCGCCCGTTTTGTGGTTCAGACATGCGCTTGTCCTTTCGAATTTGAATTGGATAGCGTAACCTTACTTCCGTACTCATGTACGGAGTCAAGTGATATGGAAAACAATTTGGAGAGCCTGACCATTGGCGCTTTTGCCAAGGCGGCCGGGGTCAACGTGGAGACGATCCGGTTCTATCAGCGCAAGGGCCTGCTGCCGGAACCGGACAAGCCTTACGGCAGCATTCGCCGCTATGGCGCGGCGGATGTGACGCGGGTGCGATTCGTGAAATCGGCCCAGCGGCTGGGCTTCAGCCTGGATGAAATCGCCGAGCTGTTGCGGCTCGATGATGGCACCCACTGCGAGGAAGCCAGCAGCCTGGCCGAGCACAAGCTTCAGGACGTGCGCGAAAAGATGGCCGACCTGGCGCGCATGGAAACCGTGCTGTCTGAACTGGTGTGCGCCTGCCATGCGCGGAAGGGGAATGTTTCCTGCCCGCTGATCGCGTCGCTACAGGGCGGAACAAGCCTGGCAGGGTCGGCTATGCCTTAGCGTGCTTTATTTTCCGTTTTCTGAGACGACCCCTTTTTTACCCAACAAGCTGCTGGAAACGAAAAGTAAGGCACCGAGGACAATTGCAATATCAGCCAGGTTGAAGGCCGGCCAATGCCAGTCTCGCCAATAGAAATCAAAGGAATCCACAACATAGCCGCGAAAGACCCGGTCAATCAGGTTGCCCATGGCGCCACCGAGGATAAGACTGTAAGCGATGGCTTCTCCTTTATGACGATTTTCAAGGATCAGCTTGATCAGAAAAATCGAGACCACTACCGCGATTCCGATAAAAAAGTAGCGCTGCCAGCCTCCACCATTCGCAAAAAGACTGAATGCGGCACCGGTGTTCCATAGGTGCACCCAGTTAAAGAACGGGGTCACCGAAACATACTCGCCATAGGCCATTGATTGCTGCACCAGCCACTTTACAGCCTGATCAGACGCTGCCAGCAGGCCCGATATGGACAATAGGGCATACGGCGAGAGCTTTTTGCCAATAATGAGCATTATTTAACCCTTCAACGCCAAAATGCGTCTGGCACCGTTAAGTACAATGCCCCCCGCGATGGTGCCGATAATCAGATCCGGATAATTGGAACCGGTCCACGCGACCAGGGCGCCGGCGGTGATGACCCCCAGGTTGATCACCACGTCGTTGGCCGAGAATATCCAGCTTGCCTTCATGTGCGCCCCGCCTTCCCGATGTTTGGATATGAGCAGCAGACAACTGGTATTGGCAATCAATGCGACGAATGCGATAGCCATCATCACCAGCGATTCAGGCTCACTACCGAATACAAAGCGTCTCACCACCTCTACGAGCACGCCCACAGCCAAGATCAGTTGCAGTACACCAGCAAGATGCGCGGCACGTACCTGCATTTTCACGCTATGTCCAACCGCATAAAGGGCAAGCCCGTACACCGCCGCATCGGCAAAATTGTCCAGGGATTCTCCAATCAGGCCGGTGGACCGGGCGATCAGACCGGCAGTCATTTCCACCACGAACAGAAGTGCATTGATGCCGAGCAACCAGCGCAGGGTCCCGGATTCTTGCTTAGCAGAAGCTGCCGAAAACTCGGCGGCCTTGATGGTCTCCGGATTTGCAGCGACGGTTTCCTGAAGCGAGGCGCCTAGCCCCAAGGTCTTCAGTTTCGAGGTGACGGGCTCGACCTCGCCGTCATGCACGACCTTCAGCCGGCGGTTCGACAAGTCGAAGGACAGCGCCCGAATCTCCTCAAAGCCGTTCAGGGCTAGGCGAATCATTCGTTCTTCTGATGGACAGTCCATCTTCGGCACGGCATAAACACTGACCCATCTCCCTGGCGCCTCGGAGGAGGCCTGTATATCGGTATCCGCTGCGGACGTTGCATCACCGCCACAGGCGCCACCACAGGATTTGCTCATGATACGACTCCACTTGAACAATGTTGTGGTACCATTTAAAACTATAAAGCTACTATAAGGTCAATAGAGTAAAGAATCCGTTGGGGAGGAGGCTGATGCGCATTGGTCAGTTGGCGCAGTTGGTAGGGGTCGAAACACAGACGATCCGCTTCTATGAACAGCAGGGCTTGTTGCCGCCGCCTGATCGGCAGGACAACGGTTACCGTGTCTATACCGAGAAGCATGGTGAGGGGCTGGCCTTCATCCGTCGCTGCAGAATCCTGGGCCTGTCACTGGCTGAGATTCACGAACTACAGAGCTATCAGGACGACCCTCATCAGCCTTGTACCGCCGTCAACGCCTTGCTCGATGATCACATCTCTCATGTGCGGTCGCAGATAACCGCTCTGCAAGCGCTTGAGAAACAACTCGTTTCACTGAGAGCGAGTTGCAACGATGACCGGGAAGTTGAGGCGTGTGGGGTTCTTGCTGGAATTAGCGAAGGAAACATGCACCAGCAGTAGGTGAAGCATCAACCAGATAATCCGATGAGATGCCGGTCTGTCTCACTCTCATGCAAAGGTAAGATCAACCATTTAATCCGCTTACCCATTTATCCAGCGTTCTCTGTGCGACATCCAGTACGCTGTCCTGGATCTCATTTTCCAGCGCTGTAATTTTGTCCTGCAGCGCCGCCTGAGCGTCTTTTACGGCCTGCTGTAAGGGGTTTTTAGCTTCTGAATCCCCGTCGCTGCTTTCCCTGTCGGCTTTGAAAATCGCATACGTGGGCAGCAAATCGAGGATCTTACCCCATAATGATTTTGTGTCGGTTCCAAACTCTTTATCGACATCCAGCAACATTTCCGAACAGGTATAGGGAGCGGCGGCTTCCCTGATGGCCTGACGCCATAACGATGCGGTGCGTTTATCCGCCACATTTTTTTCAACTTCTTTTCCCACCGCCTTGAGTTCGGAAATTTTCATGCCCAGTAAATTTCTCAGGGGCTCCTCATCCGGGTGGATGCAGCGGATGCAGGTCTGCTCCGGTTTTCCTGAGGTCGTTGCTTTAAACGTTTTGACGATTTCAAAATTGCCGTCTTCATTCAGCAGATGTTCTGAGGCGAGCGTGGTCTGCACCCTGTCGTCGATCATGATAAAATCGGGCAGATCATCGAATTCACAGGCTATTTCAAAACGGCCCTCCCCTTCTCTCAGGCTGAAACAGTTCATGTCATTTGAATCGCCACGGATAATCTAGACACTTCCGAGCCGTTGATAATACTGGTTTTCATATTCTGTCGGTGACATCTGATCGCTAGAACCATGCCGACGCTTACTGTTATAAAACATTTCGATGTAATCAAAAATATCGCTGCGGGCTTCTTCCCGCGTTCCGTAGATCTTTTTCTTTATCCGTTCGCGTTTCAACAACTGGAAAAAGCTTTCTGCAACCGCATTATCATGGCAGTTACCGCGACGGCTCATGCTGCCCTCCAGGCCGTGTGATTTCAGGAACGACTGCCACTCATGGCTTGTGTACTGACTGCCCTGATCCGAATGAACCAGCACCTGTTTTTGGGGATTACGCCGCCATACAGCCATCAGCAGTGCGTTCAGGACAATGTCCTTTGTCATCCGGGATTGCATGGACCAGCCGATAATTTTGCGTGAGAACAGATCAACAACCACGGCAAGATACAGCCAGCCTTCGTGGGTCCTGAGTAGAGTAAGAGGCAGGGC
>NZ_JADBRD010000037.1:0-52191 GCF_014930495.1 Enterobacter cloacae complex sp. S3 | reverse complement strand
CAACTTTAATGTCTGTGTACAGCAACGGTGGCGTTTGCACAGTCAGGTATTGCCGCCTCAACGTCGTTAATCGCCCGTAACGCGGGCGTCGCCGAAGGGACCCTGTTTCGCTACTTTCCCACTAAAGACGATCTGCTGAATGCCCTCTATCTGCACCTGAAGCAGGATCTCTGCCAGGCCATGCTGGCAAACCTCGATCGCACCATCACGCTTCCCAAAGAGCATACCCGCAATATCTGGAACAGCTACGTGGACTGGGGTATTCGTAACCCCGTTTCTCATGCGGCTATCCGCCAGATTGGCGTCAGTGAAAAGCTGAGCGCCGAAACGGAACAGGCGGTGAAAGAGATGTTCCCGGAACTCCATGAACTGTGCCGCCGCTCGGTGCGTCAGGTGTTTATGTCAGATGAATTTAAAACCTTTGGCGATGCGCTTTTCTTATCGCTGGCCGAATCCACGATGGAATTTGCCACTCGCGACCCTTCCCGCGCCGTTGATTTTAAAGCGCTCGGTTTTGAAGTGATGTGGCGCGGGCTGGCCCAGGAAGAGAGCGATGGACAGTAAATCCTTGCAGGAGCACGCAATGCGCGTGGCCCTTGAGTTGCCCTTCACCGAACACTGCTGGCCGTTTGGTCCGGAGTTTGACGTGTTTAAAGTGGGCGGAAAGATTTTCATGATCGTTGCGGTCGCGCACGGGCGACCACACGTCAGCCTGAAGTCAGACCCGGAGAAATCACTGTTAAATCAGCAGATCTATCGCGGGATCGAGCCGGGCTACCATCTGAGTAAAAAGCACTGGATTTCCCTTTACGGCACCGACGACGTGACGCCGGAACTGGTTACCGACCTCATCCGTGATTCCTGGAATCTGGTGGTGGATAAGCTGCCGAAAAAAGACCAGAAGTGGATCCGTCCGGTCTGATTGTTCGTCTGAGACGAACAGATTAAGCGCTCGAATTGCACTTATCTTTTTCCGCGTCCCGCTGTAATCTGCTTTCCTTTCGCGCCCGCGAGCGGGCGAATTTCATCACCAGGAGTTGTTATGGATATCATTTCTGTCGCCCTGAAACGCCACTCGACCAAGGCGTTCGACCCAAGCAAAAAACTGACCGCGGAAGAAGCGGAAAAAATCAAAACCCTGCTGCAGTACAGCCCGTCCAGCACCAACTCCCAGCCGTGGCACTTCATTGTGGCCAGCACCGAGGAAGGAAAAGCGCGCGTGGCGAAATCCGCCGCGGGCACCTATGTGTTCAACGAACGCAAAATGCTGGATGCTTCTCACGTGGTGGTGTTCTGCGCGAAAACCGCGCTGGATGACGCCTGGCTGGAGCGCGTCGTGGATCAGGAAGAGGCCGATGGCCGTTTCAACACGCCGGAAGCCAAAGCCGCAAACCACAAGGGCCGCACCTTCTTCGCCGACATGCACCGCGTGGATCTGAAAGATGACGACCAGTGGATGGCGAAGCAGGTTTACCTGAACGTCGGCAACTTCCTGCTGGGCGTAGGCGCGATGGGTCTGGACGCGGTACCGATTGAAGGTTTCGACGCCGCTATTCTCGACGAAGAGTTTGGCCTGAAAGAGAAAGGCTTTACCAGCCTGGTGGTGGTACCGGTTGGGCACCACAGCGTGGAAGATTTCAACGCCACGCTGCCGAAGTCTCGCCTGCCGCTGAGCACGATTGTAACTGAGTGCTGATCTCCTCTGGCGCGCTGGGATCCGGCGTGCCTGTTTTCAATACCGCATACTCCCGCTGTGTATAGATGCATCCGTTAGCAGGCAAATTATTTGTAACAGCATAGAAATAGTTATATCGGAAATTTCGCATGCAATTTTATAATTATTAATTACGTTCTTCTATGTGATATCAACCTGTTATAGCCTCTCATCACCCCAATCAATAACTCTCAAAAATATATCCATTTATTTTTTGTCACGTTCACGTTAATTATTCCCTTCTGGTACCGCATTAATTAATGCACATTTTGTATGAATTGTTACATGTCTATTTTTGGAATCGAAGTTCTGCATGTTTTTATGTGCGTCCATTTCGCATGAAGAGAAATGGGAACACTTTTTCAAGGAATTACAAGGATAGATATATGAAAAATAAAAGTGCAGTGAGCACAAAGGCTAATTCAAAGGTATTGCACGCCAAACTGGCGCCGACCTGCTTTGCGACCATGCTTGCGCTGGGCATGATTATGCCAGCTCAGGCTGCCATCGTGGCAGGTAATACCGACAAACCGGCCATTCATACGGATGCAAGTGGCGCAACCATCGTTGATATCAACAAGGCGAGCGCGGGTGGGGTTTCCCATAACGTTTATTCCGAATTTAACGTCGAAAGCAACGGCGTGATCCTGAATAACAGCGGCACAGCAACCAACTCCCAATTAGCAGGCCAGATCAATGGCAACGCTAATATGGCCGGCGGCAGCGCTAAAGTGATCCTGAACGAAGTGCGTTCATCCGATCCGAGCCAGCTGAACGGCATGGTCGAAGTGGCAGGCCAGTCCGCGCAGGTGATTATCGCCAACCCATCAGGCATTACCTGTGACGGCTGCGGCTTTATCAATACCAACCACGCTACGCTGACCACCGGTACTGCCACCTACGATAACAAGGGTAATGTTAGCGGTCTGGATGTGAGCAAAGGTCAGGTGACCATCACCGGTAAAGGGATGGATACTCGTTCTACGCAGTACACCGACATTATTGCCCGTTCAGTGAAGGTCAATGCGAAACTTCAGGCTAACGAACTGAATATCGTCACGGGTAATAACCACATTGATAAATATGGCCGCGTGCAGAAGAAGTATGACAGCAGCAATGCCCCGGACGTAGCGCTGGATGTGTCTGCGCTGGGCTCCATGTACGCGAATAAAATCTATATGGAAGGCACTGACGCCGGCGTTGGCGTGCATATCGATGGTGCTGACCTGACGGCATCCGACACGCTGTCAATCAACGTTGAGGGTGTGGTCGAAAACAACGGCGGACGTATCAGCGGTAAAAATTCAGCTACCGTGATGGGAAGTGATGTCCTGAACCATAACGGTCAGATTACCTCTGAGGGGATGGTGTCCGTTGCCGCAGACAACACGCTGGACAACACTAACGGCGTCATTAAAGCTGCGATGGTTAATGTTTCCGGCAAAAATACCGTTAACAACCGTGGTTCCATTCAGGGCAGCCAGAATACCTTTATTACCGCTGACTCGCTGGACAACAGCGACGGTGAAATTCTCAGCAATGGCGATTTGACGATCGGCCGCGCCTCCTGGAATTACAACTCGCAGGGCGTGAATAACACCCATGGCCGCATTGTTGCTAAGGGTGCCCTCAGCGTTGACGCTGCCAGCCTGAACAACTCCGCTGGCCGCGTAGAAACCAACGGTGCGATGAGCGTCAATGTCGACACGCTGACGAACGACAACGGTCTCATTTCCGCCGGGAACGGCTGGAACATGATCAACGCCTCCATGCTGAATAACGATAACGGTGTGATTCAGTCTCTGGGATCTGACAGCCAGCTTCAGGTGAGCGGCAACAACATGCTCTCTAACCGCAATGGATCAATCCACAGCGACGGCTCTGTTTCAATCAATGGCGCGCTGGATAATATGTCCGGCACCATCGCAGCCGAAAAAGACCTCTTTATGTACGGCACGTCCTACTATTCTGACCTTGCCAGTAAGATGGAAGCAGGCGGCAATATCGACATGACCGTGACCGGTACGTTCCAGAACGCCGGAACCCTTAAAGCGGGTCAGGATATGATGTTAACCATCGGTTCTAATGGCTGGAATAACTATGGCGGCCCGGCGCAGAACAGCGGTTCCATCGCGGCTGGCGGTCGCCTGGCGCTGCAGATGAACAGCAGTCAGTTCGACAACAGCGGCGACATTACCGCTAATCAGATGGATCTTCAGCTGGCAGACCTGTCCAACAGCGGCTCGATCGTCAGCAAGAATGATATCAACCTGAACACCACTAGCCTGGAAAACCGGGGCAACGGTACGCTCGTCGCAGACCATAACATCAACATTACCGCCTCTTATCTGATGACCGATGCAGGTAGCCAGATCAACGCGGGTTCTGATGCCATGCTGTTTATCATGAACAATCTGGACAACAGCGGTGACATCCGCGCGGCGCATGACATTAATCTCGACGTAATGGGTAGCTACGGCTGGTCTCAAAGCACCGCGTATAACTACGGCACGATTGTGGCGGGTAATACCCTGAACGCACAGATGGACCGCGTAACCCTCATCAACGGCGGTACGCTGTCTGCTGATAACGGTATTATCCTGGTCAGCAACTACCTGACCAACAGCGGTAACATCACCAGTGCAAGCGGTATTACGCTGAACACGGCTAACGGCATTAACAACGAAGCCAGCGGTAATATTACCGGCGATCGCGTGTACACCATGGGTTACGTCAATAACATGGGTGTGATTAACGAGACCGGTACAGCAAATCAAGACAACGGTAGTAACACTGCTGATAACAATAATACCAACCCAGATTCAGATACCACGGCGAATAATAGTGGAAATACCACCGTTAAGCCAAACGGTACACCTGAAGGTAATGGCGTTTGGGAAAACGGCGTTGTCTATTATCCGGGCGATCTGTATTACGGGTATCCCATTCAGGGTATCGTTTATTACCCAGGCGGCTACTCCATTTATACCGCGTAATCGTTTGAAATAAACCAAAGCCCCATTCCTGGAATGGGGCTATCTATTTTTTCGTTATATTCAGGATCCTTCGCGGTCCATAAAGTTATTTACATGACTAATTATCGATCTGGCCTCGTTCTGCTATCACTGCTCGCGTCACTTCCCGACACTGTACATGCTGAACCGGCCACCACTCAGCAGCAGGATCAGGCGAGGCACGAACAGCTTGCACCGCCTGGGAAGTCAGTCCTTTCATCAGAAAGCATGCTCGCAACTGATGCGCTTGCACTGCCACATGAGACAGTGTGCTACGACATTCAGCATCTGAACATCGACAATACGCAGTCGCTTCCTCACTGGCTCACTTTTCGCGATATCATTCGTCAGGCTGAGAATAACTGTATTGGCGTGAAGGGAATTAAAGCCATACATACGGCCGTGCAGAATCGATTAATATCCCACGGATTTATTACCACCCGCGTATTAATACCGGAGCAAAATTTGCACAAGGGAACGTTAACCCTGCGAATTCTGCCTGGACGCGTCAGTGATGTCATTATTCAGGATCAAAGCGGCCTCTCCGTTCATCGCTGGAATAACGTCCCACAAGGGCCGGACGATCTCCTCGATTTACGCGGTCTGGAACAGGGGCTGGAAAACCTGCAGCGTATTCCCGGTTCGCAGGCCAGTTTTCGTCTGGTGCCGGGGGAAAATCCTGGCGATACCCGCGTTGAGATCAAGCGCGACCAGCGTAAAGCCTGGCGACTGGGCAGCTGGTTTGATGATTCCGGTAGTAAATACACCGGACGGTACCAGGGGGGCCTGGCGCTGTATCTGGATAACCCCACCTCGCTCAACGATATGTTTTATGCCGCGTATGGCGGTGGTTTCAAGAATGAAAACGGCAAGCGTAACGATAATACCTCGGTGTTTTACTCCGTTCCCTGGGGATACTGGGCGCTGGAACTTTATGCCAGCCAGTACAGAACGACGCAGACTCTCCATAGCGGTGATTTTAACTACCGGTACAGTAGCGATGAAAAGTTAATGACCGCCGCGCTTAACCGCGTGGTTTACCGCAGCGCGAGCCAGAAAACCACGCTGGGCTTTAAAGGGATCAAGCGGGATTCCCGCTACGATCTTAACGACGTGGAAGTGGAGGTTCAGCACCGGGACACCAGCAGCTGGCAGCTCAGCCTGGAACATTTAGCCTATCTTCCCTTCGGTCAGCTTACGGCAAGCCTCGGTTATCAACATGCCGCACCGTGGTTTGGTGAAGAACCCGATGCTGAAGAGATGGTGGGCAGTGCCGACGCGCAGGCGCGCATCATTACGCTGAGTGCAGACGGTACTTTCCCGTTCAAACTGGGCAAGTTTGCCCTCAGCTATGAACCGCACTTCAAGCAACAGACCTCTCCGGACAGGCTGACCCAGCCCGATAAGTTCACCATCGGCAACCGCTGGACGGTGCGCGGCTTTGACGGAGAGTCCTCATTGTATGCAGACAAAGGCTGGTATCTGCGCAACGATATCAACCTGAATCTGCCGGTATGGGGAATGCAGCCGTATATTGGCGCAGACTATGGCGAAGTCAGCGGCTCAGAAAATGATTACTGGAGCGGGGCGCACATTGCCGGTGCGGTCGCTGGCGTGCGCGGGGTAAAAGGCCATCTGGGGTATGACCTTTTTGCGGGCGTACCACTGGCAAAACCGGATGAGATGCATACCAGTCCCGTCACGCTTGGGTTTTCGGTGCAATGGCAGTACTGACGGAGAAAGTCTCAGAATGGACGCAGGAGCGTTAGCCCCTGTCGGAGGGGGTAAATACAATCATGATTTACCCTCTTCAGGCTCTAATGAACACGCTGACATCCTCTTTGATTACGCTGGCAAATATATTGCTAAACGCCCGCACGATACGCGTGCTGATACTGTCCACTTTCAGCCTTTACTGGCTGGTGCTACTCCATATCCCCTGGCCTAACAACGGCGATTACGGCATGAACCTGCCGATGAACCTGCTCTGCTGGGGCGTGATGTCTATGCTGTCGCTGCTGGTATGGCTTTTTCTGCGTACGGCAACCGTGCGTATTACACGCACCAGCATACTCATGCTGGCGAGCGCGGTTCTGTTTACGCTGCCGATCCTCTGGTCTCCTTCTGAAGGCTTACCGACTGCCCTACCCCGGCTGGTCGGGATCTGGGGCGGAGTGATGTGTTACGTGACTCTGCTTCAGGTTCCTCTTCAGGAGAAAGAAACCACAGGGATTTTTTATCTGCTGGCTATCGCTGCCGTTGTGGAATGTCTGATTTCGCTGGCGGGGCTTTACTGCCCGGCGTATCTCCCCTTCCCGCTCAATAACCTGGCTGAAAATTATTCTGGCTACGCACCGGGTATATTTCAGCAACTGAATGTCACCGCTTCATTTCTGGCGACGGGGCTGGTCGCATTGCTGTTTGTTCTTGCCGATGCTAGATGCGTCTGTTACCGGGTTCGCGCAGAATCGTATCGCCTGCTGTTTATTTGTGTCAGCATTATAGTGATATCGGCCACGCTGGTTGTGTTTCACTCACGCACCGGCTGGCTCGGCGGGTTAATCGGCATTCTGTGCGTATCGGTGATGTTCAGCCACCCGCGTTTTCGCGTTCGAACGACACGTGGTCGCCGCCTGCTGGTGGTCCTTTTGCCGTTCGCGGGTGGGCTTTTAGGCATGCTGATGCTGAATCAGCCTCTGGACGCATCCCTCGCGCACGAAAGCTCCAGCAATCAGCGGATGTTAACCCTGGAATACACGCTACGTATGATCGGCGTTCATCCTTGGCGGGGCTGGGGGTTAGGAATGTTTGAACCCGCCTTCCAGAATTTTATGGCCGCGCTGCCGTTCGATAATCCAAGCCGAGAAATGATGCAACACCCGCACAATGAGACGCTGTTTATCTGGGCGGAGGGCGGCGTGATGGCGCTGGCGGGCGGGCTGTGTCTCCTGTGGGGCTGGATAATTCTTTTCCTGAGGCGAAAAAGCCTGTGGCAGTGGGCGGCACTGCTCACCACCTTGCCGATTCTGCTGCACACTCAGGTGGAGTTTCCACTCTATTATTCCGTGGCGCACTATTTTGCCATTCTGATTTTAATGGCCTCGGCAGACGGAGAACTCCGCACATTTCAGGTTCGCAGTTCGCGGTTACGTTGGCCGCTGGTGTTCATCGCACTGTATGGCTTAGTGCTTTCTGCACAGCTTTTTTTTGCCAGCATTGTGCTGGGAAATTTTGAGACGGGCAGACTTGCTTTCCCTGAGAGCATTACCGGTTTACACGTGCCGGGGCTCATGCAGATGCGCTATCAGCGCGATCTTAGCCAGCTTCATTTGTGGCATTTCAACCAGACGGGCGATATCGATGAGCTGGAACGATACGCCAAAGAAAATGGTGAATGGATAAAATTGCATATGGAAGAGGACGCCTGGAACGATCAGGTTAATATTTTATTATTTTCACATCGTCAGGGTGATGCAGAAAAATTAAAACAGCGGGCACATCGGCTAATGCCGTGGGACGTTCGATTTAAATAATAGGGGATCGAAATCTATTTCAACCGCGTTGATTAACGCGGTTTTTATATATTCAGGTAAGTCATAAATGCAGGTTTAAGTATTTTTAAACAGACTTCCCCTTCCTTCTGGTTATTATTACGCCTGTAATTAAATCCAGTGATGAGCGCGGTACGGAAGTGCGCCAGTGGAAATTGTGGTTGAAGAGGGAAGAATGGTGGTGACGGTGATGCCTAAACCCGAAACGCCGGTACCCGCTGAAGTCGTATCGAAACTGGCATTAAGGAAAGCGCGCGATCTGAAACGGTTTATGCAGCGTATTGATATGAAGCACGGGTAAAACGTGAGGCCGGGCATCCTGCCCGGTTTGTCATATTGAAGGTCATTGGTAGGTCAGATTCAACGTTGCGGTGGTATTTGCAATGCCAGCTTTAATCTTATCTTTAGTTTGAATATATCGAGCAGTAATAGGGAAAATTTCGTTTCCGCCAGCGGAATGTTTAATTTCCAGTCTTTCGTTTAATTTCAGCGGTTTATCATTATAAAGAAGCTGGACACCAATACCATCCGCAATTTTAGCATCGTCCTGGCCCTGCCCCGTTAATGCCAAAATACTACTGTCTGATGAGTCGGGGTTTTGTACACCAGTCAATGTGAAATTGATATTTGCTTCAGGATCACAGTCTAGTTTTAAATCAACAGTTTTTACTTCCTGAGATACGGTTCCAGTAGATATAAACTGGGCCGATAAAACATTGCCAATTGGAAATGACAACGGACCTGAATTTATGGCACAGGCGACTTGTGTAATAACCGCAGGCGAATTTATGCTCCATGTCACATCCCCGTTTGTATTCTCATTATTCAAAGCATATACATGAGCTACACTCCCAGTTGCCAGAGATCCTGACGTAATATTTCCTGTTTTTATTAAATCCACAACAGGGGGATTAATTCCATAGCTCATGGATGTTGAAAAATGATCCAAAAAAGTGCCTGGTGTAGGTGAAGCATAAACGCCGCCATGCGACCACGTAGAGAAATAAAAACGAATGCCTACCCCTGGAACATTTGTATTATAAACATGCTCTATTGGTGCTGGAACAGCCCCTTGATAATTCATTGCAACATATATATCACAGTCAGTAATCCCGTAATAATACTCACCACCACTCATTTCACCGGCCACTGATGCAATAACAGTCCCAACAGGGGTATCTCGCTGCACTATTACATCATTAAAATGAACGTCATCAGTTGGACCAAAATAAGCATCTGCACTGCAAGCAAGTAAATGAGTTGAAAAAAACAGTGCAGATAAACATAAATAACGTAAAAAAGAGAACATAGAATACCTAAAAATTTGTGGACGCGGTTATATTATTAGCATAATCAAAAAAATCTACTATTTCTCTGTCCTTTCCAGCATTTTATTATGCGTAGTTGACTATAAACGTAACATATACATTCGCACTCCCCATCTCAACGTTATCGTCAACAGATACATAGCGCGCTGTAAACGCCAACTCAACTGATGTCTGGCCTGGTTCCAACGCAACACCCAAGCTTTGAGCACCCGGAGCGATCGGTTGGGCATTACTATCATAAATTCCCAGCGCAATACCTGTGGCCGCATCGGAACTGTGGTCGAGAGAATAGAGGGTATTGACTTGTGGGTCGGGTGTACCTGAAAAGGTAACAGAAGCTTCACTTGCCGCAGGCCCACAGTTAATAAGATTAATTGAGAAGGCCTTTTCTGGCGTTTGATTACCCTTCCTTGTAAACTGATTGACTGCCAGCACACCCATTTCAACGGTCTTATTTTGCGAGTCTGTAGCCAGCTCACATGTATTATCTTGTATTGTGCCAGATATAGTTACAGTACCATCATGTGCTTCAACATCAAATATGAATACGTTTAAAAGCAAGCACATTATAAAAAAACGCCTTGTGTTTTTCATTATAAAAACTCACTGATATATTAAATCAAAATACATCACAGCAGAGGCATCTCCTGGCGTCACCTGTGCTTTTGTCGACTTGTAACGCATTAGAAATGATAGCGTATTTTCTTCCCCGTCGAGCTCATATACCAATGGCTTTTCGCTATTAAATGGCAATGTTTTAAAATTATTATCGAGCAATTCAACTCCCACCCCCGTCGCTAACACCTTGTCTTTCCCAATATCGGTTATCGCCAACAAAGCAGGATTATCTTTATCCGTAACACCTGAAAAACTCACTTGAACATTTTTTAATTTTGAATAGCAATCTTTTAAATCAATATTCATAGCTTTGAATGCTGTGGTGCTTCCTACCGTAGGAAAATCTTTCCCAGAAAATACACCAATCATCACCGTCGGGGTCGGATATCGAACAGTACAACCACTGGCAATAATATTGCCCGCTATCGTTAACGTCGAATCTGCTGTCGATGCAAAGGGAACACAAAAAATCCCCCCCAGCAGCGTCAGAGTCACGACAAAAAAGCATTTCAAATTCAATTCCACCGTTTGCATCCTTTTTAATGGCAAATGACTTTCATCTGGGTAATGGCGGAATTCTCTGCATCAGCAGGGAGCTGGTAGTTCGCCCGGCACGTTTGCTCAGCCCCTTCTCCCCACTGCACCTGCAACTCACCTTTCGGTGCCAACCCGGACAAATACGCCTGTCCGTCATCTCCTACAATACTACCCATACCATTATCATTTCGTGTTACCGTCGCCCCAAAGGGAACTAGTTTGTTATTGTGCATCAACGTAAATAATGCCCGGCTTCCGACATGCGCCTGGAATGTTGCACGAACCAGTGCACCTCGCGTGGGTATAACGTCTACTACCGCGTTTTCAAGATCAACTTTGTCACCCAGTGTTGTGGTGTCCAGGCCTATACGGTTTTTACGGTAGGTCGTTGCGAAAGGCACAACAGCATATCCACGCCAGTCCGTTTTCACGCCGGTGGAGTTTTCAACCTTAACGTTATCCGCACCCGGCGCTTCAACCAGGACATTCGTTTCCCCTAGCGGCTGGCTCAGAGTAATGCCGTGGCGATGCGCCACGATGCCGCCCGCGACGCCGTAGGTCACCTGCTGAGAATTACTGCTGTCGTAGCTGTAACCTACGTTGGCATTACCATATCCGCCCTGATAAGCAAGGCTGGCATTACCGCTATTACCTGTACCCTGATTACCGTAGCCCTGCTGAACGCTGTAGCTCAGGTTATTGCCTTCCAGCAGAGTACCGCTGATCCCGGCGTTCTGGGTGACGCTACCGTGGTTATCGTGGTTCATGCTGTACGTCGCAAATGCGTTATTTGACGACGAGGCTCCCTGCGCTGAGAGCCATTTACCGATCGGTAACGACAGGTTGAATGCAATCATTTTGTCGGCTACGGGTTGGCCGGACATCTGGCTGTAGTTGTAGCTCAAACCGATATTAATATCCTTCCAGGTGGTGTTATAACCAAACTGCACCAGCGTATCTTTATCATCGTTATGCCAGTAACTTTGCTGGCTTCCGCTGAGATAAATGGAGCCAAAACCACTCAGCTGTTGAGAAATATTGACCTGCAACTTTCCGCGCTTGGTGTAATAGAGGTTGTAGTAGTCGAACCAGTGCGGCACATCGTTGTTATCATCATCATCCTCGTTCAGCGGATTGCTGTTATAGCCATCCATGTGCTTGTACGTAGTATCCGTAAAGGTGTAATAGCCTGACGTTGAATAGCGATAGCCCAATAACTGGAAGTTAGTTCCTATTTCGTTTAACGATTTTGCATAAAGCAAACGCAATGACTGACCGCTATGCTCGGTCTCATCAATAAGCGTACTTTGGGCGTGAGTGACATCCGCAGACAGCGCGCCCCAGTGGCCCATATTGACCCCCGTCCCGATCGCCATTGCCTTGTAATTGTCAGACAGCTGTGCGCCGCCATACAGCGTAAAACCATGCGGCAAGCCACAGCTTAATGTTCCTTGTGCGAAAGAGACTTGATCTTGCTGTTCGTTGCTGGTGCGGTACTTCGCGGCTGTGGCAGAATATTTCAGACGACCTTCGCGCTGTAGTAACGGGACGGCGGAATAAGGGACAGAATAGGAGGTAATAGCACCATCCTGCTCTTTTACTTCTACCGTCAAATCCCCGCTTGAGGATGTCGGAAAGAGATCGTCT
The DNA here is from genome assembly GCF_014930495.1 of Enterobacter cloacae complex sp. S3. Taxonomy (NCBI): domain Bacteria; kingdom Pseudomonadati; phylum Pseudomonadota; class Gammaproteobacteria; order Enterobacterales; family Enterobacteriaceae; genus Enterobacter; species Enterobacter cloacae complex sp. S3. The sequence continues at coordinate 39,782 of NZ_JADBRD010000037.1, read as the reverse complement.
ATTGCAAAGGCGCCAGGCGCTACGTAAGTCTGATAAATAACGTATCCGTTTTGTTTGATCGTCACCTGAGCGTTGCTTTTTGCAATACCGCGCACCGTTGGGGCGAAGCCTTTCAGGCTGTCCGGCAACATATTGTCGTCTGAGGCTAGCTGAACACCACGGAAGCTAACGCTGTCAAACACGTCACCACTGGTATAACTGTCACCCACCGTCAGTTCACTTTTCAGCGAGATGATCGTGCGTTCCAGAAAACCACTAATATGTTGCCACTGGCTGGTTGTCTCTCCATTACTACTGGTGCTACGGTTAAATGTAGAATAGTCACGATAACGCCATGCTCCCAGGTTAACGCCGCCGTTTAGCCCCAGAAAATTGCTGCTACCTTCGCCGCTGCTGTCTTTTCGTCTCGAGCCATTCAGGTTGTAGTTCAGAAGCAGGGCGTTGATCCCCTGATCCCATTTTTCCGGAGGAATGTAGCCCCGTGCGCTATTTTTAAGCGCAACCTGTGGCACACTGAGATCCAGGCGCTGCTTGCTAAAATCAAAACTGGCTTTAGCCCCTTCAATTAAAGTCGCGATGTCGATACACTGTCCGTCTACAGACTGTTTTCGGTCTTGCGGAATACTTAGATCGATACCCAGACCATCCAATACTTTTCCGGATAAACAGGCGGTTAAACCTGTATCATCGGAGGATGACGGGGCGCTGGAATTCTGCGTTTGCCGGGCCTGAAACTCGACATCATGACTGGTGATAAAATCATTATTGAGATAAATGTCTACGCGATATACCCCAGGGGCCTGGCTGCCGTCGTTTTCAAAGCGGGATAGATCGGCAACCTGATTTTCACCATCCGCCAAAAAAGCCGGATTAAAATAGTTCTCTGCATGCAAAACACCGGAAAATAAACCCGATCCAATAACTAACGCTAATGGAGATAACCGCCAGCGGACTGCATTAATCATTCGAGCTTGTTTTCGAAGTTTCATAACAACTTATGACCTGTCTGCATTACGCATTGCATGTTAGTGCTGGGGTTACTGCGCCATAGTCATTCATGGTCTGGAAAGAAATACTGCCCTGGGCATTATCCGGCGCCGTTACCTGAAGGTTACCCATCGGGGGAACCATGTTGTTCGGCAATGCTTTCCCTCCAACGCTGAATTTCACCAGCGAAACAAAATAGGGAGAAGGGTTTGTAATAGTGATGCTTTTTCCACTACGCTGGCAACGCAGCGTTGCAGGTGCATCCATTGATTTCATTTTTAAATGCGCAGGGCGAACAAATAATTTGATCACACTTTGCGTAGCGATCTGTAAGGTATTACCCTGGAGTTGTTTTTTATCGAGTGAAGGTATTGCTTTGTTATTGAAGTAAAATACTGACTCGCGATCTTCCGGAAGTTTTGGGCCTACGTACATGATGCGCAGAACGTTCGCTTTTTCAGGCTTCATCACAAACAATGGCGGCGTCACGGTAAACTGTGTGGATTTATTACCCTGCGGATCGGATACCCAAGATTGCACCAAAAACGTCTCTTTCTTATTGGTGTTAACAACATTGATGCTGGTTTGTTTTTCACCCAGCGGATAAATGATTCGGGTGGCCCCCAGCGCGATCCCTTCTGCATAAACTAAATGACTATTTCCCAAGCAGATCATTAATAAGAGCAACGTTGAAATAAAGGTTTTCATTTTAAAAATCCAAAAAAATAAAAAACATCCTGGTGAGTACTTATCCATTTTTACTTACTGATAAATCACCGAGAAAGTGACGGCCGCACTGGCATCCCCCGCCGTAACGGGCATCGATACAGAGCGATATCGGGCGGTAAACAGTAATGTGTTTTCTCCCGCAATCAGCGGCATTTTTGCGAGAGGTTGGCTATCAGGGATCACCTGGTTGCCTCTCATATCAAAAATACCAATTCCGACGCCCTTTGCAGCACCAGAGCCAAAACCTGCCTGAAAGACCTGTGGATCCTTAAGATCAGCCAGTCCGTTGAAGGTGACGCTTGCCGACTCGCTGGTTGAAGTGGCACAATTTTCAAGCTTAATCCAGAAGGTGACCGGTTCAGCCCAACTTCCTGGCCCTAAAAATGAACCGGTGCGGACTTGACCCATCATGACACTCTGGTCAAAACTCTGCGTATCAATTGAACATGAGCTATTAACCACAGCACCATAGAAATGCACTTTTCCCACGGTTGATATATCGCTACTAATACCTGGCTGAATCAATAGCAGTTGAATGAAAATTATCAGTGCTATCAGACGAAACATGTTTATCTCAATAAAAAAATAATGATGAAGCGCCAGAAATATCCCCCCCGGAATTCCAGAGGGGGATAAATAAAGCAATCAGGAATAGATGATCTGGAATGTTGCAACAGCTTCAACAGCACCCGCAGTTGGTTTATCGCCAGTTGTCAGATAATCAACACTCATAGGAATGGTGTTGTCGCCTTTTGACAGCGGAATGGTGTCAGATGCGGTACCAGAGTTAACATCCATCGCCTTACCATCTGGCCCAAACAGGCGCAAAGCCACGCCAGTTGCTCCGCCAGAACCTGCGGTGTTAGCCAAAGCACCTGCAGTTATAGCGTCTGACTGACCGCTGAAACTGATAGCGGCATTCGTATAAGTGCTGACATCGCAGTTAGTCAGGGTCACGTAGAACGGCTTAGACTGGCCAGAAACGGCATCTTTAGCGCCGAGGCTTTTCAACGTAATTTGATCAATATGGACAACCTGGTCTTCAGATTCCAGGGCAACAGCGCACGGTGCGTCTACCACAGAACCCATAAACTTAATATTACCACCGTTAACGGTCGTAGTGCTTGCCGCCTGTGCACAGGTAGCGCTTGCCATAATAGATGCCATAACTACAGCTAACATATGCTTCTTCATTTAAAACTCCAGATACCTATAATAAAAAAGAAAAATCCTGTTCTCACAAATAAAACATTATTTTTCAGCGAAAAAACACTCAGCATGTTGTAACAATATTTTATTTACAAGGGTATTTTTACAATATTAACTTTTTAGTCAAAATGAAATACGATCCTTTCTTGGATCCTAAATAGGATATTGTTTAGAAGGACAATACCCTTAGCGGCACTTAGAATTACAGCATCAGCATGGAAAACTGTCTTTCCCATTAAGGAGACATATATTATCTCTCGGAGTTTTACCGTGAAAATTATTACTATTTTACTGCTTGGCTGCACTGTCGCCGCCACCTGCCAGATGGCTCACGCAACGGTCAATATTGGCGGAACACGCCTCGTCTATGCAGGTGCAAAAAAAGAAGTGTCACTCAGCGTTCGTAATCCAGACAGTAGTCCTTATCTTATTCAGACGGTTATCGATAATCTTGAGAGTAGTCAGCAAAAACCGCCCTTCATCATCACCCCTCCGCTTTATCGCCTTGATGGAGGGAAAGAAAACCTAATGCGCGTTATCCAGTCAGGCAATCTTCCACAAGATAAAGAGTCCATGTTCTGGCTACGTGTTAAGGCAATCCCATCTGCGCCACGTGAAAAAAATACGTTACAGATTGCGGTATCAACCAGCATTAAACTGATTTATCGCCCGGACTCGCTGAAAAACCTGGACGTAGAGAAAGAAAGCGACAAACTCAGCTGGCATATTTCCGGCAACCAACTGAATATCAACAATCCGACGCCCTGCTACATTAATTTCAATGAAATAAGTGTTGCCGGAAAAAAACTTACGAATGTCTCCTATGCATCACCGGGCAAAACAACATCGTTTACGCTCCCTGCGGGGGTTAATTCCGGAAATATTCAATTCAGCGTCATTAGCGACTTCGGCGCTGTGGGCAAGATGCACTCAAAATCTGCTTAAATGGCCATTACTATGTTCAATGTGAAAAAATTCTTTTTATCATCAACAGCCTGTATTTTTCTTACTGTCGTCTCGGCTCACTCCGCGTTTGCCGCTGACCCAGTACAAATTACCGTAACGGGCAATATTGTCGCCTCACCTTGCGTAATCGATACGGGAAGTGAGTCGTTAAACATCTCTTTAGGCGATCAACTGCAAAGCGCCGATCTGAACGCAGCAGGAAGCGGTTCTGCATGGGTACCAATTAACGTCGTTTTCAAAAGCTGCCCGGCGGGTACTTCAACCATAACCGCGACATTTCATGGCACAGCCGATGCTGGCGATCCTAACACGCTGTACAGCAACACGGCGGTAGATGCGGGAGAAGACAAAGCGGCTAAAAATATCGCTGTTCAGCTTGAAGGTTTGGCTAATGAAGCTTACGGCAATGGCAAAACGGCGACTATTGATATTGCCTCCGCAGGCACGACACCCACCTTTAAGATGCATACTCGCGCTTTCAGTAAAGACGGTGGCGCGACACCGGGAAAAATCAGCTCCGTTATCACGATGTCATTCACGTATAACTAACAAACGGGTTTTTCTCTCGGATGCGGCTCAAGGATGGTCGTTTTCGGTCTTTTTTTCATTGTAGGGTGCTGAAAGGGATATCATGATTTTCTCTCGCTTTGCGTCTTTGCTGGCTGCATTCAACGCGGTTTCCTCATCGCCTGTACGTTAAACATCCTTCATCCTCTCAGCCTCTATAAGATAACATGTTATATATTGCGTGTGCCCATGGTGTCATTTATAACCTTGTTCTCACTTCCACTACTTTTATCAACCTCTGAAATACTCGTAGTGATATTTCTCAGGGTATGTTGTACGCTATGAAACCTGAAAATTATATTATAAAACTTATACATGAACTCTCTGAACCGGAGCGCGTCAGGGTAGGACACCAACGGCAAATCATTTCATTGGATCAGCATGAAAAACCAATGACATTCATACTCCATTCCGGCATCGTCGCCGTCTACCGCACGAGAGACCGGCTTCTGCTGAAGTTTATCGAAGCCCCGATGATCGTTGGTATGAATAATCTTATTGATACCAATGCGGGATTTTATATGCAGGCCTGCGGTGAAATTAGATATGAAATCAAACCGCTAAAATCTACATTTGCAATTATTAACAATCGCAATCTTTGGCAGGAGGCCGCCTATTCGTATATGTACGCCATTAAACGATTACTGGAAGCTCATGAAACTTCGGTTGGGTTGTCTACTTATGAGTTAATTCGCCTTAATCTTGTGTCACTGATGACAGAGAAGGAAGACCTTCGTCTGTCTGTTAATGCCTGTGACTACATACAGGAAAAGACTCATCTTTCGCGCAGTCGAATTATGAAGATCCTGAGCGATTTGAAAACAGGCAACTATATTAAAATTGAACGTGGGCTCTTAATGGCAATAAACAGGCTTCCGGATAACTACTGACCCGGTAAACCAGGTTTATTTGTTCTGCTCCGCCAACCATGCCATTGCCCTTTCTCCCGCCTCATCCACTGGTAAATACACCAGCAGCCGCGACCCGTTTCGCGGCGCGGAGTACCAGTACATCTGCTGCAGCGTAAAATCCCCCAGCTCGGGATGGGTAAACAGCTTGAGCTGGTTCTCCACGCCGCGCACGTCGTTGCGCTGGTGCCACAGGGTTTTAAACTCTTCCGACACCGCAAAGAAGCGCGCCAGTTTGGCCTCCCACAGCGGATCGCCCCGGTGCTCGGCCATCGCCGCCCGGAAATAGGAGACAAATATGGGCAGCACATCGTCACGTCTGCCGAGACGAGCGCGCCACGCCGGATGGGTGAGGAACAGGTAAATACAGTTGCGGTCTTCCGGCGGAATTTCATTGAAATCGACGCCCATAAGGTGCCCAAAGCTGTCGTTCCACGCCACGATGTCGAAATTCGGTTTCTGAATGCTGGCGGGTTTAGGCATCAGCGTATCCAGCAGGCGGCGCGTGCCCTCGCTGATACCCTCGCAGCAGACCGCCTGCGGGGCTTCACCCGGCGGCAGCCCGGCTAACACAAACAGGTGTCGGGCCTCGGTCGGAGTGCATTGCAGCGCTTTTGCCACAGCCGCCATCACCGAGCTGGACGGATTGACGTCCCTGCCCTGCTCAAGCCAGGTGTACCAGGTCACGCCCACATCCGCGAGCATCGCCACCTCTTCCCGGCGCAGACCCGGCGTGCGGCGACGACCGCTGCGCGGCAGGCCGAGACGCTGCGGATCGAGGCTTTCACGTCGCGCGCGTAAAAATGCCCCCAGCTGTTTTCGGGTGTCATCCTGAAGTGAGACGACGGGTTCAGACATCAAGGCCATAAATCCCCCTGCATGGTAGTGCCAGTACCAGTATAAGCAAGAACTGGTACCCGTTTATCAGATGGTTGATGCTACGACCATCTGTTGAATGACGCAATGGAGTTACCATGAATACGTCAGTTGTTTCACCGGGCCGCGCTGGCCTGATATTGCTGCTAACCGGCCAGATGCTGCCGATGATTGATACCTCAATCACCAACGTCGCGCTGGACGCCATCACCCACTCGCTGAACGCCACCGCCACCGAGCTGGAGCTGATAGTCGCCCTCTACGGCGTGGCCTTCGCCGTCTGCCTCGCGCTCGGCAGCAAGCTGGGGGATAACTTTGGCCGTCGGCGTCTGTTCATGTGGGGCGTCGCGAGCTTTGGCCTGGCCTCGCTGCTCTGCGGGATGGCGGGCAACATTGAACAGCTGCTGGCCGCGCGCATCGTCCAGGGGGCGGGAGCCGCGCTGATCGTGCCGCAAATTCTTGCCACGCTGCACGTGACGCTGAAAGGTACGGCGCACGCTAAGGCCATCAGCCTGTTTGGCGGCATCGGTGGGATTGCGTTTATCGTCGGACAGATGGGCGGCGGCTGGCTGGTGTCGGCGGATATCGCCGGGCTGGGCTGGCGTAACGCCTTCTTCATCAACGTGCCGATCTGTCTGGTGGTGCTGGGGCTGAGCCGCCATTTCGTACCCGAAACCCGTCGCGAGACGCCGTCACGGATCGACTGGACCGGAACCGTGCTGCTGGCGATCATTCTTTGCTGCCTGCTGTTCCCGATGGCGCTCGGCCCCCAGTGGCACTGGTCGTGGCCGCTGAAGGTTATGCTTCTCGCCATTATTCCGCTGGGCTGGCTGACGGCGCTGAATGCGCGCAAAAAGGAGCGTGAGAATGCCCATCCGCTGATCCCGCCTCGCCTGCTGCAGCTTCGCAGCGTTCGCTTTGGCATTCTGATTGCGATGCTCTTTTTCAGCGTCTGGTCCGGGTTTATGTTCTGTATGGCGCTGACCATGCAAACCGGTCTGGGGATGGCACCGTGGCAGTCCGGAAACAGTTTTATCGCGCTGGGCGTAACTTACTTTATTTCGGCGTGGTTCGCGCCGAGGCTGATTGCTCGCTACAGCACCAGTACCATTCTGCTGACGGGTCTGGCGATCCAGATTGCCGGCCTGCTGGCGCTGATCGCTACGTTCCGCGTCTGGGGAATGGAGAATACCGCCCTGACGCTGGCGCCCGCGACCGGGCTGGTCGGCTACGGGCAGGCGCTGATCGTGAACAGCTTCTACCGCATCGGGATGCGCGATATTCAGCCTGACGACGCGGGGGCCGCGAGCGCCATTCTCAGCACGCTGCAGCAGGCCGCGCTGGGGCTTGGCCCGGCCATTTTTGGCGCGATTTTGCTGCACGCGCTGCAAAACCATCACGGGGATTACACCCAGGCGGTGAACGTCTTCCTGATGGTGGAAACGGCGATGATGGTGGCGCTTGCCCTGGCGACGCTGCGCATCCGCCATAGCCTGTGCCTGCCGGTGGTGAAGGTCTGCCAGGCCACCAAATAAGCCCGGGAATTTGCATAATAGATCCGCAGCCGCCATTATGGGGCTGCATCAATACAGGAGACGTTATGCAGGAATTAATTGCTCAGGTTGAAGAGTTAGGCATTGAAATTAATCACACCACCTCTTTAGTGATTATCTTTGGTATTATTTTTCTTACCGCCATCATCGTTCATTTTATTCTGCACAAAGTGGTGCTTCGCGCTTTCGAAAAGCGCGCGCAGGCCAGCAGCCATTTATGGCTGCAGATCATTACCCAGAATAAATTATTTCACCGTCTGGCCTTCACCCTTCAGGGGATAATCGTCAACGTTCAGGCGGTACTGTGGCTGCAAAAGGGCAGCGAAGCGGCGGAAATTCTCACTACCTGCGCAAAGCTGTGGGTCATGGTGTATGCCCTGCTCTCCTTCTTCTCGCTGCTGGACGTGATTTTTAATCTGTCGCAGAAAATGGCCACCGCGTCACAGCTGCCGCTGAAGGGGATCTTCCAGGGCATCAAGCTGGTGAGCGCCATCCTGGTGGGGATATTGATTATCTCCCTGCTGATCGGCCAGTCCCCGGCGATTCTGATCAGCGGTCTGGGCGCCATGGCCGCCGTTCTGATGCTGGTGTTTAAGGACCCGATACTCGGACTTGTGGCCGGGATCCAGCTTTCCGCCAACGACATGCTCAAGCTCGGCGACTGGCTGGAGATGCCGAAATACGGTGCCAACGGCACGGTAACGGACATCGGTCTGACCACCGTTAAAGTGCGCAATTTTGATAACACCATCACCACCATTCCGACGTGGGCGCTGGTCTCCGACGCCTTTATCAACTGGAGCGGCATGTCGGCCTCCGGCGGGCGACGCATTAAGCGCAGCCTGAATATTGATACCACCAGCATTCATTTTCTCGACGAGCAGGAGCAGCAGAAACTCATTCAGGCGAAGCTGCTGAAGCCCTATCTGGCCGCGCGACATGAGGAAATTAGCCTGTGGAATCAGAAGAACGGTGAAGGGGAGTCAGTATTAAATCTGCGTAAGATGACCAATATTGGGACCTTCCGCGCCTACCTGAATGAATATCTGCGCAACCATCCGCGTATTCGCAAAGATATGACGCTGATGGTGCGCCAGCTAGCGCCTGATGCGAATGGTTTGCCGATTGAAATATATGCCTTCACCAACACGGTGGTCTGGGCAGAATATGAGGAGATTCAGGCCGACATCTTCGACCATATTTTCGCAGTGGTGGATGAATTTGGGCTGCGTATTCACCAGTCCCCGACCGGGAACGATATTCGCTCGTTGACCCTACAGCATCGGTGAGGTGGGTTGCCGGGCGTGAAGGCAGGTGCAGTCTGGTGCCCTCACCCCGGCCCTCTCCCACGGGGAGAGGGAGAAAAGCAGATCACTTTTTGCGGGAAAGCTTAAACGCCACAAACAGGAAGATAACCCACACCGGCAGCAGCATCGCCGAAAGACGCATCTCATCCATGGTGCACATCAGCACCAGAATCAGTCCGAGGAAAGCGATACAGATATAGTTCCCCGCCGGGTAAAGCAGCGCTTTGAACTGCGTCTCGCGTCCCTTGCGGCGCATCGCGGCGCGAAAGCGCAGGTGCGCAAGGCAGATCATGATCCAGTTCAGTAGCAGCGTGGCAACAACCAGCGCCATCAGCAGGCCAAAGGCCTCTTTCGGCAGCAGATAGTTAATCAGCACCACCAACGAGGTGATAGCACCAGAAAGGAACAAGGAATTCACCGGCACGCCGCGACGGCTGACGCGGGTGAGGAACTTCGGCGCGTTGCCCTGCACGGAGAGGCCGAACAGCATGCGGCTGTTGGAGTAAACGCCGCTGTTATAGACCGACAGAGACGCCACCAGAATGACGAAGTTCAGCGCCGAGGCCACCACGTTGCTGTTCAGATCGTGGAAAATCATCACGAACGGGCTGCTGTCGGACTTCACTTCCACCCACGGATAGAGTGCCAGCAGCACCACCAGCGAGCCGATGTAGAACAGCAGAATCCGGTACACGACCTGGTTGACCGCTTTGGGAATGCTTTTATGCGGGTCGCGCGCTTCCGCGGCGGTAATGCCGATCAGCTCTAGTCCACCGAAGGAGAACATGATCACTGCCAGGGAGAGGATCAGCCCTTTCCAGCCGGTCGCCAGGAAGCCGCCGTGCTGCCACAGGTTGTCGATCGTGGCGCGCTCGCCGCCGTGGCCGGAGAACAGCAGCCACAGGCCAAAGCCGATCATCCCGATAATCGCCAGCACCTTGATCAGCGCAAACCAGAACTCGGTTTCGCCATACAGGCGCACGTTGACGAGGTTAACGGCGTTAATAATGATGAAGAAGGCCGCCGCCCAGATCCACGTCGGAACATCCGGCAGCCAGTACTGCATGTAAATGCCCGCGGCGGTCAGCTCCGCCATCCCCACCAGCACGAACATTACCCAGTAGTTCCAGCCGGACAGGAAGCCTGCAAACGGACCCCAGTATTTATAAGCAAAGTGCGCGAAGGAGCCTGACACCGGCTCTTCAACGACCATTTCACCAAGCTGGCGCATGATCAGGAAGGCGATAATCCCGGCGATACCGTAACCCAGCAGCACCGCCGGGCCAGCCATCTGAATAGCGGGGCCGATGCCGAGAAACAGCCCGGTACCGATCGCGCCGCCAAGGGCAATTAACTGAATATGTCGATTTTGCAAACCACGTTGCAGCGTCGGATTCTGATCCGACGAGGCTTCAGCGCTACCATGGCCTGAAGCGGATGACGCGTCTTTCACGTCCTACCCCTGTCTCTTTTTTAGAAGGGGCACGTTTTAACACTTCATGCTGGAGGTAGCAAGGGATTGGGGCATCCCTGCCCCGGATAACGAGATGGAACGCTTAAAACGCGTAGCCAACCGAAACCTTAAAGGTGCGCGGTTCGCCCTGCGTAATATAGGTACCGGAATCATCCACGCTGGCCCAGTAGTTTTCATTGGTCACGTTGTCGATGCCCGCGCGAACCGTCATCTGGTTTTCATTGTGGTTCACCGCGAAGCGATAACGCATTCCCAGATCCAGCGTGGTGTAGCTGTCCAGCTTTTTGGTGTTTGCCAGGTCAGCGTACTGCGCGCCGGAGTGGTTCACGCGGGCGGTGGCGGTCAGGCCGTCAATCGGCTTGATGTCGTACTCAGCGCCCAGCACGGCGTAAAAGTTCGGAATCCCGATCGCATCGTTACCCTGATTCACGCCATTTTTGGTTTTGGTCAGTTCGGCCTGCAGCCAGGTAGCGCTGGCGTTCAGACGCATCCCCAGCGCGGGCTCGCCGAAGACGTTCAGCTCCACGCCACGGTTTCGCTGCTCGGCGTCCAGGCCGTAGTGGCCGCTGTTGTCGAGGATCGCCGACGGCATTTTGATTTCGAACAGCGCAAGCGATCCGCCCACGCGGCCGAAGTCCGCCTTCACGCCCACTTCGTTCTGCTTAGAGTGAACGATACCGGTGCTCTGGCCGTAGTTGGTGGCGGTGTTAGGTGCGGTTTTGCCCGGCTGCAGCGCTTCGGTGTGGTTTGCATAAAGGGAAATTTCCTCCCACGGCTTGTAGACCACGCCGTAGGTGGGCATCCAGCGGCTACCGTCGAAACCGTCCGCCGCGTTTTCCGCACCGGTGACTTTGTTATACCCGCGAATGACGACTTTCTGATGGCGGGCACCTGCGGTGAACAGCAGCTTGTCGTCCAGCACGCCCAGCGTATCGCTCAGCAGCCAGCCCTGGGTACGGGTGCGCCCGCTGGTCAGCGGATCGCTGTACTTTCCGCCGGAACCATTGAAGTTGGTGCTGTCCGGCATATCGACGCCGGTGTTGTGGTAGATGTTGGTGGTCGGGTTATCTTTCGCCGCCGACATTTTCCACGCGATTTTTTCGTTTTTGGTCATCGCCGAATAGCCAATGTTGACCTTGTGCGAGACGAAGCCTGTATTGAAATTACCGCGAACGCCCGCCATGCCGCTGACGGAATCGCTGATGCGGTTGGTGTCGAGACGGCTGACCGTTGCCTTGCCGCTTTTATCCACCAGCTTCGGCGCGCTGTAGATGCCTTCCTCGTGCGCGTGCTGCGCGCCAAGACCGGTATAGGCGGTCCAGCCGTCGGTGATGTCGTACTCGCTGCGCCACATCCCAAATTCGTTTTCGATATTGCTGTAGGCCCACTTCTGCGAGAAGTTGCGATCGTTTTTCGGCGGCTCCGGAACGAAATCCACCGCGGAAATATTGACGCTGGTCGGGCTGCCGTGGAAGGTTTTCTTCTGATAGCCCAGATCCAGCGAGGTGCGGAAGCGGTCGCCGGTGTAATCCAGGCCGGTAGAGAGTAGCGTGGTGCGGCGGCGGTCATTCGGTATGCCGGTTTCCCCTTCGCGATGAACCAGGTTCACCCGCGCGCCGAACTGGTCGCTGTCACCGTAGCGACGGCCCGCATCCAGCGTGGTGCCAATCTGGGAATCCGAGGTGTAGTCCACGCCGACTTTCGCCTGCGGGAGTTCGCCCGCGTGTTTTGGCTCAAGGTTAATCATCCCGCCCACGCCGGAGCTTGCCGCGCCGTTCATCAGCGAGTTGGCCCCTTTGAAGATCTCGATGCGGTCAACCATCTGGGTATCCACCACCTGGCGCGGCAGCACGCCGGACAGGCCGCCAAAGGTCATGTCGTCGCCGTCGAACTTCAGGCCACGGATGCGGTAGGTCTCCGCGCTGTTGCCGTACCCCTGAACGAACTGCACGCCCGCGTCGTTCGCGACGACATCGGCAATGGTTTTCGCCTGCTGATCTTCCACCAGCTTCGAGGTGTAGCTGATGATGTTGAACGGCACGTCCATGGCGTTCTGCTGGCCCAGCATCCCCATGCGCCCGCCGTTCGCCACCTGTCCGTCAAGAAAGGCCGGTACCAACTGGTCGCCACCGGGTTTGAAATCGCTGGCTGGAGCAGTCTGGACAACAAGGGTGTCCTCTTTTTGATTGTCCGCCGCGAAGGCGGAATGTGTCGCCGCGGCAACGGCGAGCGCCAGCAGCGTTTTGTGCATGATGGTGTTGTTCATCGTTAACTCATTTTAAAGTGCGCGCAAAAATGACCCGTTGTCGGGCCTTAGAATGTATTGAATGCAATGCAAATGAGAACTATACGCATTATCTATGCGTTAGCAAGTGTAACCGCGTTCATGAGGAGATTTGGCGAGAAAAGAGGGGGAACGGCCACCCCGCTTCGGGGGTGGCTGCAATAACATTATTTTTTCTTGTAGATATTGGCCGTACCGTGAATTTTATTGTTGGTGTTCCCTGAAGTGAGCACCAGGACATCCGCACCTTGCTTATCGGCTTTCTCAATCAGTTCTTTTTTCGCATCATCCACCGATACTTCATTCGAGGTGTTTACCGTACCGATTTTTTTATATTGAGATGCAACTTTCTTGAACTCGCTTTTAGTGAGTAGCTGGGCAGCAAAAGCATTGGTCGTAAACAGTAACGCCGTTCCCAACAAAATAGCAGTCGTCTTTTTCATAACCTTTTTCCTTGAGATTAATCAGCAACTACGAAAAACCTCACGCATTGTGGTGAGGTTTTATGAGCATGGTAGAGAATCTCAGGAATTGCCATGCGTTCGGGAAAAATCTTTTATAACAACCCGTTGCATGAAATTACTAACGAATATTAAGAATATTCGAATACCCGCGCGGTGCCAGCAATATCAATGCGTACCGCCGTGCCCGGGTTCCATCCTGGCTGGCTTACGGTCTTCAGAATTACGGGCTGCTGCTGCCCGGCTAATCCCAGGGTGAGCGTTGACAGCTGGCCGGTGAAGTCCACGTCGAGAATCGAGATCGGGCTTTCATGCGCTGCACATGCCGTCACGCGTAATTGTTCAGGACGCATCATTACCCTGCCCTGTCCTGTCGCCTGCGCGTTGTCCGTCGGCACTTCACCCAGCGCGCACACGGCATACCCGGCAGCGAGCTGAGCAGGGAGGATCACGGCATCGCCAAGAAACAGCGCCGTCTCTTCGTCAACGGGACGGGTGTAAACGTCATAAGGCGTCCCGACCTGCGTGAAGCGCCCGGAGCGCATGACGGCAACCTGCGTGGCAAAGGACAACGCTTCGTTCTGATCGTGGGTGACCAGAATCGAGGCCACGCCCGCTTCGGCCAGCAGATCGGCCGTTGCCTTACGCGTCATCGCGCGAAGGCCGGTATCCAAAGCCGAGAATGGTTCATCCAGCAGCATCAGTGAAGGACGCTGTGCCAGCGCACGGGCAAGCGCCACGCGCTGCTGCTGTCCGCCGGAAATCTCGTGGGGCCAGTGCGTTGCGAGCTGCCTGTCCAGAGAAACCATCTCCATCAGCGCCTCAACGCGCTGGCGCTTCTCGTGGCGAGTGCCGTCCAGCCCCCAGGCGATGTTGTCTGCCACATTGAGGTGCGGGAACAGCGCACCCTCCTGAGGCACAAAACCAATCCGGCGCAGGTGGGCGGGAACAAAACTGTTTTCATCGAACAGCGTTCTCCCCTGCATGACAATGCGCCCGGTGTCAGGCGTTTCGAACCCGGCCAGAATACGCAGCAGCGTGGTTTTCCCCGACCCGGACGGCCCGACAATCGCCGTCCTGCTCCCCGGCGCCACGCTCAGGTTTAAGCTGTCGAGCACCTGCACATCAGAAAACGATTTAGAAATGGCGGTTAATTCAAGCATGTCATAGCCCTGCAATTTTTTTCGACTGCATATAGAGAATGGCGGTCAGCGGGAGTGAAATCAGGATCATCAGCATCGCGTAAGGCGCGGCGGCCACATAGTCAATTTCACTGGTCAGCGCCCAGAATCCGGTGGAGAGCGTGCGCGTGCCCAGCGGAGAGAGCAGCAGCGTGGCGGTCAACTCGTTGCTGACGCCGAGGAAAACCAGCGCGGCCCCCGCCGCCGCACCCGGCGCGGCCAGCCGCATCGTGACGCTCCAGAGCGCCTTCGCGGGCGTGCTGCCCAGGCTGCGCGCCACGTTCTCCAGCTCGACCGGCGCCTGCGCAATCCCCGCCCGCAGGTTGATGAGCGCGCGGGGCATAAACATCAGCAGGTAGGCAAGGAACAGGGTAATTTCCGTCTGGTAAATGGGACGAGCGAAATGAATGGTGACGGTGACCAGCGCCAGCGCCGTGACGATGCCCGGCAGCGAACTGGTGATATAGATGCACCCTTCCAGCATCCGGAAGATGCGGTGCGGATAGCGAATACCCAGCCACGCGATGGGGATCACGCACGCCGTCGTCAGAAGCGCGCCGCCCACGCCGAGCATCAGCGTCTGGCGCAGGGAATGCCAGAGATCGGCACTCATCCAGTTTTGCACTCCGCCGAGCCAAATCCAGCGACACAGGACAATTAACGGCACGCCCAGCGCCAGAACAATCAGCACGATGAAAAACAGCTGGCCCAGCGCGGCGGCCGCAGGCTTCAGCGGCCAGCATTTCTGCTCGCGCGCGGCCCCGGCGCCAATGCGCGCGTAGCGTGCTTTTCCGCGCGTCACGCCTTCCAGCATTAATATAGCCAGACAGCACAAGGCCAGCACGCCCGCCAGCATGTTCGCCGCCGGGCCGCTGAAGGTAGACTGGAACTGGTCATAAATTGCCGTGGTGAAGGTATCAAAGCGGATCATCACGTACAGGCCATATTCCGCCAGCAGGTGCAGCGCCACCAGTAGCGCGCCGCCGCAGATAGCGAGCTTGAGCTGGGGCAGCACCACGCGGAAAAAGACCCGCCACGGCGGCGTACCCAGCGAAGCGGCGACATCTTCAAGCGTCGGGTCAAGGCGACGCAGCACCGCCGCAACCGGCATATAGATAAACGGATAGTAGGCAAGAACCGAGAGGAACACGCCCGCGGAGAGCCCGTGCATGGACGGGACAGCGCTCACCCAGGCGTAGCTTTGCACAAACGCGGGGATCGCCAGCGGGGCGACCGCCAGTGCGGACCAGATCCCTCGCCCGGCAAGCTGCGTGCGCTCCGTGAGCCAGGCGATTGCCACGCCCGTCACGATACACAGCGGAACCGCTAAAGCCGTCAGCCACAGCGTGTTGCTGAGCAGCTCAGCAACACGCGGGCGAAACACCAGCGCCTTAATGGTTTCCCAGCCGGTCTCAATGCCAATGGCAATGATAAACCCCAAAGGCAGAAGCGCCATCAATGAAAACAATACAGCTAACGCAACCATCGGCAGTGCAGGACGCCTGCGGGCAGGCTCCTGCACTCTGTTTTTTCCGATGTCGAGACTCAGACCAGACATAAGACGTTCACTTCACTCTCAGGATCACAGCAGGCCGGCTTGCGTCATCAGCTCGATAACTTTTTTACTGTTGAGCGTTGAAGGTTCAACTTTCGGCGCATCAAGATCTTTCAGCGGGACCAGTTTCGGGTTTGAGGCCGCGTTCACGCCCACGGCATATTCAAAGGCGTTGTTGGTCCGCAGGCTTTCCTGGCCTTCTTTACCGGTAATGTATTTGATGAAGGCCTGCGCCTGCGCTTTGTGTTTGCTGGACGCCAGCACGCCGCCGCCAGAGAGGCTCACGAACGCGCCCGGATCCTGGTGTTTGAAGTAGTAAAGCTGGGTGTTTTTGCTGTTTTCACCGGTTTTGGACTGATCGACAAAACGGTAGTAGTGATAAATCACGCCGCCATCAATCTGACCGGCATTGACCGCTTTCATCACGGTGCTATTGCCTTTATAGGCAACGAAATTGGCTTTCATCGCCTTGAGCCATTCCAGCGTGGCCTTTTCGCCTTTCAGCGCCAGCATCGCGCTCACGATGGCCTGGAAATCCGCGCCTGACGGTGATGCCGCCCAGCGGCCTTTCCACTCGGGTTTTGCCAGATCCATCAGCGATTCAGGCAGCTGCTGTTCGTTCAGCTTTTCCGGGTTATACACAAACACCGTGCTGCGGGCCGCGATGCCAATCCAGCGGCCGTGCGCCGGACGATATTCTGCCGGTACCTGCTTCAGGGTGTCTGCATCCAATGGCGCAAACAGGTTGGCGTTATCCACCAGCACCATTGAAGGCGAGTTCTCCGTCAGGAATACGTCTGCCGGGGACGCGCTGCCTTCCTGAACCAGCTGGTTACCCAGCTCGCTGTCATCGCCATTACGCAGAGTGACTTTAATGCCGGTTTCTTTGGTAAAACCGTCAACCCACGACTTCACCAGGTTTTCGTGCTGCGCGTTATAAACAACGATACCTTCGTTGTTATCAGCGGCAACCGCTTGTGTGGAAAGGAAAAGGGATGAAGACAACAAGGCAAGCGAGAAGCAGGACAGCAGGCGAGAATTCATGAACATATCCTTTATAGACCAACGGGATTAACGACTCATAGCTTTGTGGGACAGGATTAAAGCATACAACAACGCTAATGATAATTAGTATCAATCTGGTTTAGTCGTAAAAGTGTAAAATTTCTTTTTAGCAGATTTTAGAATGATAAAAATCCAAATTTTAATGAGAGATAATTTTTAGATTAAGAAAACCTTAAGCCTGCCTACAGTGAAATTCATTAGCCTTCTATTCATTATGACGCGAAGGTAAATCTGTTATTCATGCGCCCGGCAGATATAAAAGCCCCGATCTTGCGGGGCTTTTTATGCTTATCCGGAGGTCGCTAAATTTATAAGGCGACTAATTTAAAAAGCATCACATAACCGCATGAGGGGCATACATAGGATAGGTGAAGAACAATAAATGCACGCAGTTCAGCCCAAAATGGAATAACGTTGCAACCCAGAGCCTGCCGCTCCACATCCACGCCAGGCCGTAAATAATGCCGGAGAGGCTGGCAAAAATAATCAGTAGTAAACCGCCGCTATAATGCATCAGTCCAAAGATGACTGAGGCAATCAACAGCGCGACAACAGGATGAATAATCCGGGACAAGCGTTGCTGCAGGTAGCCTCTGAACAAGGCTTCCTCAGCCAAAGAGACGAAAAAAATATTCGCAAGGGCAAATTGAGCGAACCATTCAGGCGCATGCGGCTCAATTCTAAGTCCGCCCAACGCAACAGCCAGAAGTAACAGCACGGGTATCGCAAGAACCAATATTCCCCAGCCGACCTTGCCCGCTTTATAGAGGGGTTTTGCGACGAATAACGTTGGCATGCACGTAATTAAAAAGAACGGCACCACTGCCTTGTCCATATTAAAGTACATACTGAACGGTATGCTTTGCGGACCTACGACGACAGCATCCAGCACTTTGGGGTTATGAAAACCCGGGATCAGATGCAAAACCAGGGCAACGGCGATGGCCACGCACAGGCCTTCGACCAGATATGTATATTTATTATTTTTATTACGTAGCCATTCAACAACAGACCAGCCAACAACGATTGATGCAATAACCAGCAGCGCCGGGGCGTCAAGAATGCCCTGTTTCCAGCCCAGAAATGCCGTTAATCCCAGCATCAGGTAAGCCAGGCTTTTATTAAGGGAGAGTGCGGCAAGCGAAGTTGCGAGTAGATACCACATAAATGTCCTTCTTGACCGGTAAATTTTAGGGGCGATGTCCCAAATATGTCCCACAACGGAAATCAGGAGGATGTGAAAGAGGCGTAACTCTATGAAATGAAATGGCACGCCCTGTAGGATTCGAACCTACGACCTACGGCTTAGAAGGCCGTTGCTCTATCCAACTGAGCTAAGGGCGCACTGATATGCGTGTACTTCGCGGTGGTGAAACGCGAAGAATTATACGGTCAATGGCAGGTGAGTCAATGCCTTTTCCGTTTTCAGGGCCAATTACCGCTAGCCGATTGTAAATACGGCTATTTTCTCAACATTTCGTCCTGTTTCACCGTAAAATTTAGCGCTGCGAAAAGGCTTAGTTGCATTTAAGTAACGCCTGCTGTTTTCCTGACCGTCAGCTCGTCACACTAGAGTCAGGTATCCCGGCCGCCTGGAGGCTGACAGACAACAGGACAATGGAGTGACAGCGCAAAACCTGATCGATACGCCCCCCCGGTTACAGTACATTTCTCAGGACATCGTCGGCATTAAGCTTGAGCCCATCGTCGCCCTTTCCTCCTTGCGCCAGGTTGGCGTGGAGGTCCTTAGCGTTCTGTCCGACACGCGGGACAGCGAGAACTTTTTTTGCGATCGCTCCGCAGAGTGGTCGATAACGCTGCTTGAAGCGCAGCTTGCCGCGTTAAAAAATACGCCGCACGGTCATAATCTTTTTATTAATCTGCCGATAACCGTCCTGACAGAGCCCGCGTCTTTTCAGCGACTTATCCGGTTGCCAGGCGTGCCGCTCAATATTGAGATTGTCGACCTCGCGTCCTTTTTGGCGCTTTCCCTCGTAGAGAAGCAGCATGTCGTTCAAAATTTGCGGCAACTTTGCAAACAGGGACACGCTATCTGGCTTGATGACGTGGATGACGTCACAGTGCAGTCGTTTTTATCCTGCCGACTCCCGTTAAGCGGCATCAAAATAGATAAGGAAGCATTCTGGCGTTTACGCGACACCCCTGCGCTGAGGCAACTGGTTTCCCTTTGCTTTCAGCTTGCCGGGAAAGTGCTTATTGAAGGTATTGAGACTGAACGCGATCGTACCTGGGCACTGCAGGCAGGCGCAGACCTCGGCCAGGGATATTACTGGCCGTCCTGGACATGGCCGGAGGATTAAAAAGCCATTTCCAGGAGGGAGACCATGCGAATGACAGTGCGCCGTTACCGGCGGCGGCGTACAGGAAGTGATGCACTGGGATTTACGCGCTCACCTTTTGCTCCCCCCTTTTTCGACCGGCTCGAATTTTTGAGCCAGTCCATCAGCCAGCCCCGCAAAACCGACGCCCCGTTTATCCTTCTGGTGACGGAGGATCACTACCTGCGCACCGGTTTTCTCCACGGGCAGTTTCCCCTGAGCAGCTGCTGCGACTACGCCACGCTGGACGACGCCCTTATCGCTCAGACGCAGTGGCCCTCAGCCCGTCTGGTCGTGGATATTGAAAGCCGATCCACGGGGCTTCTGGAGAAACTGGATCAGTTGAGACGGCATAGCCTGTTTTCTCCGTTCCTGACGCCCTGGCTGTTGGTCCGGGCCGATAATTACGACACCCGCCTCTTCTGCAAAGCGGCAGGTCCCTTTCATGTGCTCGAACGTCAGCTGAACGCCGCCGCGCTCCAGCACAGCCTGCAGGATCCCCTCCCTCCGCCGGGTACCGAGAAAGACTGGTTCTCGCGCAACGAATGGCCCATTCTGCAGGAGCTTTCCCGGGGCAAGACATTGCGTCAGATTGCCCTTATGCAGAATCGCCCCTATAGCCGCATTATCTATCGTCTCAGCTGCATCCTCCTAAAGCTGGGGCTAAGCCATCGCCAGGAATTGCTGCATCTTCTTAATAACCTCTCAGACTGCACGTTTTCACTCACCTCCTAACCCCTTATTTCCTAAAGCGGTTTAAGAATTTACTTACCACTTGCGTTGCGAAAATGTTAATTTTTAACAATATAATCGAATTTATAACTATTCCTAATTTATGGGCGCGAACCTTGTGAAATGCCACAGATTAGCGGAACGGCAGCACTTTCCTCCATCCGTTAAGCGAATGCAGAAGGCGTTAACAAGATGATAATGATGTAAAAACAAGCAGCTTAGCGACAACTGCCAGGAGTAAAAAGCAAAGCGGGCAGCACGTTCTCCTGTGCACCAGACGCCGTTATCCGGATCGGCGTAAGCACTTTCAGATGAAGGTCAGACGGCCTGCGAGGGCAATTTTCAACCTCACTTTTGCGGGTTCGTCCCTTTCAAAGAGGCGTATTTTTGTTAACAATTAATCAACATACAGAGATATCTGTTATTTTTTGTTATTACATAAAGATGAAAAAATGCGGTAAATGAGATAACAGGATATTTCCGCTAAATTTAAAAAAATAGCGATTCAGATCCAGAAGATAATACAAACCAATACCCTCATATTAATTTACAGGGTTTTCGGAAAAAACTTACCCTGTATAATAAGATGCGTATCAAATATGAATAAGAAAAACCTTTTTGCCAACACCAGCCTAATGAGATGACCGCGCTGAGGCATAGTTCTTTTCATTACGTAAACAAGGATGCTTTCGCTCTTTCCAGGGAAATACTACGGTATAGGGATCTGCACATTATATCCTTCCGGCATTTCGAGAGTTTTACCAAACTCTGCATAACGCTTTTAACAATCTGAGGCATTAAAAATGAAACCGGCATCCGTTATCATTATGGACGAACATCCTATCGTCAGAATGTCGATAGAAGTCCTGCTACAGAAAAATAAGAATATCACAGTCAAGCTCAAGTCTGGCGATAGCCATGAAGTCCTTGACTGTATCCGCAATCACCCTATCGATCTGGTGATCCTTGACATTGAACTCACGGGCACGGATGCTTTCGCTTTACTTAAGAGAATCAGAAACTTAAACAAGAACATTAAGGTTCTGTTCCTCTCGTCTAAATCAGAGTTATTTTACGCGGGTCGCGCCATTCGCGCCGGGGCAAATGGCTTCGTCAGTAAACGAAAAGATTTAGGTGAGATCTACAACGCCGTAGAAATGATCCTGATGGGCTATTCCTTTTTCCCGTCGGAAACGCTGAACTTTATAAACCACCTGGGTTCAGGGAAAGGGATGGCAGTAGATATGCCATTATCGAATCGCGAGGTCACGGTATTACGGTATCTGGCGAATGGATTATCCAACAAGGAAATTGCTGAACAGCTACTATTAAGCAACAAGACCATTAGCGCGCACAAATCCAATATTTATTCCAAGCTGGGTGTGCAAAGCATCGTGGAATTAATTGATTACGCCAAAGCCCACGAGCTGCTATAACCTGAATTCACTCCCTGCAGCTTATCTGAGCTGCAGGGAGTGCGGTCAGTGCTAATTATAATTAATCATGAAGGTGGCATCCGCATCAGCCCGTCCGGGCTGAGGGTTATCGGCAGTGGCAATATAATTGGCATAAAATGACAGAATCGCATTTCCCTGCGCATCAACCGAGACCGGCTGGCTGGCCTGCTGAAGCGCCAGCCGCGTTTTATCCGCATCCCTGATCTCAACGGCGACATTGCTTGCAGTACTGGCGTCATTCAGCGCCAGCAGGCCGCTATTGCTTCCGTCGGCTTTACCCGAAAACGTAATGGACGCCGCGCCCGGCGGGCAGCCGGTCAGCTTCAGCGTAAACGGCATCGGCTGCGTGCGGCTCCCGGTGGTGCTGAGCTGTTTCGTGGGCCAGGTGCCCAGCGGGACGGCCTTGTCGCTGTCGCTGCCCTCGGCAACGCAGGTAAAATCGACGATATTGCCGTAGAGCCGAATGTTAATCTCGCCCAACGCGGTGTCCGCCTGAGCCTGCGTGCAAAGCGCAAAGAGCGCTACGGTGAGAAAACGGATCCTGTTTCGCATATCGGCTCCTTAGTCGTAATCCACGCGCAAATACCCGCGCGAGGTGAAGCGCCCTTCCGCTGGCTTATTGCCCGTCACGCTCACCGGCCAGACCCGGATCCCCACCTGCGCCTGCGCGCTGTCGTCGAGACGGAACGGAATTTTGCTCGTCAGGTTGTTGGGCGTCAGCGGCGCCCCGCTCTCGTTGGCAATGATGAACCCCACATCCGGGTTATCCGACACCAGCACATTATCAGAGACTTTTTCCGCCTCGACGCGCATCGTCAGCATGGCGTTTGCCTCCACGTTGGTGCATTTAATGGCGATGGTTTTGCTTTGCGATGAGACCCCCTCCGGCTTGTTACCCACGCCCGCCTTGCTGAACAAGGAGGCACCAATGTCGCCGAAATCAAACTCCACCACGTTACCGGCATTAATGGCGCAGCTTTGCGGCACCTGAATGGTTCCGCTGTAGCTGATGGTATAGACCGGAGTGGTTAACGGATCGGAAGAGGTAGTGGTGACGTAAACGCGGAACATGGTGGCACGCGGGATCACCACCATGTTGATAAAACGCCGGGTCACCTTAAGACGGAAGACCAGGCTGGAGTCCTGAACGCCAAACGGTTTGTTTTTGGAGACGTTAGGATGGCTCCCCATCTGGATATAGCTTTTTGGCGGGTAAAACACGCCAGCATAGCTGTCCGTAATTTTCATCGCCCCGTCCAGATAGTCGTTAAGCTTCAGATACTGATAGCCATCGCTGGTCCCCGTTACCGGATAATCGGTCACATAGCTGCGCTTGGTGGTATTCCCGGTCGTGCCCTTCGGGCAGACGGCATTCACCCCTACCCACTGCGATTTCTCGCTGAGCGTCACGACCTGCCCAATCTGGTTATTCGAGCTGTTGAATTTATCCGTCAGGTCGTAATGCACTTCCGTCGGCACGCCTTTTTCATTGACGCACACGGTCGCTAATGCGTTTGTCGCGGGCAGTAACGCCAGCAGCGACAAGGCAAAGAGTTGAGTTTTAATCACAGCCGATCCCCTTAAGTGTGATTGCCTGTTGCAGGCTCTGTTCAGACAAGCTGTAAGGTGCGCGACACTGGGACTGCGCCCCGTCGCCCCACTGGATCAGCAGTTCGCCCTCCAGCGGCAGCCCACTCAGGTAAATTTGCCCGTCATCCCCCACCATGCTGGTGACGCCGCTTTTGGTCTCACGCACCACCGCGCCGAACGGCACCGGCTGGTTGCCGCGCGTTACCGTCAGCAGGGCGCGCACGCCAATGCGGGTATCAAAGCTGGCGCGTACCAGCGCGCCTTTGGTCGGCACCACGCTGCTTACGTTGTTTTCGATATCGGTGTTGTTGCTCATGGTGTTGGTATCCAGCGCCACGCGGTTGTAGCGATAGACGGTGGCATACGGCATCACCGCGTAGCCTCGCCAGTCGGTTTTCACGCCGGTCTGGTTTTCAATACTGACGCCCGATGCCCCCGGCGCTTTGATCAGCACGTTGGTGTCGCCCAGCGGCTGGCTGAAGGTCACGCCGTCGGCGTGGCCGACCACCCCGCCGGAGAGCTGCCAGTTGAGATCGTGCTGGTCGCGGGAATAGTTGTAGCCAACGCCCAGCGTGCCGTAGGTCGCCTGCCAGTTGGCGCTGGCGCTTCCGCTTGCGCCGTTGGTGCTGGCGTGTCCCTGGGTCACGCTGTAGTTCAGGTTGCGATCCTCCAGCAGCGTTCCGCTGACGCCGGTTTGCCAGCTTGTGTCGCCATCGCTGTTTCGACTGGCGGATGCCGTAGCGTAGGCGCGGTCAATCGCGCTGTCCCGGCGATAGCCCTGACGGGTAAAGAGGCTGAACGGCACGGAGACGTTAAACGACGCGATCCGATCGGTGCCGTCTATCCCAACGGATTTGTTCCACGACCACGAGACGGAGTAGTTGATCCCCTTCACGCCGCCCGCATAGCCCAGCTGGTACCAGAGGTTCGTCTCGTCTGTTCCCCAGTAGGTCTGCTCGCTACCGGAGATATAGACCGAGCCGTAGTCACCCAGCGACTGAGAAACGTTGAGCTGGAAGCGGCCTTTTTTATTCCACGTCAGGTTGTGATAGCTCTGCACGTCCGGCACATCGTTATCGTTCTGGCTCTCGGCATACTGATAGCCCTCCATTGAGCGCCAGGCGACATCGTCGAGGGTGTAAAACCCTTTTGTGGAGTAGCGGTAGCCCAGCAGCTGGAAGTTAGTGCCGAAGCCGTTAAGGGATTTCGCGTAGAGGAAGCGCAGAGACTGCCCTTCATGCCTGCTGTCGTCCGCGAGCTGGCTGCGGGCGTGGGTGATATCGAGCGAGACCGCGCCCCAGTCGCCCAGGTTTTTCCCGGCCCCGACGGCTACCGCGGTATAGCGTGACGCCAGCTGCGTACCGCCGTAGAGCGTGTAACCGTTGGCAAGACCGGTAATCAGGGTGCCCTGAGTGAAGAATGGCGTATCCTGATCGCTGTTACCGCTGCGGTAATCCCCGGCAACGAGGTCATACTTCCAGCGCCCTTCACGCTGCAGAAGCGGCACGGTGGAGTACGGCACGGTATAGCGCTGCTGGGTGCCGTCTTTCTCTTCAACCGTGACTTCCAGGTCACCGCTTGAGGAGGTCGGGTTAAGATCGGTAATCGCAAATGCGCCCGGCTGGACATAGCTTTGATAGATAACGTAGCCGTTCTGGCGAACCACCACTTTGGCAGGCGTACGGGCGATCCCCCGCACGGTCGGCGCGTAGCCCTGCAGGCTGTCCGGGTACATGCTGTCAGACGAGAAGAGCCGCCCACCGCGAAAACCCATGCTGTCGAAGACGTCATTCCCGGTATTGCTGTCGCCCAGCACCAGTTCGCTTTTGAGCGGGATGACGGTGCGCTGCGCCCAGGTGCCAATATTCTGCCACTCGCTGTGCCGCTGCCCGTTATTCTCCGTGTACCGCCATGCGCCGTTGTTACGTAAACGCCAGGCGCCATAGTTCAATCCGCTCTGCAGGTTCAGATAATAGCTGTCGTCTTCGCTTCCCCGGTTACCGGTGAAGCTGTAGTTCACCAGCGCGGCGGGAATGCCTTCATCCCACTGTTCAGGCGGAATGTAGCCCCGGGCGCTGTTTTGCAACGCCACCTGCGGCAGGCTGACGTCCAGACGCTGAGAGGCAAAATTGAATACCGTTTCGCTGCCGGGTATGGCCGTGGTCAACGGAACGCAGGTGTCGCCCTGCACCTTAGCCAGCTCGGGAAACGCCGCGACGTTGACGCCAAAGCGATCGAGCATCGCGCGCGTAATGCACGCCGACAAACCGCCCGCCACCGGCGGCGTGTTCTCGGCCTGCTCGAAACGCACGTCCTGGGTACCGATAAACTCATCGTTACGCCAGATATCCACGCGATAAACGCCGGGTGCCTGCTGGTGTCCTTGTTCAAAACGCGACAAATCCGCCACGCTGGCGGTGTCGTCGGACAAGAAGGCCGGGTTGAAATAACTTTCGCTCCAGCCAGCCTGCGGCCAGAGCGCAGCCATCAGCGCCAGTGCAACCGGGCAGTAACGTCTCTGGTGGTTTTTCATCGACCTGACTCTGCTCACAGGTTGACGCTACGCGCCGGGGTGATGGCACCGTAGTCATTCACGCTCTGCCAGGAAAGCGTACCGCTGGCACCGGCTGGCAGCACCTGCTGAGCCGAGCTTTTCGGCGCAACCATCAGGTTATCCAGCTGCTGCCCGCCCAGCTTCAGGTTGACGAGGGTGATGTAATACGGGGAAGCGTTGCTGACTTTGAGATGGCTGCCCGCGCGCTCAAACCGCAGCTGGGAAAGCGCCTCTTCCGGCTGCATCGCCAGGTTGTTCGGGCGCACAAACAGCTTGATGCGTGAGAGGATCGCCAGCTGCAGCACGTTATTGTTTTCCGTTTTCGCTTTATTCACCGACGGGATCGCCTTCACGTTCATGTAAAAGAGCGATTCGCGATCGGCAGGCAGCGCTGGCCCGGCGTAAATAATACGCAGCGTATTTTCACTGTTCGGCTCGCTGACAAACAGGGGCGGAGTGACGGCAAAGGTTTTTTCTTTTTGCCCGCTCGCATTTTCGATCCACGCGTTAATTAAATAGCGTTCCTGTTTGTTGCTGTTGGTGATCGCCAGCGACGTTTGCTTCGCCTCTGCGGGATAAATAACGCGCGTGGCCCCCAGCGCAATACCGCCGGAAGCATTTGCGCAGGCAGAAACCATCATCAAAATAAACGATAAAAAAAGTCCTGGTTTAATTAGGGTATTCATCACAACCGTACCTTTAATAATGTGTTCGCAGGTGTTATGGATAAATCAACGTAAACCAGACATCCGACTGAATTTTGCCTGGCTCGAGGTGTTCGGAAATAGCCCGATAGCGGGCGCTAAAATGGAACGCGAGCTCGCGGGTATCGATCGGCAGCCAGCTGACGGCCGTGGCATTTGGGATAATCTGACGCTGCTGTTCGTCAAAAAGCGCCAGCCCCACGCCGCTGCTGACGGGCGTTTCACCCGGCCGCGAGGTCGCCAGAAAGACCTGCGGATCTTCTGCGGGCGTCACGCCCTGAAACTGGATCCCCACGGTGCGCGAAACATCAACGCTGCAGTCCAGCAGCCGCACGGTAAAAGGCACGTTAACCGTGGAAAAACTGCCCACACCGGAAAATGAATTGGTTCGGTACTGCCCCATGTCGATGCGCATATTCTGGCTGTCGGGCGCCACGGCGCAGCCGCCGTTCACCAGTTCACCTCTGAGATGAACCTTGCCACCTTCGATCACCACGGTATGCGCCGATGCCGGGCAAGCCATCGCAAGGGTTAACAGCAGTAGTGTTCCAGTCCTTGTCATCCTTCGTTCCTGGCATTAGCGTATGACGGGCCTCGTCCGTGAGGCCTGAACATCCCTGTGCGGAGGAATTACTCGTATTTCATTACGAAGGTGGCGTCAGCGTTCGCCTGGCCTGGCTCAGTGGTGGCAGCCGTTGATTTGTAACGTGCGGTGAACTTCAGGGTGTTGGTCCCTTCGATCAGCGTCTGCGCAGCAGAGAAGGTCGCGCCGTCTGGGGTCAGAACGCTGGATTTGCTGTCGAGGATTTCGATACCCACGCCTTTCGCGGTGTTGTCGTTGTTACCAGAAGTCACGGCCAGCAGGGTTTTGTCGGTTGGGTCGATCTGACCGGTGAACGCAACAGCGGCAGTTTTGGCAACCAGCGGATCGCAATCATTCAGTTCAATGTTGAATGGAATATTAGAGGTGGTGTCGCCCACTTTGGTAAATTTCGCGGTGCGATACTGACCCAGATTAACGGTCTGCTCGGAAGAATCAGTATTTACTGAACAAGCCGCATTAACCAGCTCACCTTTAAAATGTACGGTACCGCCATTTACGGAAACCGGCGCAGCAGGATCTGCTGCATTTGCGGCACCTGCAACCAGGGCCAAAGTAGCAATAACAGTAGAAGCAATGTTGCTGAGTTTCATGTCTATTCCTTTAAAATGTAAATAACCCTTCCCGCGAATAATCGGGAATAAGAAATACGTTCAATTGATTAATTGAAAGCTTATTTCGGAGGAGACAAAGTAGCTCAGGACGCGTTTTTTAAATATGTCAAAACGCTGCTATTTCGCCAGGTCACATCCTAATCCCGCCTAAGAAATTGACCATCCCTTAAGAAGGGTTTTTGCGTCTCACTGATAAAAACGCGTAAAGGGTGACTGACAGCGACGCTCGCTTCTGACAAAATACACGCCATCCCCCCTTTCAAACGTTACAGACGGAATCTTCTCTCTGATGGCAGCAAAGATTATTGACGGTAAAACGATTGCGCAGCAGGTGCGCTCTGAGGTCGCGGAAAAAGTGAAGGCGCGTAAAGCTGCCGGAAAACGCGCCCCCGGGCTGGCCGTTGTGCTGGTTGGCAGCAACCCGGCATCGCAGATTTATGTCGGCAGCAAGCGCAAAGCGTGTGAAGAGGTGGGCTTCGTCTCCCGCTCTTACGATTTGCCGGAAACCACCAGCGAAGCAGAGCTGCTGGAACTTATTGACACCCTGAATGCCGATAAAGAAATCGACGGTATTCTGGTTCAGCTGCCGCTGCCGGCGGGTATCGACAACGTGAAGGTGCTGGAGCGTATCGCGCCGGATAAAGACGTGGACGGTTTCCATCCGTACAACGTTGGCCGCCTGTGCCAGCGCGCGCCGCGTCTGCGCCCGTGCACGCCGCGCGGCATTGTGACGCTGCTGGAGCGCTATAACATCGACACCTACGGTCTGAACGCCGTGGTTATCGGTGCCTCCAACATCGTGGGCCGCCCGATGAGCATGGAGCTGCTGCTGGCGGGCTGTACCACCACCGTGACCCACCGCTTCACCAAAAACCTGCGTCACCACGTCGAGAACGCCGATCTGCTGATCGTCGCGGTCGGCAAACCGGGCTTTATTCCGGGCGAGTGGATCAAAGAGGGCGCGATTGTCGTGGACGTCGGGATTAACCGTCTGGAAAACGGCAAAGTGGTCGGCGACGTGGTGTACGAAGATGCCGCCGCGCGCGCGTCTTACATTACCCCCGTACCGGGCGGCGTAGGCCCGATGACCGTAGCAACGCTGATTCAGAATACGCTGCAGGCGTGCGAAGAATATCACGACGTAGAGGACGCGTAAGATGGCGACTTTTTCATTAGGTAAACACCCGCACGTTGAGCTGTGCGATCTGCTGAAGCTGGAAGGCTGGAGCGAAAGCGGCGCGCAGGCGAAAATCGTTATCGCCGACGGGCTGGTAAAAGTCGACGGCGTGGTAGAAACGCGCAAGCGCTGCAAGATTGTCGCGGGTCAGACCGTGAGCTTTGAAGGACAGAGCGTAACCGTTACGGCCTGAGCCGTTTTATGCCCTCACCCTAACCCTCTCCCACAGGGAGAGGGGATATAAAATTCCCTCACAACCATCGCGGTTATTTATCGATCAACTTCAAATAATCACTATTTCATCTGTTGAAACGTGAGAATTCAGTTGCGCGTTTTTCACTCTTTGCCCACGATAAGTAGAACGTTCTACTAAAACGTTCTACTTACAATAACAGCGCCAAAAAAGCGCTACTCGGGGGAAATCAGCATGAGTCTGATATCAGGGTTTGTTAAATCGCTGTCTAAGTTATCGATGATTGGTCGCGCCTTAATGCTGCCAATTTCACTGCTTCCCGCTGCGGGCCTGCTGCTGGCCTTCGGCGATAAGTTCCATCTGCCGCTGATGATGAACGCGGGCGGGGTTATCTTTGATAACCTGCCGATGCTGTTTGCCATTGGCTCCGCCGTGGGTCTGGCGTCAGAATCTGGCATCGCGGCGCTGTCTGCGGCGGTGTCGGTGTTTGTCACGAATATCACCATCAGCACCGTGCTGAGCATCACGCCGGAAATGGCCTCCCAGGGTGGGAAATACGCCATGGTGGTCGGCATCCCGACGCTGCAGATGGGCGTCTTCGGCGGCCTGATCTGCGGTATTCTCGCGGCCTGGTGCTATAACCGCTTCCACACCATGCAGCTGCCGGAGTTCCTGGGCTTCTTCTCCGGCAAGCGCTTCGTGGCCATTGCAACGGCGTTTCTGTCGTTCCT
Source organism: Enterobacter cloacae complex sp. S3 (assembly GCF_014930495.1). Classification (NCBI taxonomy): domain Bacteria; kingdom Pseudomonadati; phylum Pseudomonadota; class Gammaproteobacteria; order Enterobacterales; family Enterobacteriaceae; genus Enterobacter; species Enterobacter cloacae complex sp. S3. The sequence goes on along the minus strand of NZ_JADBRD010000037.1, from coordinate 9,968 downwards.
GATGGGGCTGCTGCTGCCGTACGTATGGCAGCATATCCAGGCCGGTATCGACGCGCTCTCCGTGGTGGTTAACGGCGATAATCAGGCGGCGTCGACCTTTATCTTCGGTCTGGTAGAGCGCGCGCTGATCCCGCTCGGCCTGCACCACATCTGGTATCCGTCCTTCTGGTACTCGTTCGGGGATTACACCACTCAGGCAGGACAGGTGATCCACGGCGACCAGACCATCTGGTTCAAGATGCTGGAAGAAGGAGTGAAGTCCTTCAGCAGCGACACCTACCAGAATGCCGGTAAATTCATGCAGGGCGAATTCCCGCTGATGCTGTTCGCGCTGCCCGCCGCGTGCCTGGCGATGTATCACGAAGCCCATACGAAGAATAAGAAAATCGCGGCCGGTATTCTGTTCTCTGCGGCGCTGACCTGCTTCCTGACGGGGATCACCGAACCGGTCGAGTTTACCTTTATCTTCGTGGCGCCGATTCTGTACGTCTTTAACGCCATCATGGCAGGCCTGGCCTACATGACCATGTATCTGCTGCATGCGCATATCGCCAAGTCGTTCTCCGCGGGCTTTATCGACTATCTGTCATTCGGGATCCTGCCGTCCTTTAACGGCTACAAGACCAACTTCCTGAATGCGATTATCATCGGCATTCCAATGGGCCTGATTTATTACTTCACTTTCCGCTTTGTGATCCGTCGTTTCGATGTGAAAACGCCGGGCCGCACTGAAGTGACCGCCAACGCGGATGATAAGTCTGATTCAGAACTCGCGACCGAGATCATCACCCTGCTGGGCGGGGCGCACAACATCGACTCCGTCGGCGCCTGTATCACCCGCCTTCGCCTGGAAGTGGCAAAAAGCGAGGTGGTCGATAAGGATGGCCTGAACGGACTGGGTGCGCGCGGCGTGGTCTTCGTCGGCGACAACGGTATTCAGGTGATTTTCGGTGCCAGAGCACAGTTTATCGCCCAGACCATGTCCACCATGATCGGCAAATAATAAGATGCCTGAACGACGCGTCTCCTGTAGTCTGGGAGACGCATTGTCGTATCTGACTGATAATCGGTGAATTTCAGGGAGCGGTTTTGAAGAAAGTCAGCATTATTGATGTCGCAAAGCACGCGGGCGTATCGGTCTCAACGGTCTCGCTGGTTTTGCGCCAGAAAGGGAAAATCTCAGAGGCAACGATCGAGAAGGTCAACGCTGCCATCAATACGCTGGGCTATGTTCATAACGTTGCCGCTGCCAACCTCCGCGCCAATACGTCCAATCTGATTGGCCTGATCCTCCGCGACTTTAGCGACAGTTTCTCCATCAAGGTGATGGCGAGCATCGTTCAGGATCTTGAAAAACAGGGGTATATGGTTTTTCTCGGCCAGCCCCAGAACGACCATGACCATCTTGAGCGCTGCCTGCTGTCGTTTAAGCAGCAGGGCGTCGCCGGGGTTATCTATCTGGCCTCGGATACCCGCACCTCCACCCTGCCGGAGCAGATTCGCCGCTGCCCGCTGCCGCTGGTGGTGGTTTCTCAGTCGCTGCTGGATGAAAAATGCAATCTGGTGATGCGCGATAACCGTCAGGCGGCAAATCTGGCGGTGCGTTATCTTATCGAGCGCGGCCATCGCAATATCGCCTACATTGGCGGACGTGAAGGCTGCCTCATCCGCGAGCAGCGCCTGCTCGGTTTTCGCAGCGCGATGACGCAGAACGGGCTGGTCTGGCGCGATGAATACTCTCCGGCCTGCAGCGATGACACCCTGGCAGCGGGTTTCGCCACCCGCCAGCTGCTGGAAAAAAACAACACCATCACCGCCCTGCTCTGCCACTCGCCGGATGCCATGATCGGCTCCATCTCCGGTATTCATCAGGTTGGACGAACGGTGGGTAAAGATGTGTTTCTGACGCAGCAGGTCGCGCTGGTCGGTTTCGAAGATATGCTCCACGTTAATCTCACCTCGCCGTCCTTTACTTACGTCTCGTCCGCCAGCGAAGAGACCGGGCGTCAGGCTGCAGGTCTGATTATTCGCACGCTGAAGGAGCCGACGCTGCAAACCCAGCGCATTACGCTTTCCGGACAGCTTATCGCGCGCGAGTCGGCGTAAAAATAAGAATTTGACGCGGGTCTGCCGGCGCGGGATTGCTGCTATATTTCCATGATTTGCCATGGATAATCGCAATGCCTACCGTTATTACACACGCTGCTGTTCCGCTTTGTCTGGGCTTAGGCCTGGGAACCAAAGTGATTCCTCCCCGCCTGCTGTTTGCCGGGATTGTCCTCGCCATGCTGCCGGATGCCGACGTGCTGGCGTTCAAGTTCGGCGTCGCGTACGGCAATGTTTTCGGCCATCGCGGCTTTACCCACTCCCTGCTGTTCGCCTTTGTGGTGCCGATACTCTGCGTGCTGACTGGACGACGGTGGTTCCGGGCCAGCCTGACGCGGTGCTGGCTGTTTTTAACCGTGTCATTGCTGTCGCACAGCCTGCTGGATTCGATTACCACGAGCGGGAAAGGCGTCGGCTGGCTGTGGCCGTGGTCAGATGAACGCTTCTTTGCGCCGTGGCAGGTGATTAAGGTCGCGCCGTTTGCGCTGTCGCGCTACACCACGCCGTACGGGCATCAGGTGATCGTGTCGGAGCTGCTGTGGGTGTGGCTGCCGGGAGTCGTGCTGATGGGGTTGCTGTGGTGGAGAAAACGTGGGCGCTGATGCCCTCACCCCGGCCCTCTCCCACGGGGAGAGGGAGAAAACCTAATAATTCCCTCTCCCTTTGGGAGAGGGTTAGGGTGAGGGGAAAATTACTTACGGCGCCAGGTGGTGCCCTGCGGGCCATCTTCCAGAATGATGCCCATCTCGGTCAGACGGTTACGCGCCGCATCTGCCGCCGCCCAGTCTTTTGCCTGACGCGCTTCCAGACGCGCTTTGATCAACGCTTCAATTTCCGCCACTTCACCGTCGTCCGCCTGCGCACCGCTCTGCAGGAACGCGTCCGGATCCTGCTCCAGCAGGCCAAGCACGGAGGAAAGCTTACGCAGATGGGACGCCAGCGCATTCGCCGCGGCCATATCTTCTGACTTCAGGCGGTTCACTTCGCGCGCCATGTCGAACAGCACGGAGTAGGCTTCCGGGGTGTTGAAGTCGTCGTTCATCACCTCAACAAAGCGGGCTTCGAACGCTTCGCCGCCTGCAGCAGGAACAGACCTGTCGGTACCGCGCAGCGCGGTATACAGGCGCTCCAGCGCCGAGCGCGCCTGTTTCAGGTTCTCTTCGCTGTAGTTCAGCTGGCTGCGATAGTGGCCGGACATCAGGAAGTAGCGCACGGTTTCCGCGTCGTAATACTTCAGCACGTCGCGCACGGTGAAGAAGTTACCCAGCGATTTAGACATCTTCTCGCGGTCAACCATTACCATGCCGGAGTGCATCCAGTAGTTCACGTACTCGCCGCCGTGGGCGCAGGTGGACTGCGCGATTTCGTTTTCGTGGTGCGGGAACATCAGGTCTGAACCGCCGCCGTGGATATCGAAGTGCTTGCCCAGCTGCTTGCAGTTCATCGCGGAACATTCGATGTGCCAGCCCGGACGGCCTTCGCCCCACGGTGATGGCCAGCTTGGCTCGCCCTCTTTGGACATTTTCCACAGCACGAAGTCCATCGGGTTACGCTTCACGTCAACCACGTCAACGCGCGCGCCGGCCTGAAGCTGGTCCAGATCCTGACGGGAAAGCGAACCGTAGGTTGGGTCCGTCGGCACCGAGAACATCACGTCACCGTTGTCCGCAACGTAGGCATGACCGCGTGCGATCAGCTTTTCGGTGATCTCGATGATTTCGTGAATATGGTGGGTCGCGCGCGGCTCGCTGTCCGGGCGCTGAATATTCAGGGCGTCGAAATCTTTGTGCATTTCGACAATCATGCGATCGACCAGCGCAACAAAGCTTTCGCCGTTTTCATTAGCGCGCTTGATGATTTTGTCGTCGATGTCGGTGATATTACGCACGTATTTCAGGGTGTAGCCCAGAAAACGCAGGTAGCGTGACACCACGTCAAAAGCGACAAAGGTACGGCCATGGCCAATGTGACAGAGATCGTAAACCGTAATACCACACACGTACATGCCGACTTCCCCGGCATGGATAGGTTTAAATTCCTCTTTCTGGCGCGTCATTGTATTAAAGATTTTTAACATCGAAGATTCCATGTAAACACGTGTGTGGTTGAAAACCGGCTATTCTACCCGTAATTCAAACCCGAAGCAGCACACAATGCAAGGTGATCGCATCCTGTGGTTATGCTATAACAAGCCCCTATAGATGACCCGAACGCGGGTCGACGTACCACAATAACGGAACAGGATGCAAAAATGGTTACTTTCCACACTAATCATGGCGATATCGTAATCAAAACCTTTGATGACAAAGCGCCTGAAACAGTTAAAAACTTCCTGGACTACTGCCGCGAAGGTTTCTACAACAACACCATTTTCCACCGCGTGATCAACGGCTTTATGATCCAGGGCGGCGGTTTCGAACCTGGCATGAACCAGAAAGAGACCAAAGAAGCGATCAAAAACGAAGCGAACAACGGTCTGAAAAACACCCGCGGTACGCTGGCAATGGCCCGTACTCAGGCTCCGCACTCTGCCACCGCGCAGTTCTTCATCAACGTGGCTGATAACGACTTCCTGAACTTCTCCGGCGAAAGCCTGCAGGGTTGGGGCTACTGCGTATTCGCAGAAGTGGTTGAAGGTATGGACGTGGTTGACAAGATCAAAGCCGTCGCTACTGGCCGCAGCGGTATGCACCAGGACGTTCCTAAAGAAGACGTTGTGATTACAAGCGTGACCGTCAGCGAGTAATTCGTGGCGACACTCTTTATTGCGGATCTGCATCTGCAAACAGAAGAACCGGCGATAACCGCCGGTTTTCTGCGTTTTTTACGCGGTGAAGCGAAAAGCGCCGATGCGCTGTACATCCTGGGCGACCTCTTTGAAGCCTGGATTGGCGACGACGACCCTAACCCGCTGCACCGTGAAATGGCCGCCGCCATTCACGCGCTCGTGGATTCCGGCGTCCCCTGCTACTTCATTCATGGCAACCGTGATTTCCTGATCGGCAAGCGCTACGCCCGCGAAAGCGGCATGACGCTGCTGCCGGAAGAACAGGTGCTCGACCTTTATGGCCGCAGGGTTCTGATCATGCACGGCGACACGCTCTGCACCGACGATACCGGCTACCTGGCGTTTCGCGCCAAAGTCCACACCCCGTGGATCCAAAAGGTGTTCCTTGCGCTGCCGCTGTTTATCCGCAACCGTATCGCCGCCAGAATGCGCGCGGGCAGTAAAGCCTCCAACAGCAGCAAATCCATGACCATCATGGACGTGAACCCGCAGGCCGTGGTGAGCGTGATGGAAAAGCATGGCGTTCAGTGGTTGATCCACGGTCATACCCATCGTCCTGACGTCCATTCCCTTATCGCCAACGGCGAACCGGCCCATCGCGTGGTATTAGGTGCCTGGCACACCGAAGGTTCCATGGTCAAAGTCACGCCAGAGGGCGTGGAGCCGATCGCCTTTCCGTTTTAACCCCTCGCACCATCATTCTATTTTTTTGAACAATATCGGCAAATTGTTTCGATTTTAATCAGCCCGTGGGCGGCCTATTATTTATCACATCAGGGCAACACGCCCTATCCCAGATAAAACACTTAAGGAATACGACCATGAAATCCATCAAAACTTTCGTTGCAGCTGCCGCTCTTTCCCTGGTTTCTTTCGGTTCTTTCGCTCAAAGCGTGAGCGCAACCGCCTCTACCCTTGACCGCGCAGAAGCGAAAATTGCCGCGCAGGCCGCCGAGCAGAATGCCTCTTATAAAATCACGAGCGCGAAGGTCAACAACCGCGTGTACATGACCGCAGAACTGACTAAATAAAAACCCTGATTGCCGTGCCGCCAGCGAAGACGTGCGACAGCGACAATACGATGAGGAAGGAACAGAGAATGAAAAACATCAGCATCGTAAGTACCCTGCTGCTGGCAGTCGTGGTGTCCACTGGCGCACAGGCCGCGGAGAATCGCTTCTCCGTGCCAAAATCGGGCTCGAATGCCGACACCAGCATGGTGAATCATATCGATGTCAGCCGCGCGTTCGACAACGAGAACCTGTCCGCAGGGGATCTTCAGTAACATCATATAAAAGACCGCCATCGTGCGGTCTTTTTTGTTATCGCTTTCTCGCCATAACTGCTCGCCTTTTAACCGCGCAACCGTTTTCCTTGCCCGTATAACATGCTATTCTCTGTGCCCTCGAAAGCAGTGTGTTTCGCACCACAGGAGTTTTAAGACGCATGTCTTCCCGCAATAATCCGGCGCGTGTCGCCATCGTGATGGGGTCCAAAAGCGACTGGGCTACCATGCAGTTCGCCGCCGAAATCTTTGAAATCCTGAATGTTCCGCACCACGTTGAAGTGGTCTCCGCGCACCGTACACCGGACAAACTGTTCAGCTTCGCCGAAAGCGCCGAAGAGAACGGTTATGAGGTGATCGTTGCCGGCGCGGGCGGCGCAGCACATCTGCCAGGCATGATTGCCGCTAAAACCCTGGTGCCGGTACTGGGCGTTCCGGTCCAAAGCGCCGCGTTAAGCGGTGTGGATAGCCTCTACTCAATCGTCCAGATGCCGCGCGGTATTCCTGTCGGCACGCTGGCGATTGGTAAAGCGGGTGCTGCCAATGCCGCCCTGCTGGCGGCGCAAATTCTTGCGACGCACGATAAAGCATTACACCAGCGTCTGGCGGAGTGGCGTAAAGCCCAGACAGACGAGGTGCTGGACAATCCGGACCCGCGGGGTGCGGCATGAAGCAGGTTTGCGTCCTCGGTAACGGCCAGCTAGGCCGCATGCTGCGTCAGGCCGGTGAGCCGCTGGGTATTGCCGTCTGGCCCGTCGGGCTGGACGCCGAACCGGAAGCCGTACCGTTCCACCAGAGCGTGATCACCGCCGAGATCGAACGCTGGCCAGAAACGGCTCTGACCCGCGAGCTGGCGCGTCATAACGCCTTCGTTAACCGCGACGTGTTCCCGATCATCGCCGACCGTCTGACGCAAAAGCAGCTGTTCGACAAGCTCGGTCTGCCGACCGCGCCGTGGCAGCTCCTGTCCGATAAAAGCGAGTGGAATGACGTTTTCGCGATGCTGGGCGAGCTGGCAATCGTGAAGCGCCGCGTGGGCGGCTATGACGGCCGCGGCCAGTGGCGCCTGCGTGCAGATGAAACGGCAGAACTGCCGGACGATTGCTACGGCGAGTGCATCGTTGAGCAGGGCATCAACTTCAGCGGTGAAGTGTCGCTGGTTGGCGCGCGCGGGCAAGACGGGCATACCGTCTTTTATCCGCTGACGCATAACCTGCATCAGGACGGCATTCTGCGCACCAGCGTCGCCTTCCCGCACGCCAATGCTGACCAGCAGGCGCAGGCGGAAGATATGCTCTCTGCCATCATGCACGAACTCGGGTATGTGGGCGTCATGGCGATGGAGTGCTTTATCACCCCGTCCGGTCTGCTGATCAACGAACTTGCGCCGCGCGTGCACAATAGCGGCCACTGGACGCAAAACGGCGCGTCCATCAGCCAGTTCGAGCTGCACCTGCGCGCGATTACGGACCTGCCGCTGCCGCAGCCGGTGGTGAACAGCCCGTCGGTGATGATCAACCTGATCGGCACCGATCTGAACTACGACTGGCTGAAGCTGCCGCTCGTGCATCTGCACTGGTATGACAAAGAGGTACGCGCGGGTCGTAAGGTCGGTCACCTGAACCTGAACGACAGCGACACGGGCCGCCTGAGCGCCACCCTGGAAGCGATGATCCCGCTCCTGCCGCCGGAATATGCGAGCGGCATTGTCTGGGCACAGTCTAAGCTCAAGTAAGACATCTGCGCCGGGGAGTTGATCTTCCCCTTCCCCGGCGTACAATCCCCGCCCATTGCTGCTGAGTTTTCTTCTGGAACAACCATGAACGATGGAACGGACTATCGCGCGATCCTCGCGTTTGATACCCCTTTAATCGACGTTCGCGCGCCGATCGAATTTGCCCAGGGCGCGATGCCTGCGGCGATCAACCTGCCCTTAATGAACGACGACGAGCGCGCCGCCGTCGGTACCTGCTATAAACGCCAGGGCCCCGAGGCCGCGCTGGCGCTCGGCCATCAGCTGGTGAGCGGCGAGACGCGTGAGGCACGCATTAACGCCTGGCGGGAAGCCAGCCTTACCCATCCTGAGGGCTTTCTCTGCTGCGCGCGCGGCGGCCAGCGCTCGCATATCTCGCAGGCCTGGCTGAAAGAGGCGGGCGTTGACTACCCGCTGATCCGCGGCGGCTATAAGGCTCTGCGTCAGACGGCGATTCAGGTGACTATCGAGCAGTCGCAAAAGCCGATGGTGCTTATTGGCGGCTGCACCGGAAACGGCAAAACCCTGCTGGTGAAGCAGCACGCGCAGGGTATCGATCTGGAAGGGCTGGCGCACCATCGCGGTTCGTCGTTTGGCCGCACGCTCACGCCGCAGCTTTCCCAGGCCAGCTTTGAAAACCACCTTGCGGTTGAGCTCCTGAAAAAAAACGCCGCGCGCTGGGTGCTGGAAGACGAGGGCCGGATGATTGGCTCCAACCACCTGCCGGAGTGCCTGCGCGACCGCATGGCTGAAGCCCCTATCGTTGTCGTCGAAGACCCGTTTGACGTCCGCCTTGAGCGCCTGCGCGAAGAGTATTTCGACCATATGTGGGCAGACTTTTCTGCCGCATACGGCGAGGAAGCGGGCTGGAAAGAATACAGCGAGTATCTGCACCACGGCCTGTTTGCCATTCGCCGCCGTCTGGGGCTGCAGCGGTATGCAGAATTCACCGCGCTGTTAGATTCCGCGCTGCTGGAACAGCAACGCTCCGGCAGCACTGACGCGCACTTCAGCTGGCTTGCGCCGCTGCTGAAGGATTATTACGACCCGATGTACGGCTATCAGCTGGAGAAAAAGGCGGAGAAGATTGTGTATCGCGGGACGTACGAAGAGATTGCTGAGTGGCTTGATCGCTGAAAAATAAAGCCGGGTGGCGAGGTAAAAGCAAAACGGCAACCTGGGTTGCCGTTTTTAATGTTTATTCCCTCTCCCCGTGGGAGAGGGTCAGGGTGAGGGCATCAGGGCGCACCCAACAAGACGACTTAGAAGTCGTAACGCAGACGCACCAGGTTCATGTCGCCCAGGTTGTCGGTGCTGGAGGTGAACACGTGTTCGTAATCCACGCGGAAACCGTAATCCAGCTGGAAGCTGATACCCACGCCGTTGTCGATGCGCTGGTAGTTACGGCCGTTCACGTACTCAATACGGTCGCCCATGAAGTAAGGCTGGATGGATTTAACCGCGTACTGGCCGACCGGGAACTTGTAGCCCGCAAAGTATTCAATACCCCATGCATCACCCGCAAAGTAGTCGTTAACCGACACTTTTTTGGTGGTCATGAAGTTCTGGTACCAGCCGCCGCCTGCGGAGAAGGTCCAGTTGTCCGGGGTCCAGCTCAGCGCGGTACCGAGAATGTTCTGGTCGTAGGTTTTGCTGTCGCCGTTGTCCGGGTTACGCATGTCCGCGCGGGTGTAGTTCCACGCCGCGCCCCAGGTCAGGTCGGTAGTCAGGTGGTAATCCAGACCCAGCGAGCCGCCGCCTTTACGCTTGTAGCGCAGGCCGTTGCCCGGCAGGTATTCGCTGTCTTCAAACAGGTAAGATGCGTAGATGTCGGCATCGCCCACGGTTTTCTTATATTTCAGCATCTGGCGTGAACGGTAAGAACCGTCGTAATCGCCGTTGATCCCGTTACCTGGAGCCTGACCAATCATGTCGTTGTACACAGACATTAAAGTTGTCTCCTTTAACATGAAAAAGACTTTAAAGTTGTCTACTTCTTCAGATAGACCTACTTAACAGGATACTAAGTAGGTCAT
>NZ_JADBRD010000036.1:0-41135 GCF_014930495.1 Enterobacter cloacae complex sp. S3 | reverse complement strand
TTAGAGAATAGCTCATAATAAGGGCAATGGTTATTCATTGCCCGAATTTATAATTAATCATTGCTGTAAGTAGTTGTAAATATTTTTTTGTATTAGGCGATATAAACTGTATGGAAATCGGAGGTATGATAATGAATGTATTAATATATACGGTGCTTTTAGTTGGACTGTCATTCTCTGGTGTAGTTCGAGCCGATTTATTTTGTTATGAAAATACTCCTGTTTATAATTTTACTGAGGATGGTGTCAGTAAGTACCCTAATATTCAAGCGAATATTGTGATGCAAACAGTCAAAACAGATACAGTACTCAGGTCATATAGTAGTGATGATCATGTAGTGCTTGAGTACTATAAAAATAAAAATTTTATACAAAACACTTTAAAGAAAGTGAAAAATGGAATTTTTCGTGATAATGCGAATTTGATAGTGATAGTAAATCAAGCAACAATGTACCATTATCAACGCATTAAGTTTCAAGGGCAACCTGTAGTGGTTAGAAATCAATATAAATGTACGCCAGCTTGATTTTGCTAATTTAGTTTGTCGTAATGAGTTGTCTCATCAATTCTACTGTAGAGCAATGCCAGATATGCGGGCATACATATTATCTAAGGCTGCTTTCGCGGCCTTCTGTATACAGAAATGGAAATGCCGCTAAGTTACTGGTCTTTAGATCACAAAATAATCAAATCCCAGGTATCCCGATTTTTGACAAAAAAGTTAAAGGGATCGTTTACTGAGATAAAAGTACAGTCAGTATTTTTCTGCATGATTTAAAATCCCGTTCGTCTGATCAGGTTCAACCCCGCCGACCAAATGCCATGTACTCAGATATCAGTACCGAACTTTTCACCAACCCTGCATTGGTTAAAAATCAATGATTGGAAATCTTGGATATTCTCGACACAAAAAACCGCCAAAGGACGGTTTTTTGTGAACTAGGAATATTATTAGGCAGCTTTCCTACGGTACCAATGGATTGCTCTGTCGGATAAACTATCTGGGTCACTATCAACTTCGGTTTCTATGGCTTGTGTTTTCAAATACCAGCAAAACTTATCAATCTCTAAATCTACTTGATCGCGTTTGTCTACTTTGAGATCATTGTTTGGAGACAATATGAAAATCGCTCCACACTTATACTCATCGTAGTTATTCAAAGCTAACGAGATATCTCTTTGAGCATCATACAAATGACATTTGGCTAAATTTTCATCAGAATAGGCTGCTGACGCTATTGTTCCGAGTGAGGTCTTGGCTTTGTAAGGAAGATAAATTGTTTGCGATTGTTGCCCCAGTGTAATTCTTTTTAACGGGGATGGGTCTCGCATCTCAAAATATTCTTCGTATTCAAGGTGTTGTTTGAGGTAGCCATCCATTATATTGTAAAGGCGATCTCTTGAAATTGGAGTGTAAACTTTCTCTCTCTTTTTTGTCACTTTTACCGATAAAGGAACAACATTTGAAAACAGAGAAGATACTATGTCGTCTGCTGATTCACCTTGAGCATATCCATTGTTTTTAAAAGTTAAATTCTGGCATTGATTTGATAAAAATACTTCCCCTGAAAGTACTATCTCCCTAGCCACTTCACAAGCTAACTTAAGGTGAAATGTCATGCCATGAGAGTACAAGCAAGAAATCCTATCAAAATACTCAAGAGTTTGTACAAATACCCCGCCAAAACTATCTTTGAAACATACTCCGATATTGAGTTTTTCTCCTGTGGCAACATCAGGGCACCACTGAATTGTAAACCATTCACCTTTAACAATCGGCTGATGTGAATGCTCACTTAGGATAGAATCAAAGTTAATCACGCGACCCCCGCCAGTACGCCAAGCCTTCTGCTTAATCTTTCTTTGGAAAAAATAGCCCGATGACTCAAAAATTCCAATAAACAATCTTTTGCTTGCGGATTCAGAAGCTTTTCACACCAATAAGCAATCTCTGCTATTACGATTTCCAATGCTTCAGTTTGTCCGTTAGCTCCATTTACTATATCCATTTTCTGAGGAAGGGTTGGCACGGCTCGGAGGGCCATTTCCAACTTATTGACTGGGTTGATAGTTATGGATAAGTCTTCAGGAGACCACAGGAGATCTACAGGCATATTACTGTGGTCAATAAGGGTGACTTGATTGTGTGAATCAATGATCAAGTTCCCTAAATTTCTATCTTGGTTTGCGACCCACTCATCAAAAGCGATCGTTTTATGTAACTTTTCCCATCCATCAAGAATCCTTCTAAGACTCTCAAATTTAATCATATCACCAATGTTGTAATAGCTAGCCGGAGAATGTCCGGTAACCTTGGAGCTAACAAAGGCAATTGGCGATACGGGCTTGTCAATTGAATCAATGACACCATCGGGCAATATCAATATGCCTGCTTTTGGGGCTACAGGAAGATCATTTGATTTGGTAAGCAGGTACCCAAGAACTTCATTGAAGACACCAATGCTTTTTTCCCTAGTAAAAATTTTCACATATGATTGCCTTTGCACTCCGTCAGGCCAATCAACAAGGCATAAAAGCGTCAAGGCCATTTGGCCTTCATTTGGTCTGCCGAGAACCGACTTGAAACTTGCTTGGCTGAGTACTTCAATCGAAGTGTGCATTCAATTATCCATAACCCCGAAAAGATGAATGAATTCTAGAGTAAAAATGCAAATCAAACGTACTGTTGATTTCGCCAGCAAATCTAGTAGTGCATACATGAGTCTTTCCTGAGCATGATGTGAATTGCTGCGGCTTCAGTAGCCTCTAGTTATAGACTTTCGGAGGCAATCAATTGCTAATGAAGGCTTATCCATCATTAACTTGGTGTCGAATAAGTATACCTCAAGCAGACCAGTGCAGACCACCAGCAAGACTGGTTCATTAAATGCACTTTACAACCTAAAGTGAACCAAATATAATGAACCAGATAAAACAGACTGCTGGGGTGTGTCATGAGAGTATGGGGTTATCTTCGAGCTTCTACGAAGGAGCAGGATGCAGACAGAGCCTTTAATGAGTTAGAGGCATTTGCTCATTCACATGATCTGAAAGTGTCAAGGTACTTCAAAGAGAATGAATCAGGTGCAAGCCTGCAACGTCCTCAGTTATTCCTTCTTTTGGAAATAGCAGAACGCGGTGACATTTTGCTTTGTGAGCAAATTGATCGAATCAGCCGCCTTACTGGTGAGGATTGGAAAACCCTTCGAGGGCTTATTGAGTCTAAAGGGATCAGAGTTGTGTCGTTGGATTTACCCACAAGCCACCAGCTTTTAAATGTTCAGGACGAATTCACCGCCCGTATGTTTGAAGCAATGAATTCAATGATGTTGGATATGTTGGCAGCAATCAGCCGCAAAGACTACGAAGATCGCCGCAGACGGCAAATGCAGGGTATTGAAAAGGCCAAAAATGAGAAAAAGTATCGAGGCCGCCCGGTAGATGAGAGTCTGCACAGTAAAGTACAAGAGCTACTGTCTGATGGAAAAAGCTGGAACAAAATTCAGGCGTTAATCGGTTGCTCCAGAGCGACTATTGCGAAAGTGGCTAAAAATTCTTCTGCTACAGAAGGATAGTCAACCATTGGTGGCGAAGGTCAGTACTGGCAGTATTGAGGACTGATATAGCGGAAGGGGGGATAGAAAGCATTTGCATAGAGCATTGTTTCCCGAATCCTTTCGATATCCAGAAACAACATAATGAAGAGGCTTGAGAGCCTCTTTTTTTATTTTTTATAATCAATGGCTTATGTTTGATTTATGTATTTGATTATTACAGTAATTCACTGTCAATAACCACCATCAGCTCAATGAGGGTGAAGCCTTGTTGTCTGTTCATATCTGCTCCTTATGCAAAGTGGCGCTACTTTGTCAGCGGGAAAGAGGAGAAACGAGAGGCAAAAAAGGGAACGGGAAGGAGGCTTCAGAGAATTTATTCAGTGTTGCAGGGAAGAACAGCGGATCTGCGAGCGGGGCTGAAATTCCCCTCTCCGGGTGGAGAGGGGAGAATGCGTTATTTGAAGCGCATTGAGAGGTCGAGGGCGCGAACGTGTTTAGTCAACGCGCCGACGGAGATGTAATCCACGCCGGTTTCGGCGAATTCACGGATCGTTTCGAAAGTGACGTTCCCGGATACTTCAAGCTGGGCCCGGCCGTTAGTCAGTTTTACCGCCTCGCGCATCTGCTCTGTTTCGAAGTTATCGAGCATGATGATATCGGCCCCGGCCTTGATCGCCTGCTCCAGCTCTTCCAGGCTTTCGACCTCTACCTCGACAGGCACATCCGGGTGCAGCCAGAAGGCTTTCTCCACCGCCTGACGCACGGAGCCAGAGGCAATAATGTGGTTCTCTTTAATCAGGAAGGCGTCGGATAAGCCCAGGCGATGGTTTGCGCCGCCGCCGCAGAGCACCGCATACTTCAGCGCGGTGCGCAGGCCCGGCAGCGTTTTGCGGGTATCCAGCAGCTGGGTGCGGGTACCGGCCAGCAGGTCAACGTAGCGACGCACTTCACTGGCCACGCCAGAGAGCGTTTGTACAAAATTGAGCGCGGTACGTTCGCCGGTCAGCAAGACGCGGGAAGGACCGTCCAGTTCAAACAGCGGCTGGTTTGCCGTAATTGCATCGCCGTCCTCAACGTGCCAGATAATCTGCACATCATCACCCGCCAGCTGGGTAAAGACCTCTTCAACCCAACGCTTGCCGCAAAAAACGCCGTCTTCACGGGTGATAATGACCGCGTGCGAGCGCGTCTCTTTTGGCAACAATTGTGCGGTAATATCCTTATCAGCGTTAACGTCACCGCCCAGATCTTCTTTCAAAGCATGGGAGACGCTTGCCGGAATATCCATATTAATACGTTCCAGAAGCGCTTCACGTCGGTGGTCGGGGTTGTAGCGGCGAGGCGGCATGATAAAACTCCAAATTGGTAACGAATCATAATATTGAAACATGCTACTCTGAACCGAGTCATTGCACCATACAGAAGGAGTTCCAGCATGTTGTTAGAAAACGGATGGCTGGTGGATGCGCGGCACGTGCCCTCGCCGCACCACGATTGCCGCCCGGAGGATGAAAAGCC
Organism: Enterobacter cloacae complex sp. S3; assembly: GCF_014930495.1. NCBI lineage: Bacteria > Pseudomonadati > Pseudomonadota > Gammaproteobacteria > Enterobacterales > Enterobacteriaceae > Enterobacter > Enterobacter cloacae complex sp. S3. The sequence goes on along the minus strand of NZ_JADBRD010000036.1, from coordinate 36,059 downwards.
CACACTGCTGGTGGTTCATAATATTAGTCTCCCGCCGGGTGAATTTGGCGGCCCGTGGATCGATGCGTTATTCACGGGAACGATTGATCCCGATGCTCATCCCTTCTTTGCTGAAATTGCACATCTGCGCGTATCGGCTCACTGCCTGATTCGTCGCGATGGTGAAGTGGTTCAGTATGTTCCCTTTGATAAGCGCGCCTGGCATGCCGGCTTGTCGATGTATCACGGGCGCGAACGGTGCAACGATTTTTCTATCGGGATCGAACTGGAAGGAACGGATACGACGCCCTACACCGATTCACAGTATCAACAGCTAGCGGCAGTGACCCGCACGCTTATCGGACTCTACCCGGCTATCGCCGAAAATATCACGGGACACAGTGATATAGCCCCGGAGAGAAAAACCGATCCCGGCCCGGCCTTTGACTGGTCCCGGTTTCGCGCCATGCTCACCGCGTCGTCAGAATAAGGAGATACCATGACGTTGTTTACCATGCTGCTGGTTATCATCGCTGAACGCCTGTTTAAGCTCGGCGAGCACTGGCATCTGGATCACCGGCTGGAGGTATTATTCCGCCGTATCAAACATTTTTCCATGCTGCGCACGCTGCTGATGATGGCTGGGGTGATGGTCATTACGTTCCTGCTCCTGCGTTCGCTGTACGGACTCTTTTTCAACGTGCCGCTGCTGGTGGTGTGGATCCTGCTTGGGGTGCTGTGCATTGGCGCAGGCAAGGTGCGTTTACACTATCACGCATACCTGAAAGCCGCCTCCCGTGACGATGCCCATGCGCGCGGTGCCATGGCGAGCGAGCTGACGATGATCCACGGCGTGCCGCCGGACTGTGACGAGCGCGAATTCCTGCGCGAGCTGCAAAACGCGCTGCTGTGGATTAACTTCCGTTACTACCTTGCGCCGCTGTTCTGGTTTGTAGTGGGTGGTCCGCTGGGGCCGGTACTGCTGATGGGATATGCGTTCCTGCGCGCCTGGCAGACCTGGCTTGCCCGTTATCTGACGCCGCATGAACGCCTGCAGTCCGGTATTGACGCCATCCTGCACGTGATCGACTGGCTCCCGGTGCGTCTGGTCGGCGTGGTGTACGCGTTAATTGGTCACGGTGAAAAAGCGCTGCCCGCATGGTTCGCTTCTCTTGCCGATCGCCATACGTCGCAGTACCAGGTGCTAACGCGTCTGGCGCAGTTCTCGCTGGCGCGTGAGCCGCATACCGACAAGATTGAAACGCCGAAAGCCGCTGTCTCCATGGCGAAGAAAACGTCGTTTGTGGTGGTGGTGATCGTGGCGCTACTGACGATTTACGGCACGCTGGTGTAGGCCAGCGCGCCGCAAAGGCTAAAGCGTATCCGCGGGCGGGATGCCGAAATCAGGCATCCCGCTTTCATTCCAGCGGACAAGCTTCAGTCGGGTATGGCGATTCGGATCGTACAGCGGGTCGCCCTCAATTTCGGTGTAATTCCGCGCGTGATACACCAGCACATCTTCCCCTTCCGGCGTTTGCGTAAAACTGTTGTGGCCCGGGCCGTACTGACGATTTTCGTAGCTGGTAACGAACACCGGATGGGGGGATTTGTGCCAGTTTGCCGGGTTTTGCGGATCGGCATTCAGGTCTATCCACAGTAGACCCATGCAGTAGTTCTCGTCGGTAGCGCTGGCGGAATAGCTGATAAACAGCTTATCGCCGTGAACCAGTACCGCCGGGCCTTCGTTGACCCAAAACCCGCGACGCTCCCAGTCGTGGTCAGGCTTGCTGAGCATCACCGGCTCGCCTTTCAGCGTCCACGGGTTCTCCATTTCACACAGATAAAGATTGGAGTTACCGGTGATGTCCGGCGCTTTTTGCGCCCACAGATACCAGCGTTTCCCCTGATGAACAAAGGTGGTGGCGTCCAGAGCGAAGGTATCGAAAGGCGTTTTGATTTGCCCTTTCTCCACCCACGTGCCGGTGAGCGGATCGCCGTCGGCACATTCAATGGCGAACATACGGTGCTGGAACATTCCGAGCGCGTCGAGCGCCTGGGTGTGCGTCGCAGCAAAATAGATGTACCACTTCCCGTCGATGTGGTGCAGTTCCGGCGCCCAGATCAGCTGGCTCATCGGGCCGGTGTTGGGCTTGCGCCAGACCACCACTTCTTCGGCATTACGTAAGCCTTCCAGAGACTCTTCGCGGCGGATCGCCAGCCTGTCGTACTCCGGCACGGAGGCGATAAAATAGTACTGCCCCTCGTGGCGTAAAATGTACGGATCGGCGCGTTGTTCAATAAACGGGTTTGGCCAGGTTTGCATTCGGCTTTCCTTATTTTGTCTCTGCGGCTTTGAGTTCCTGATAATCATTCAGCTCGCGGTAGTTATTGCGACGCTTTTCCAGATCGGACTGGATCTGCTTCATGGTTTCGCGGTCCACTTTCAGCAGGCGCACTACGCCAGCGGTAACTAAGTATCCAATGCCGGGAATGACGGTAAAGAGCAGCACGATCCCATTAATGGCGTCCGCGCTCTGCGCTTTTGCGCCCGCGTCATAGCCGTACCAGGAGAGCAGGAAGCCGACCATCGCCCCGGCAATCGCCAGCCCCAGCTTCAGGAAGAAGATGTTGCCGGAGAAGCTGATCCCGGTGATGCGCTTACCGGTCTTCCACTCGCCGTAGTCGTCCACGTCGGCCATCAGCGACCAGTGCAGCGGAGACGGGATCTGGTGCAGGATGTTCAGCAGGAAGTAGAGCACCACGATGGTGGCGGTGGCTTTCGGGTCGAAGAAATAAAAGGCGGTTGAGAAAATCGCCAGAACGATATTGGTCCAGAAGAAGACCTTGAGCTTACACCAGCGGTCGGTCAGCACTTTTGCCAGCACGCTGCCGAGCATCATGCCGACCACGCCCAGGCTGATAAACAGCGTGGCGAAATGGGTGCTCTGGCCCATCACCCAGGTGACGTAATACATGGTGGCCGCCATGCGGATAAAGCCCGGGCAGACGTTGCACAGGGTCAGGAGCAGAATGCGTACCCACTGGTCGTTCTTCCACACGTCTTTGAGATCGTTTTTCAGCTCGTCGTTGGTCTGTACCGCCGGACGCACGCGCTCGCGCACGGTGGCGAAGCAGAACAGGAACATGCAGGTGCCAATCAGCGCCAGGACGGTCATCGCCATCTGGTAACCTTTGGCTTTGTTATCCCCGCCAAACCAGTCGGCCATCGGCAGCAGCGTTAATGAGAGCAGCAGCGTGGCGATGCCGACCAGCACGAAGCGATACGACTGGCAGGCCACGCGCTCTTTTGGATCGTTGGTGATCACCCCGCCCAGCGAGCAGTAGGGAATGTTGATGGCCGTATAGGTTAAAGAGAGCAGGAAGTAGGTGACAAACGCATAGATAACTTTGCTGTTATAGCTCCACTCCGGCGTGGTGAACATCAGAATGCTGAACAGCGCGTAGGGGAAAGCGATCCACAGCAGCCATGGACGAAACCGACCATATTTGCTGCGGGTACGGTCAGCAATCGCGCCCATGATCGGGTCCGTTACGGCGTCAATCACGCGCACGGAAAGCAGCAGCACGCCGACCAGCGCAGGGGCGAGGCCAAAAATATCCGTATAAAAATAGTTAACAAACAGCATGATGGCGCCGAAGATGATGTTGCATCCCGCGTCGCCCATCCCATAGCCGATCTTTTCTTTTACTGACAGTGTGTTGTTATCCATCGACAGCTCTCCGGTTTACGGTATGGAGAGAATTATTTGCTGGCGAAGGAATATATGCGTTGCAGTATCAGGGCGGTGATATGGATAAATGCGCTGTGGGCGTGAAAGTGTGAGGGAGGTAACAACGCGCGGCACCCGCAAAAGCAGGCGCCGCGGAGAGAGGCTTAGTGTGCTTTCATGGCATTACGGCTTTTCTGGCTGAAGAGATAGCCCACGCCAAGGATCGCAATCCAGACCGGGATCAGGTAGACGGAAATCGCCATACCCGGCGTGATCAGCATGATCACCAGCACGGCCGCCATGAACACCAGGCACACCCAGTTGCCCAGCGGATAGAGCAGGGCAGGGAAGCGGGTGGTGACGCCCTGCTGCTGCTTGGCGCGGCGGAACTTCATGTGCGCCAGGCTGATCATCGCCCAGTTGATGACCAGGGCAGAGACCACCAGTGCCATCAGCAGGCCAAACGCCGATTCCGGTGCCATATAGTTAATGAGCACGCACAGCGCGGTCACAACCGCCGAAACCAGAATTGTGTTTACCGGCACGCCGCGTTTATCGACGTTGAGCAGCGCTTTAGGCGCGTTGCCCTGCTGGGCCAGGCCGAACAGCATGCGGCTGTTGCAGTATACGCAGCTGTTGTAAACGGAGAGCGCTGCTGTCAGAACAACCACGTTGAGTGCGTTTGCTACAAAGGTATCGCCCAGCTCGTGGAAGATCAGCACAAACGGGCTGGTGTCGGCGGTCACGCGCGTCCACGGCAGCAGGGAGAGCAGCACGGCCAGCGAGCCCACATAGAAGATCAGAATGCGGTAGATAACCTGGTTAGTGGCTTTTGGAATGCTCTGCTCCGGGTTGTCGGCTTCAGCAGCGGTGATGCCCACCAGCTCCAGGCCGCCGAAGGAGAACATGATGATGGCCATCATCATCACCAGACCGGTCATGCCGTGAGGCAGGAAGCCGCCCTGTTCCCAGAGGTTGCGCACGGTTGCCTGCGGGCCGCCGTTGCCGCTGAACAGCAGCCAGCCGCCGAAGATAATCATCGCCACAACGGCAATGACCTTGATGATAGCGAACCAGAACTCCATCTCACCGAACACTTTTACGTTGGTCAGGTTAATGGCGTTAATAATGACGAAGAAAGCCGCTGCGGAGGCCCAGGTTGGGATCTCGGGATACCAGAACTGAATGTATTTCCCGACGGCGGTAAGCTCGGCCATGGCAACCAGAACGTACAGCACCCAGTAGTTCCAGCCCGAGGCGAAACCGGCAAAGCTGCCCCAGTATTTATAGGCAAAGTGGCTGAAGGAGCCTGCGACCGGCTCTTCAACGACCATTTCACCCAGCTGTCGCATAATCAGAAAGGCAATAAAGCCGGCAATCGCGTAACCCAAAATAATGCCGGGACCGGCTGACTGGATAACGGATGCGCTGCCCAGAAACAGGCCAGTACCAATCGCACCGCCCAGTGCGATGAGCTGTATATGGCGGTTTTTAAGCCCGCGCTTTAGCTGATCGCCGTGCTGTTGAGCTTCCATTTGAAACCTCGTGTGTGGTTGTTATGTTCACGCTGTGCGTGTGTAATTATGAAAATCCATATTCTGTATTTATTTCTTTACGGTTAACGAGACCGAAAAAAGCGGACATGACTTCCGTAAGCGCAAGAATAGTGGTAAGCGCCAGCGAATGCACCTGCTTTATGAAGGGGTGATGACGACTTGAATAAAAAGAAAGCATTTGTAAATCGGCCCGCTCATTCTTCCTAACCCAACCTATAGAATAGAAATGCTCCGTAAGTGGGCGAATTTTCATTATTTGCCTTGTTGAATCGCTTCAGATTGCCAAAACCCTCGTTTCATTATGGTTAAAACTCCCTCTTAAGGAGTAATCAACTCATTTGTGCAAAGTTACATTTCTGAAACGTTATTTCTGTAAGGTTGTTAAAATGTGCAGGGTTTACTGATTTCAATCAAAACCAATATGGACAGAAGGTGAATACTTTGTTACTTTAGCGATACGAAATAGAAATTGGTAAGACCAATTGACTCCGGGCAAAAAGGCGTAAGACAGGGAATATGGCCTACAGCAAAATTCGCCAACCAAAACTATCTGATGTGATTGAGCAGCAGCTGGAGTTTTTAATCCTCGAAGGGACTCTGCGCCCGGGTGAGAAACTTCCGCCAGAACGCGAGCTGGCAAAACAGTTCGACGTTTCACGTCCCTCTCTGCGTGAGGCGATTCAACGTCTCGAAGCAAAGGGCTTGCTGCTTCGTCGCCAGGGCGGCGGAACCTTTGTGCAAAACAGCCTGTGGCAGAGCTTCAGCGATCCGCTGGTAGAACTTCTCTCTGACCACCCAGAATCCCAGTTTGACCTGCTTGAGACCCGTCACGCGCTTGAAGGTATTGCGGCCTATTACGCCGCCCTTCGCAGCACTGATGAAGATCGCGTGCGTATCCGCGAACTGCATCAGGCCATTGAACGGGCACAGCAGTCCGGCGATCTAGACGCCGAGTCCAGCGCCGTCGTCCAGTATCAAATCGCCGTCACCGAAGCGGCCCACAACGTGGTGCTCCTCCATCTGCTACGCTGCATGGAGCCGATGCTGGCCCAGAACGTTCGTCAGAATTTTGAATTGTTGTATGCCCGTCGGGACATGCTCCCACTGGTAAGCAACCATCGCACCCGAGTATTCGAGGCGATAATGGCCGGGGAACCGGAGCAGGCGCGCGAAGCGTCGCACCGACATCTGGCTTTCATTGAGGAAATCTTGCTGGACCGCAGCCGTGAACAATCGCGTCGCGAACGTTCATTACGCCGCATACAGCAACGAAAGGATTAAGCGCCAGGTACTTTTAGAGCGCGGCAACTAAACGCAGAACCTGTCTTATTGTGCTTTTGGTTGTTCAAATAGTTCGGGTTATATCGCGGCGGCAAGCGCGCGAATCCCCGGGAGCATAGCGAACTATGTGACCGGGGTGAGAAAGCGCAGCCAACAAAGAGATAACCCGAAATATTAAGAACAAAGAGCACAATGGGACAGGTTCCAGACAAATCAACGTATTAGATAGATAAGGAATACCCCCATGTCAGAACGTCTCCAAAATGACGTGGATCCGATCGAAACTCGCGACTGGCTACAGGCGATCGAATCGGTCATCCGTGAAGAAGGTGTTGAGCGCGCTCAGTATCTGATTGATCAGCTGCTTTCTGAAGCCCGCAAAGGCGGTGTGAAGGTTGCTTCAGGTGCAGGGGCTAGCAACTACGTAAACACGATTGCCGTCGAAGACGAACCGGAATACCCGGGCAATCTGGATCTGGAACGTCGTATCCGTTCTGCAATCCGCTGGAACGCCATCATGACCGTTCTGCGCGCATCCAAGAAAGACCTGGAACTGGGTGGCCACATGGCGTCCTTCCAGTCTTCTGCAACCGTTTACGAAGTGTGCTTCAACCACTTCTTCCGTGCAGCGAACGAGAAAGACGGCGGCGATCTGGTGTACTTCCAGGGCCACATCTCTCCGGGCATCTATGCACGTGCATTCCTGGAAGGTCGTCTGACTGAAGAGCAGATGAACAACTTCCGTCAGGAAGTTCACGGTAAAGGTCTGTCTTCTTACCCGCACCCTAAACTGATGCCTGAATTCTGGCAGTTCCCGACCGTATCTATGGGTCTGGGCCCAATCGGTGCGATCTATCAGGCTAAATTCCTGAAATACCTGGAACACCGTGGTCTGAAAGACACCTCTGAGCAGACCGTTTACGCCTTCCTGGGCGACGGCGAAATGGATGAGCCAGAATCCAAAGGTGCGATCACCATCGCAACCCGTGAGAAGCTGGACAACCTGTGCTTCATCATCAACTGTAACCTGCAGCGTCTGGATGGTCCGGTAACCGGTAACGGCAAGATCATCAACGAACTGGAAGGCATCTTCGCAGGTGCTGGCTGGAACGTGATCAAAGTCATGTGGGGCGGTCGTTGGGATGAACTGCTGCGTAAAGACACCAGCGGTAAGCTGATCCAGCTGATGAACGAAACCGTTGACGGTGACTACCAGACCTTCAAATCCAAAGACGGTGCCTACGTTCGTGAGCACTTCTTCGGCAAATACCCTGAAACCGCAGCACTGGTTGCAGACTGGACTGATGAGCAGATCTGGGCTCTGAACCGCGGTGGTCACGATCCGAAGAAAGTCTACGCTGCACTGAAAAAAGCGCGCGAAACCAAAGGTAAAGCGACTGTAATCCTGGCCCATACCATCAAAGGTTACGGCATGGGTGATACCGCAGAAGGTAAAAACATCGCTCACCAGGTTAAGAAAATGAACATGGACGGCGTGCGTTATATCCGCGACCGTTTCAACGTTCCAGTGACCGATGAGCAGGTAGAAAACCTGTCTTACATCACCTTCCCGGAAGGTTCTGAAGAGCACAAGTACCTGCACGAACGTCGTCAGGCGCTGAAAGGCTACCTGCCAGCTCGTCAGCCTAACTTCACCGAGAAGCTGGAACTGCCAGCGCTGGAAGACTTCTCTCAGCTGCTGGAAGAGCAGAACAAAGAGATCTCTACCACTATCGCTTTCGTTCGTGCCCTGAACGTGATGCTGAAGAACAAGTCGATCAAAGATCGTCTGGTTCCAATCATCGCCGACGAAGCGCGTACTTTCGGTATGGAAGGTCTGTTCCGTCAGATCGGTATCTACAGCCCGAACGGCCAGCAGTACACCCCGCAGGACCGTGAGCAGGTTGCATACTACAAAGAAGACGAGAAAGGTCAGATCCTGCAGGAAGGTATCAACGAGCTGGGCGCAGGCGCATCCTGGCTGGCTGCTGCGACCTCTTACAGCACCAACAACCTGCCGATGATCCCGTTCTACATTTACTACTCCATGTTCGGGTTCCAGCGTATCGGTGACCTGTGCTGGCAGGCAGGCGACCAGCAGGCTCGCGGCTTCCTGGTAGGCGGTACCTCCGGTCGTACGACTCTGAACGGTGAAGGTCTGCAGCACGAAGATGGCCACAGCCACATTCAGTCTCTGACTATCCCTAACTGTATCTCTTACGATCCGTCTTACGCATACGAAGTGGCAGTCATCATGCATGACGGTCTGCAGCGCATGTACGGTGAAGCGCAAGAGAACATTTACTACTACATCACCACCCTGAACGAAAACTACCACATGCCGGCAATGCCAGCAGGTGCCGAGGAAGGTATCCGTAAAGGTATCTACAAACTCGAAACCATCGAAGGTAGCAAAGGTAAAGTTCAGCTGCTGGGCTCCGGCTCTATCCTGCGTCACGTACGTGAAGCAGCGCAGATTCTGGCGAAAGACTACGGCGTGGGTTCCGACGTGTACTCTGTGACCTCCTTCACTGAACTGGCGCGTGATGGCCAGGATTGTGAGCGCTGGAACATGCTGCACCCACTGGAAACTCCACGCGTTCCGTACATCGCTCAGGTGATGAACGACGCGCCAGCGGTGGCGTCTACTGACTATATGAAACTGTTCGCTGAGCAGGTTCGTACTTACGTTCCAGCTGATGATTATCGCGTTCTGGGTACTGACGGCTTCGGTCGTTCTGACAGCCGCGAAAACCTGCGTCACCACTTCGAAGTTGATGCTTCTTACGTGGTTGTAGCAGCACTGGGCGAACTGGCTAAACGTGGCGAAATCGATAAGAAAGTGGTTGCGGACGCAATCACCAAATTCAACATCGATGCAGAAAAAGTTAACCCGCGTCTGGCGTAAGAGGTAAAAGAATAATGGCTATCGAAATCAATGTACCGGACATCGGGGCTGATGAAGTTGAAATCACCGAGATCCTGGTCAAAGTAGGCGACAAAGTTGAAGCTGAACAGTCGCTGATCACCGTAGAAGGCGACAAAGCCTCTATGGAAGTCCCGTCTCCTCAGGCTGGCATCGTTAAAGAGATCAAAGTCTCTGTTGGCGATAAAACCGAGACCGGCAAACTGATCATGATTTTCGATTCCGCCGACGGTGCAGCAGCTGCTGCACCTGCGCAGGAAGAGAAGAAAGCCGCTCCGGCCGCCGCTGCTCCAGCAGCTGCCGCGAGCGCGAAAGAAGTGAACGTGCCTGACATCGGCGGTGACGAAGTTGAAGTCACTGAAATCCTGGTGAAAGTGGGCGACACCGTTGCGGCTGAGCAGTCACTGATCACCGTAGAAGGCGACAAAGCCTCTATGGAAGTGCCGGCTCCGTTCGCGGGTACCGTTAAAGAGATCAAGATCAACACCGGCGACAAAGTGTCTACCGGCTCCCTGATCATGGTCTTCGAAGTGGCGGGTGCTGCACCTGCTGCAGCGCCTGCGCAGGCCGCTGCTCCGGCTCCGGCTGCTGCACCAGCAGCTGCTGGCGGCGCGAAAGATGTTAACGTACCGGACATCGGCGGTGACGAAGTTGAAGTGACCGAAGTGATGGTGAAAGTGGGCGACAAAGTTGCCGCTGAACAGTCACTGATCACCGTTGAAGGCGACAAAGCTTCTATGGAAGTGCCAGCGCCGTTCGCGGGTACCGTTAAAGAGATTAAGATCAGCACCGGCGACAAAGTGTCTACCGGCTCTCTGATCATGGTCTTCGAAGTGGAAGGCGCTGCGCCTGCCGCAGCTCCGGCTGCCGCGGCTGCTCCAGCAGCGGCTGCACCGGCGCAGGCTGCTAAACCAGCCGCTGCCCCTGCTGCTAAAGCAGAAAAATCTGAGTTCGCTGAAAACGACGCTTACGTCCACGCTACCCCGCTGATTCGTCGCCTGGCGCGCGAGTTCGGTGTGAACCTGGCGAAAGTGAAAGGAACCGGCCGTAAGGGTCGTATCCTGCGCGAAGACGTTCAGACCTACGTGAAAGACGCGGTGAAACGCGCCGAAGCTGCACCTGCTGCGGCCGCTGGCGGCGGTATCCCGGGCATGCTGCCATGGCCGAAAGTGGACTTCAGCAAGTTCGGCGAAATCGAAGAAGTGGAGCTGGGCCGCATCCAGAAAATCTCTGGTGCTAACCTGAGCCGTAACTGGGTGATGATCCCGCACGTTACGCACTTCGACAAAACCGATATCACCGATCTGGAAGCGTTCCGTAAACAGCAGAACGCTGAAGCTGAGAAGCGCAAACTGGACGTGAAATTCACCCCAGTGGTCTTCATCATGAAAGCCGTTGCCGCTGCCCTTGAGCAGATGCCACGCTTCAACAGCTCCCTGTCCGAAGACGGCCAGAAGCTGACGCTGAAGAAATACATCAACATCGGTGTTGCGGTTGATACGCCAAATGGTCTGGTTGTTCCGGTCTTCAAAGACGTGAACAAGAAGAGCATCACTGAGCTGTCCCGTGAACTGACCGTGATCTCCAAGAAAGCGCGTGATGGTAAGCTGACTGCCGGCGAAATGCAGGGCGGCTGCTTCACTATCTCCAGCATCGGCGGCCTGGGTACCACCCACTTCGCGCCGATCGTTAACGCGCCGGAAGTGGCTATCCTCGGTGTGTCCAAGTCCGCGATGGAGCCGGTGTGGAATGGCAAAGAGTTCGTGCCGCGTCTGATGATGCCAATCTCTCTGTCCTTCGACCACCGCGTGATCGACGGTGCTGATGGTGCGCGCTTCATCACCATCATCAACAACATGCTGAGCGACATTCGCCGCCTGGTGATGTAATCGAAAAGCCGGCCAGTCGGCCGGCTTTTTTCTGATAATCTCATGGTGTTTGTGAGGTTATTGGCGAAAGCGACAATTCGTGAGCCGTTTGTTGTTTCAAAATTGTTAACAATTTTGTAAACTGCGGGCGGATAGAACGACCCGGTGGACGACGGGTATAAATTAAGAGGTCATGATGAGCACAGAAATCAAAACTCAGGTCGTAGTACTTGGGGCAGGCCCGGCAGGTTACTCCGCAGCATTCCGTGCAGCGGATTTAGGTCTGGAAACCGTCATCGTAGAACGTTACAGCACCCTCGGCGGTGTTTGTCTGAACGTCGGCTGTATCCCTTCTAAAGCGCTGCTGCACGTAGCGAAAGTTATCGAAGAAGCCAAAGCGCTGGCTGAACACGGTATCGTCTTCGGCGAGCCGAAAACCGATATCGACAAAATTCGTACCTGGAAAGAGAAAGTTATCACTCAGCTGACCGGCGGTCTGGCGGGTATGGCCAAAGGCCGTAAAGTGAAAGTGGTAAACGGTCTGGGTAAATTCACCGGTGCGAACACCCTGGAAGTGGAAGGCGAAAACGGCAAAACCGTGATCAACTTCGACAACGCGATCATCGCGGCAGGCTCTCGCCCAATCGAACTGCCATTCATTCCGCATGAAGATCCACGCGTGTGGGATTCCACCGATGCGCTGGAGCTGAAAACCGTTCCTAAGCGTCTGCTGGTCATGGGCGGCGGTATCATCGGTCTGGAAATGGGTACCGTGTACCATGCGCTGGGTTCAGAGATCGACGTGGTTGAAATGTTCGACCAGGTTATCCCGGCTGCCGACAAAGACATCGTTAAAGTCTTCACCAAACGCATCAGCAAGAAATTCAACCTGATGCTGGAAACCAAAGTGACTGCCGTTGAAGCGAAAGAAGACGGTATTTACGTTTCCATGGAAGGCAAAAAAGCCCCATCCGAACCACAGCGTTACGACGCCGTGCTGGTGGCTATTGGCCGTGTGCCGAACGGTAAAAACCTCGACGCGGGCAAAGCTGGCGTGGAAGTGGACGACCGTGGCTTTATCCGCGTTGACAAGCAGCTGCGCACTAACGTGCCGCACATCTTTGCTATCGGCGATATCGTCGGTCAGCCAATGCTGGCGCACAAAGGTGTCCACGAAGGTCACGTTGCCGCTGAAGTTATCGCCGGCATGAAGCACTACTTCGATCCGAAAGTCATTCCATCTATCGCGTACACCGAGCCAGAAGTGGCATGGGTCGGTCTGACTGAGAAAGAAGCGAAAGAGAAAGGCATCAGCTACGAAACCGCCACCTTCCCGTGGGCTGCTTCTGGCCGTGCTATCGCTTCCGACTGCGCTGACGGTATGACCAAACTGATCTTCGACAAAGAGACTCACCGCGTCATCGGTGGTGCGATTGTCGGTACCAACGGCGGCGAGCTGCTGGGTGAAATCGGTCTGGCTATCGAAATGGGCTGTGACGCTGAAGACATCGCGCTGACCATCCACGCTCACCCGACTCTGCACGAGTCCGTGGGCCTGGCGGCAGAAGTGTTTGAAGGCAGCATCACCGACCTGCCAAACGCGAAAGCGAAGAAGAAATAAGTTTCTTCAGATGAAAAAAAGCGGCCAATGGCCGCTTTTTTTATGCGCTGCGTTCAGGGGGCCACAGGCTGCCAGGTTTTATCAGGGTTATAGGCGGCTAGCGCCCGGGCTTTCTGCTCTGAATCGCTGCCGAGATCGGACTGGTACACCTTGTCGTCCTGGTTTATCACAAAGCTCATGACGCCCGTCTGACCATAGCTGACCGGCCAGGCCACCATAGCGAAACCGTGATTGTCCGGCAGGATGCGGAAGCGATAGCCGTGATAGCCGGTACCTGGCTCTTTTGGGCTAAATGCCGGGCCGAGCGGGCTGGGCGCTTCGCCGGGCGAGGCAGGCCAGTACAAACCGTCTTTTTTGCCTTTCGAGCTGACAATCTTCTGCGCGTATTTCTGGTTCATCGCAAAATAGCTTCTCTGCGCATCAACATAGGCATGCAAGGCTTCAATGGCGGCGAGCTCGTTACGCCCGATTTCACGGGTCAGGATCTCTTCAGCGCCTTCTTTGATGTCGAACTGCCAGCCTGCCGAGGTTTTGATCACCGGGATGGGAAGCTGCCAGCCGCTGTCTCCGACGACCAGGTGTGCCGTATCTCCTTCGACAACCGTGGTATGACGGACGTTCCAGTCGCGCAGGAAGCGATCGACAGCATCCGGATCAACGCCCTCAGGCGGCAGAAAATCGCGCCAGTTCTCTCCGAGCAGGTTGGTCATCTCGCTCTCATTTTGCTCACTGATGGCTTTGGTCAGCGCATCGGTTGCCTGAGCGGGTGTGCTAAAAGACTGCTGCGCCATCACCGGGGCCGAAAGCATAAATAACACCATTCCGCTGAGTAGTTTACGTTTCATGTCGGTTCCCTTAGCGATGTCGAATTTCACGGCGTTCAGCACGTCCACCAGACGCCTGACGTGGCTGCTGCTGGCGCGCAGCGAGCTGTCTGCTTTGCGCACCGCGCTGCTGCTGCGCCTGCCAGTTCGCCGAGCGGCTGTCGTTACCGCTCAGCGCATTGGCCCGGGGCTGGCTGCTTCGCTGCTGGAGAGAGCGTTGCTGCGCGGGCTGCGAAACCCGCTTCTCTTGTCTCTGTGCGGTGGTCTGGCGATTTTCTCGCTGCTGCGCGGTGCTCCGCTTCGCCGTCTGCGGTTTGGTGTCGTAGCCGCGGTAGTTATTGCGCTGTGAAATCTGCTTCAGCTGTTCACCTGAGGCCTGACGCTGCACGTCTTTCGTTCCGGTGCGCGCCGTTTGGGGGAAGGTTTTGCCCGTGGATTTCTCCATCTGGCTTAGCGCGGCCTGACGCTGGCTATCGCGGTTAACCGGTTTTTGCTGCGTTGAGCCGAGCCCTGTCGCCGTGTTGGTGGAGTGGAAGCGAGTGTTGAGCTGGTTAGTCGGATAGGGCACGCCTTCCCGATAGGCCGGGTTGTGCTGCCAGGTGCGGTTGGCGTCCGTCAGGCGCTGTCCGCTGATTTTATTGAAGTTCTCAACGTTGATATTGATATTGTTATCGCCGTTGCGGTTATAGCCGCCGTGATTATCCCAGTCGCCATGGTGATGATCCCAGTCATCGTCATCATCCCAGTCGATGTTGCTGAAGATGGCATAGGTTGTGGCGACGCCCAGGCTGAAGCCTAAACCGTTTACGAAGCTGTTGCCAAACTGCTCCCCGGGTGCAGGCGGGAGATAGGTGGGCGGATAGGCGGTATTTGGCCAGGTACCGTAAACCGTATTGGGGTTATAGGTCGGGACGTAAACAACCTGCGGATCGGCAGATTCAATTTTGATTACCGTTGGAGCGGGCGCGGACGTCGTGGTTGTCGTTGCGTCGGCGGTGCTGGTTTTCGCTGGCGCCGGTTTTGTCACGGTGGTGACCGTCTGCTGGGGCGTGGATTGTAAAGCGCCGGCCTTCTGCGCCAGCGCGCGCAGGCGCTGAACGGAATCCATCACGTCCTTCGGCTGCGCGAGAAACGCATCACCCAGATTTTGTACCCACGGCGGGTTTTCACCCATCAGGGACATAAGCTGAGGAAACGCGACCAGCGATTTTACGCTGGGATCCCAGGGCTGGCTGGCAACGGCCTGAATCGCGGCGTCCCCTTCCATTTTAGGGTTGTCTTTGGACCACTGCGCCGCCTGGATCACGTTGGCCGGATAGGTCGACGCCATTAAAATTTGCGACAGCAGGGCATCCGGGTAGAGCGCGATGGGAGCAACCCATTGATCGATTTGCGCGGCAGTGTAGGCTGGCGCGACAACAGGGGCGGGCTGGGCTGCTGCAGGCGCAGGTGCAGCCTGTTGTTGTGCGACGGGAGCCGGCGCAGCGGGCTCCGTGGCGCGGCCTTTGACAAACATGACGCCCGAGGCGGCAAACAGCCCGGCACTGCACACAAGGACGAGCAGATGTGGCTTAAAGGGCAACTTCATAAAATGACTCCAACGAGACAAGCGCTGTGCCGTGAGGCGTTACGGTTGGCGTGAGTATTATTCACCCGTCTTTTACTGTTTTGACTTTTATTGGGAAGCGTCCGGGACGTCCGGATAAAGAGTGTGAGTATTTATTACACAATTATATCTGATGAAGAAAAAACTGAAGCGTCACGGTGCAGAAGATATCGCAAAAAGATGCCCTGAATCCCCGCTACACCATGCTTAACGATTCAGCAAATTTTTTAATGTTGCTTTTTTGTAAACGGATTAACACTGTGCAGAAATCCTGCTATGCTGCCCGACGCGGTATCGGGCATTTACCCTACAAACTGCTGTCTCACAGGAGCGTGAAGAGAACGCCCGCCGCATATGACAATGAGAGCGAGGAGAACCGTCGTGCTAGAAGAATACCGTAAGCACGTAGCAGAACGTGCCGCCGAGGGAATTGTACCCAAACCTTTAGATGCAACCCAAATGGCCGCGCTCGTCGAGCTGCTGAAGAACCCGCCTAAGGGCGAAGAAGAATTCCTGTTAGATCTGCTGATCAACCGCGTACCGCCTGGCGTAGATGAAGCTGCCTACGTAAAAGCCGGATTCCTTGCTGCTATCGCCAAAGGCGAAGCCACCTCCCCACTGGTTACTCCTGAAAAAGCCATTGAACTGCTCGGCACCATGCAGGGTGGTTACAACATTCATCCGCTGATTGACGCGCTGGATAACGACAAGCTGGCACCGATTGCCGCTAAAGCGCTCTCGTCCACGCTGCTGATGTTCGATAACTTCTACGACGTAGAAGAAAAAGCCAAAGCAGGCAACGTCTATGCGAAGCAGGTGATGCAGTCCTGGGCTGATGCCGAATGGTTCCTGAACCGCCCAGCGCTGGCTGAAAAAATCACCGTTACCGTCTTTAAAGTGACCGGTGAAACCAACACCGATGACCTCTCTCCGGCACCGGACGCGTGGTCTCGCCCGGATATCCCTCTGCACGCTCTGGCGATGCTGAAAAACGCCCGTGAAGGTATTGAGCCGGATCAGCCGGGCAGCGTCGGCCCGATCAAACAGATCGAAGCCCTGCAGAAAAAAGGGTTCCCGCTGGCCTATGTGGGTGACGTTGTGGGTACCGGTTCTTCCCGTAAGTCCGCAACCAACTCCGTGCTGTGGTTCATGGGCGACGACATTCCGCACGTGCCGAACAAGCGCGGCGGCGGCCTGTGCCTCGGCGGCAAAATTGCGCCAATCTTCTTCAACACCATGGAAGATGCGGGCGCCCTGCCGATCGAAGTGGACGTTTCTAACCTGAACATGGGTGACGTGATTGACGTTTACCCGTACAAAGGCGAAGTGCGCAACCACGAGACCAACGAGCTGCTGGCAAGCTTCGAGCTGAAAACCGACGTGCTGATCGACGAAGTGCGCGCCGGTGGCCGTATCCCGCTGATCATCGGCCGTGGCCTGACCACCAAAGCGCGCGAAGCGCTGGGTCTGCCGCACTCAGACGTTTTCCGTCAGGCGAAAGACGTGGCGGAAAGCAACCGCGGTTATTCTCTGGCACAGAAAATGGTGGGCCGCGCGTGCGGCGTAGCCGGTATTCGTCCTGGCGCGTACTGCGAGCCTAAGATGACCTCCGTGGGCTCTCAGGACACCACTGGCCCAATGACCCGTGACGAACTGAAAGACCTGGCGTGCCTGGGCTTCTCTTCTGACCTGGTGATGCAGTCCTTCTGCCACACGGCGGCCTATCCGAAGCCGGTTGACGTGACCACGCACCACACGCTGCCAGACTTCATCATGAACCGCGGCGGCGTTTCCCTGCGTCCGGGTGACGGCGTAATCCACTCCTGGCTGAACCGCATGCTGCTGCCGGATACAGTGGGTACCGGCGGTGACTCACATACCCGTTTCCCAATCGGTATCTCCTTCCCGGCGGGCTCCGGTCTGGTGGCGTTTGCTGCAGCGACGGGCGTGATGCCGCTGGATATGCCGGAATCGGTGCTGGTGCGCTTCAAAGGTAAAATGCAGCCGGGCATCACCCTGCGCGACCTGGTTCACGCGATCCCGCTGTATGCGATTAAACAGGGCCTGCTGACCGTTGAGAAGAAAGGGAAGAAAAACATCTTCTCTGGCCGCATTCTGGAAATTGAAGGTCTGCCGGATCTGAAAGTGGAGCAGGCGTTCGAGCTGACCGATGCTTCCGCCGAGCGTTCTGCGGCGGGCTGTACCATCAAGCTGAACAAAGAGCCGATTATCGAGTATCTGACTTCCAACATCGTGCTGCTGAAGTGGATGATTGCAGAAGGCTACGGCGACCGTCGTACGCTGGAGCGTCGTATCCAGGGCATGGAAAAATGGCTGGCCGATCCGCAGCTGCTGGAAGCCGATGCTGACGCAGAGTACGCGGCGGTGATCGACATCGATCTGGCGGATATCAAAGAGCCAATCCTGTGTGCGCCGAACGATCCGGACGACGCGCGTCCGCTGTCTGAGGTTCAGGGCGAGAAGATCGACGAAGTGTTCATCGGATCCTGTATGACCAACATCGGTCACTTCCGTGCTGCCGGTAAGCTGCTGGATACCCACAAAGGCCAGCTGCCAACCCGTCTGTGGGTAGCGCCGCCAACCCGTATGGACGCGGCTCAGCTGACCGAAGAGGGCTACTACAGCGTGTTTGGTAAGAGCGGGGCGCGTATCGAAATCCCTGGCTGTTCCCTGTGTATGGGCAACCAGGCGCGCGTAGCCGACGGTGCGACGGTGGTTTCCACCTCTACCCGTAACTTCCCGAACCGTTTAGGTACCGGTGCGAACGTCTTCCTGGCCTCTGCGGAGCTGGCGGCGGTTGCGGCGCTGATTGGCAAACTGCCAACGCCGGAAGAGTACCAGACCTTTGTGGCTCAGGTGGATAAGACCGCGGTGGATACCTATCGCTATCTGAACTTCGATCAGCTTTCTCAGTACACCGAGAAGGCCGACGGGGTTATCTTCCAGACGGCGGTATAAACAGCAAAACCGTCTCCATGAGACGGTTTTTAGTGTTTGCACCCTCTCCCGTGGGAGAGGGGCGGGTGAGGGCATCAGGCCGCAGGGTCTTGCTCTCACCTTTTTATTTTCATTCCTCCCACCTCTCACGCTTTTTTTCTTCCTCGCTGCTGCGATAATTACCTTAATGGCTTTGCAGAGGAAAACACTATGGATTACGAATTTCTGCGCGACATCACCGGAGTGGTGAAAGTGCGTATGTCGATGGGCCACGAAGCCGTTGGACACTGGTTTAACGAAGAGGTGAAAGAAAATCTCGCACTTCTTGATGAGGTTGAACAGGCGGCAAATACGGTGAAAGGCAGTGAACGATCCTGGCAGCGCGCCGGGCATGAATATACGCTGTGGATGGACGGTGAAGAGGTCATGGTGCGTGCCAACCAGCTCGAGTTTTCAGGTGACGAGATGGAAGAGGGGATGAGCTACTACGACGAAGAAAGCCTGTCGATGTGCGGCGTAGAGGATTTCCTTCAGGTGGTAAATGCCTACCGCGACTTTATGAAACAGAAATAACAGACCGGAGCATCCCTGCTCCGGCTTGCTCTTACACGGCCGGAATATTGCGGCCGTAGTAAATCTCGCGCATCTCTTTCCAGAGCAGGTCAGTAATCGCCTTACGTTCTTCTTCGCTCAAATCTTCCGGCTTCGTGTGGAACATATAGTGCTTAAGGTCGAATTCCTTAAGTAACATCTTGGTATGGAAGATATTTTCCTGATACACGTTCACGTCCATCATGTCGTACAGCGATTTCATGTCCTCGGACATAAAGTTCTGGATGGAGTTAATCTCGTGGTCGATGAAATGCTTCATGCCGTTGATATCGCGGGTAAAACCACGCACGCGATAGTCAATGGTGACGATGTCCGATTCCAGCTGGTGGATTAAATAGTTCAGCGCGTTCAGCGGTGAAATCACGCCGCAGGTCGACACTTCAATATCGGCGCGGAACGTGCACAGCCCGCCTTCCGGGTGACTCTCCGGGTAGGTGTGCACGCAGATATGGCTTTTATCCAGGTGGGCCACGACCACTTCCGGCAGCGGGCCCGGATGTTCAGTTTTGTCGATAAGCTTCGGGTCGACCGGCTCTTCGCTGACCAGAATAGTCACGCTGGCGCCCTGAGGTTCATAATCCTGTCGGGCGATGTTCAGGATGTTTGCGCCAATAATGGAACAGGTTTCTGACAGGATCTCGGTCAGACGGTTGGCGTTGTAGAGTTCGTCGATATAGGCGATGTAACCATCGCGTTCTTCCGCTGTTTTGGCATAGCAGATATCGTAAATACAAAAACTCAGGCTTTTCGTCAGGTTGTTAAAGCCATGCAGTTTAAGCTTTTTCAATTAGCTCACCCCCTTAGTGGATAATGCGTCTTGCAGGTACTGCGGCAGAGCAAACGCTGCGGTATGGATAGCCGGATTGTAGTATCGGCACTGAAGACCGGCCTGATGGAAGCGGGCCTGAATAATTTCGGTGGAGAGATGGCGTAATACGTCGTTATCGGTCGCCCAGGCAAAGGTCATGATCCCGCCGTAGTACGTCGGAATAGCGGCCTGATAGAAGCTGACGTCATCGAAATAGGTGCTGAGCTTACGATGGCTGTCGAGCGCTTCATCCTGCTGCAGGAAGCAGACGCCATTTTGTGCGACGAAGATCCCGCCCGGGTTCAGGCAGCGCTTGCAGCCTTCGTAGAAGGAGGAGGTAAACAGCGACGCGCCGGGGCCGATTGGGTCGGTGCAGTCGGAGATAATGACGTCAAAGGTCTGCGAGGTCTGGTTAACAAAGTTAACGCCGTCGTCAATCACCAGGCTAAAGCGCGGATCGTCATAGCTACCGGCATTGTGGTTGGGCAGATACTGGCGGCAGAAAGAGACGACGCCCGCGTCGATTTCCACCATGGTGATGGTTTCAATGGAACGATGACGGGACACTTCACGCAGCATTGCGCCGTCGCCGCCGCCGATAATCAGGACATGCTTCGCGTGACCGTGCGCCAGCAGCGGAACGTGGGTCATCATTTCGTGATAGATAAACTCGTCGCGCTCGGTGGTTTGCACGACGCCGTCCAGCGCCATCACGCGGCCAAAGGCGGCGTTTTCGAAGATGATGAGATCCTGGTGATCGGTTTTCTCATGATAGAGCACGTTATCAACGGCAAAGTACTGACCAAACTGGTCATGCAATGTTTCATGCCACAACGTGTGGTCGGCCATACGCGGACTCCTCCTTTGTTAACATCCGTTACGCTCACAAAAAATGAGCGAAACATGATAGCTAACTATAACCGTGGTTGCACGGCTATAGGTTCAACAGGGGGGCGTCGGGAAGGTTATTTGACGTAGGCGAGCAGGCTGAGTGAGTCGCGAGCCAGCGCTTTACATTTTTTGGCAGTGGGAATACCAATACCGCTCAAGTCACGGTAGCTGTCTTCGCCGAGCGCCTTCATGTCGAAGCTGTCGTAGTTGCTGAGATCCCACTGGTTTTGCTGGGCAAAAAAGACCAGCGCGCGGCGAATCTGCCCGTTGGGTAAATTCTGGTAGCCACAATCATTTTTCAGGAATACAAAAACCGCCGTTAAATCGGCCATATCTTCCGCTTCATTTTCACTTAGCGCATAGCTGTTCGCACACATTGCCATCAGGCTTCCGAACAAAATTGTCCTGAAAAACGTCTTCATTGCTTCTACCACTTCTTCACGGAAAATTAACGTTAGCATACTTGATGCCGGTGCGACGATCTTTATTATTGCCGCTTTACTTGACCTTCCGGTAAGGGGAGGGTTTATGCTCAAAAGATCGCCTGCTGGAAATAAGGAAATGAACATGCAACGTCGTGATTTTTTAAAATATTCCGCTGTGCTGGGGGCTGCCAGCGCATTACCTCTCTGGAGCCGCGCGGTTTTAGCGGCCGACAGGCCTGCCTTACCCATCCCTGACTTACTGACCGCTGACGCCCGCAGCCGTATCCAGCTTGTGGTTCAGGCCGGTAAAACGACGTTCGGCGAGCACAACGCCACGACGTGGGGCTATAACGGCAATTTGCTCGGTCCGGCGCTTCAGCTACGTAAAGGGAAAGCGGTGACGGTGGATATCCACAACACGCTCGCCGAAGAGACGACGCTGCACTGGCACGGGCTGGAAGTGCCGGGCGAGGTGGACGGCGGGCCGCAGGGCATCATCAAAGCGGGCGGTACGCGCAGCGTCACCTTTACGCCCGATCAGCGCGCGGCGACCTGCTGGTTCCATCCGCATCAACATGGCAAAACGGGCCATCAGGTGGCGATGGGGCTGGCGGGGCTGGTGCTGATTGAAGACGACGAAAGCCGCCTGCTGCGCCTGCCGAAACAGTGGGGCATTGACGATGTACCGGTGATTGTGCAGGACAAGAAATTCAACGCTGACGGGCAAATTGACTATCAGCTGGACGTGATGAGCGCGGCGGTAGGCTGGTTTGGCGACACGCTGCTGACCAACGGCGCCATTTACCCTCAGCACGCCGCGCCGAAAGGCTGGCTGCGCCTGCGCCTGCTCAACGGCTGTAACGCGCGCTCGCTGAATTTCGCCGCCAGCGATAAACGCCCGCTGTATGTGGTCGCCAGCGACGGCGGCCTGCTGCCGGAGCCGGTGAAGGTGAGCGAGCTGCCGATGCTCATGGGCGAACGCTTTGAGGTGCTGGTGGATATCAGCGACGGTAAGCCGTTTGACCTCGTGACGCTGCCGGTGAGCCAGATGGGGATGGCGGTCGCACCGTTTGATAAGCCGCATCCGGTGCTGCGTATTCAGCCGCTGCTGGTGGCCGCATCCGGCACGCTGCCTGATACGTTAACCACCCTGCCAGCCCTCCCGTCGCTGGAGGGGCTTACGCAGCGCAAGCTGCAGCTCTCAATGAACCCGATGCTCGATATGATGGGCATGCAGGCGCTGATGGCGAAATATGGCGATAAGGCGATGGCCGGGATGCAGCACGGCCAGATGATGGGCCACATGAATATGGACCACGGAAAAATGGGCGGCATGGGGAACATGAATCACGGCGACCATGGCTTTGATTTCCACAACGCCAACATGATCAACGGCAAAGCGTTCGACATGAATACGCCAATGTTTGCAGCGACAAAAGGTCAGCTCGAGCGCTGGGTGATTTCAGGCGAAGGGGACATGATGCTGCACCCGTTCCATATCCACGGCACCCAGTTCCGTATTCTTACAGAAAACGGCAAAGCGCCGGATGCGCATCGCGCAGGCTGGAAAGATACGGTGAGAGTGGAGGGCGGCGTCAGCGAGGTGCTGGTGAAGTTTGACCACGAGGCGCCGAAGGAGTTTGCCTATATGGCGCACTGCCACCTGCTGGAGCATGAGGATACGGGGATGATGCTGGGGTTCACGGTATAAAAAAAGCCGGGTGGTCACAGGTGCGGCCTGATGCCCTCACCCTGACCCTCTCCCACAGGGAGAGGGAACAAACACAAAAACGGCAACCGAAGTTGCCGTTTTGCTTTTATTTGCCTTCGTCAGGCAACGCATACGCGACGATGTAGTCGCCCATCTTCGTGCCAAACGAACCGTGACCGCCCGCTGAGATGACAACGTACTGCTTGCCATTCACTTCATAGGTCATCGGCGTGGCCTGTCCACCCGCCGGCAGACGGCCCTGCCACAGTTTTTCACCGTTGGTCATGTTGTACGCGCGCAGGTAGTTATCTGCGGTTGCCGCGATGAACAGCACGTTACCGGCGGTGGAGATTGGGCCACCCAGCATTGGCATACCCATATTGAACGGCACCGGAACAGGCATCGGGAACGGCATGCTGTCCTGTGGCGTACCAATACGTTTTTTCCATACGATCTGGTTAGTCTTCAGATCCAGACCGGAGATATAACCCCAGGCAGGCTGTTTACACGGCAGACCAAACGGCGACAGGAACGGGTTCAGCGTTACGCCAAACGGCACGCCGTACTGCGGCTGAATGCCGGCTTCGGTACCGCTGCCTTTCGCGTCTTTCGGCTGCTCCATTGGGTTGCCCGGACCGCGTGGGATCAAGCGGGAAACGAACGGCAGCGCCATCGGGTTGGCAATCGCCACCTGACGGTTAGGGTCAACGGAGATCCCGCCCCACTCGAACATCCCCAGGTTACCCGGGAAGACCAGCGTGCCCTGCTCAGACGGCGGCGTGAAGATGCCTTCATAGCGCAGCTGGTGGAACATCACGCGGCACACCAGCTGGTCAAACATGGTGGCGCCCCACATGTCTGCACCGCTGAGGTCTTTCTTCGGACGGAAGCTCAGGTCAGAGAACGGCTGGGTTTTGCTGACGTAATCGCCTTTCGCCGCGCCCTGCGGAACCGGTTTTTCCGGTGCAGGCACAACCAGCTTGCCGTTGCTGCGATCCAACACGAAGATGTTGCCCGTCTTGGCCGGCGCGTAAATCACCGGAACGGTTTTGCCATCAACGGTAATGTCCGCCAGCGTCGGCTGGGACGGCATATCCATATCCCACAGATCGTGGTGAACGGTCTGGTAGCTCCATGCCAGCTTACCGGTGGTCGCATTCAGCGCCACGATAGCGCTCGCATAACGCTCCTGCTCCGGCGTGCGGTTACCGCCCCAGATATCTGGCGTGGTCACACCCATTGGCAGATAGACCAGGTCCAGCTTCGCGTCATACGCCGCTGGCGCCCAGGAGTTTGGCGAGTTAAAGGTAAAGGTGTGCTCGTCCGACGGGATCGCGTTGGGATCTTTCGCGCCCGGGTCGAAGGCCCACAGCAGTTTACCGGTGTTCACGTCGAAACCACGGATTACGCCGGAGGTTTCACGCGTGGAGAAGTTATCCGTTACCGAACCGGCAATCACGATAGTTTTATCGGTGATGATTGGCGGTGAGGTTGGCTCATACAGACCCGGCGTGGTGTCCGGCATGTTGGTCTGCAGGTTCAGGATCCCTTTGTTGGCAAAGGTTTCACACAGCTTGCCCGTTTCGGCATTGATGGCGAACAGACGGCCATCGTTCACCGGCAGCATGATGCGGCGAGGACAGTCAGCAATGACTTCCGGGCTCGCATTATCGGCACGCGCTTCGTGGTAAGAGACGCCGCGGCAGGTGACGTGCTGGAAGGACGGGTTGGAATTCAGCTGCGGATCGAAGTGCCATTTCTCTTTACCGGTGGCCGCGTCGAGCGCGAACAGACGCTGGTGCGCCGTACACAGGTAGAGCATATTGCCGACTTTAATCGGCGTGACTTCGTTGGTCAGTTCACCCGGATCGTTCGGCATCTTCAGATCGCCGGTACGGAATACCCAGGCTTCCTTCAGGTTTTTAACGTTGTCCGCGTTGATCTGCTTCAGCGGGGAGTAACGTTGACCTTCCTGGTTACGACCATACGCTGGCCAGTCGCCGTCAGCGACCTGGGAGATAGCTGCCGCAGGCGTGGATTCCGCGTTCAGCGTACCGTTGATCTCCTGCGGGTCATTAAAGCCAGCCCAGGTCAGAATGCCGCCGGTAATCAGCAGGGCAACAACCAGGCCCGCCACAGCACCGCTGGAAGGCACAATCAGGCGACGCCAGACGAACGGCAGGATCAGCCAGATACCGAAGAAGACCAGGATGTCGCTGCGCGGCGTCAGTGCCCAGAAGTCGAACCCGACTTCCCAGACGCCCCAGATCATGGTGGCAAGAAGGAGGGCGGCATACAGCCACAGTGCAGATTGTTTTCTACGCAACAGCAGGACGGTTACGCCAACCATAACCAGACCCGCAATCGGGTAGTACCAGGAGCCGCCTAAAGCGACCAGCCAGACGCCACCGATTAACAGATACAGCGCGCAGAAGGCTGCGAATGCGGCTGTTAATGTCACCAGTAGACGCGGCTGTTTAGAGTTTGTTTCAGCCATAGAAAGTGTACTCGTCAGTTTTTGTTAATAATTTGCTAGCAACTAATTATAGGTATTAACAAGTGTGATCGGAATCACAATATTTGCTTTTTATAACTCATACGCCAGGCTTATCCATTTGCTGATATAATGGCTGGCTTGCGTATCAGTGCTGGATATTAACTCATCCGTATTGAGAGATTTTCACTAAAATCATTTGGTTAGTAATATGAAACATACTGTTGAAGTGATGATCCCGGAAGCCGAGATCAAAGCGCGTATCGCCGAACTGGGTCGTCAAATCACCGAACATTACAAGGACAGCGGCAGCGAAATGGTGCTGGTCGGTCTGTTGCGCGGCTCTTTCATGTTCATGGCAGACCTGTGCCGTGAGGTGCATGTGCCCCATGAGGTCGATTTTATGACCGCCTCCAGCTACGGCAGCGGCATGTCCACTACCCGTGATGTGAAAATCCTGAAAGATCTGGATGAAGATATTCGTGGCAAAGATGTGTTGATCGTTGAGGACATCATCGACTCCGGCAACACGCTGTCAAAAGTGCGCGAGATCCTGAGCCTGCGCGAGCCAAAATCTCTGGCGATTTGTACGCTGCTGGACAAACCTGACCGTCGTGAAGTGCAGGTGCCGGTAGAGTTCGTGGGCTTCTCGATTCCTGACGAATTCGTCGTCGGTTACGGCATTGACTACGCGCAGCGCTATCGTCATCTGCCGTATGTTGGGAAAGTAGTATTGCTGGACGAGTAATCGAGGGCTGATACCCTCACCCCGGCCCTCTCCTACAGGGAGAGGGAGAAAATCCCCGGCTTTATTTATGATTTACATGCTTAAGCTGAAGGTTGGCAATCCCCGAACGGTAACGCTGCTCCAGCGTTTCGCGGTTGGTGGCGGTCACTTCCAGATTGCGCAGCAGGCCATCGTGAATCCCGTACGCCCAGCCGTGGATAGAGACCTTCTGCCCGCGTTTCCACGCTGATTGCATGATCGTTGAGTGGCCCAGGTTATACACCTGCTCCATCACGTTGAGTTCGCAAAGGGTATCCATGCGACGCTCCTGCGGCATTTCGCCCAGCAGTGAGCTATGTTTGAACCAGATATCGCGGATGTGCAGTAGCCAGTTATCAATGAGCCCCAGTTCCGTGTTTTCAACCGCCGCCTGCACGCCGCCGCAGCCATAATGGCCGCAAATGATGATGTGCTCGACTTGCAGAACGTCCACGGCATACTGAACAACAGAAAGACAGTTGAGATCGGTGTGAATCACGAGATTGGCGACATTGCGGTGAACAAACAGTTCACCGGGTTCAAGGCCGGTCAGGCGCTCCGCCGGTACGCGGCTGTCGGAACATCCAATCCAGAGAAAGCGTGGGTTCTGAGCCTGCGCGAGTTTTCCAAAAAATCCGGGGTCTTCCTCCACCAGCATTTTTGACCATAGTGCATTGTTGCTGATGAGTGTATCTATGTTGTTCATGGAGGTTAGCGACCTGTAACCGAGTTATTGCGTTGCGCTACTATAGGGTAACCCGACTTTTAATGAAACCACACAACGTGTGTAAGAACTGAAGGTAAGTTAATTTCATGGCAATTGCACTGGAGCTTGAGCAGCTTAAAAAAACCTATCCGGGTGGCGTTCAGGCGCTACGCGGAATAGATCTGAAAGTAGAGGCCGGCGATTTTTACGCGCTTCTGGGGCCGAACGGGGCCGGGAAATCGACCACCATTGGGATTATCAGCTCGCTGGTCAATAAAACGTCCGGCCGGGTGAGCGTCTTTGGGTACGACCTGCAAAAAGATGTGGTGAACGCCAAGCGCCAGCTGGGGCTGGTTCCGCAGGAGTTCAACTTCAACCCGTTCGAGACGGTGCAGCAGATTGTGGTTAACCAGGCGGGCTATTACGGCGTTGAGCGTAAAGAGGCCCTGGAGCGTAGCGAAAAATACCTTAAGCAGCTCGATCTGTGGGAAAAGCGTAACGAACGCGCGCGCATGTTGTCCGGCGGGATGAAGCGCCGCCTGATGATTGCACGTGCGCTGATGCACGAGCCAAAGCTGCTGATCCTCGATGAACCGACAGCGGGTGTTGATATCGAACTTCGTCGCTCCATGTGGGGCTTCCTGAAAGATCTCAACGACAAAGGCACCACCATTATTCTGACCACCCACTATCTGGAAGAGGCTGAAATGCTGTGCCGCAATATCGGCATCATTCAGAACGGCGAGCTGGTGGAAAACACCTCGATGAAGAATCTGCTCTCCAAGCTGAAATCCGAAACCTTCATTCTCGATCTGGCGGCGAAAAGCGCGCTGCCAAAACTTGAAGGTTACAACTATCGTCTGGTAGATACCTCAACGCTGGAAGTGGAAGTGCTGCGCGAGCAGGGGATTAACAGCATGTTCTCACAGCTGAGCGCGCAGGGGATTCAGGTTTTAAGTATGCGTAACAAAGCGAACCGACTGGAAGAGCTGTTTGTCTCTCTGGTACATGACAAACAAGGAGACAAGGCATGACGCATCTTTACTGGGTCGCGCTGAAAAGTATCTGGGCGAAAGAGATCAACCGCTTTATGCGTATCTGGGTGCAAACCCTGGTGCCGCCGGTTATCACGATGACGCTCTATTTCATCATCTTCGGTAACCTGATTGGCTCCCGGATTGGTGAGATGCACGGCTTTACCTATATGCAGTTTATCGTGCCGGGCCTGATCATGATGGCGGTGATCACCAATGCCTACGCCAACGTGGCGTCGTCGTTCTTTAGCGCCAAGTTCCAGCGCAATATTGAAGAGCTGCTGGTCGCGCCGGTACCGACGCACGTTATTATCGCGGGCTATGTCGGCGGCGGCGTGGCGCGCGGGCTGTGCGTGGGGATCCTGGTCACGGC
Source organism: Enterobacter cloacae complex sp. S3 (assembly GCF_014930495.1). Classification (NCBI taxonomy): domain Bacteria; kingdom Pseudomonadati; phylum Pseudomonadota; class Gammaproteobacteria; order Enterobacterales; family Enterobacteriaceae; genus Enterobacter; species Enterobacter cloacae complex sp. S3. Next base: position 7,889 of record NZ_JADBRD010000036.1, on the reverse strand, counting down.
GATTTCGCTGTTCTTCGTGCCGTTCCAGGTCCACTCGTGGCTGTTTGTCGCGCTGACGCTGCTCCTGACGGCGATCCTCTTCTCGCTGGCCGGTCTGCTGAACGCCGTGTTCGCCAAAACGTTTGACGACATCAGCCTGATCCCGACCTTCGTGCTGACGCCGCTGACCTATCTCGGCGGGGTGTTCTACTCCCTGACGCTGCTGCCACCGTTCTGGCAGGCGCTGTCGCACCTGAACCCGATTGTCTACATGATCAGCGGGTTCCGCTTTGGCTTCCTCGGCATCACCGATGTGCCGCTGTTTACCACGGTGGCGGTACTGGTGGTGTTCATCATCGCCTTCTACCTGCTCTGCTGGTCGCTGATCCAGCGCGGACGCGGGCTGCGCAGCTAATCTTTTGCCCGGCGACGCTCTGTTTGCCGGGCACTTTCTTTGACAGTTATCACCGTAAGCTAACCTTCACTCCGCTAAACTACTTGCCTGCTAAGGAGGGAGTTATGCTGGGATGGGTTATCACCTGCCACGATGAACAGGCGCAAGAAATGCTGGATAAGCTTGAAGCCAGATTTGGCCCGCTGGTGCAATGCCGGGCGGTAAACTACTGGCGCGGGTTGAGCACCAACATGCTGAGCCGCATGATGTGCGATGCCCTGCATGAAACGGACACCGGTGATGGCGTGATTTTTCTTACCGATAAATCGGGCGCGGCGCCTTATCGCGCAGCCGCGTTGCTGAGCCATAAGCACGCGTGCTGTGAAGTGATCTCGGGTATTAACTTTTCCCTGCTGGCGTTAATGTATCCGCAGCGTGGATCCTTAAGCAGCGCAGAGTTTCGCCAGGCCATCGTGGCGCAGGGCGTTCCGGGCGTCAGCAGCTTGTGGCATCAGCAGCAAAAAAATCCTCCCTTCGTCCTGCTCCACGATTTGTATAAGAATTAAACGTGGGTATTGATGTCTCATTTGTTACAATAGCGGCAGTTTTCCGCACCGATTAAGACACCATGCTACCGCGCATTCTTTTCTTGCTATTGATGCTCATTTCCGGCCTCAGCTCAGCCAGTTTACTCAGTCAGCACACGCTGCCTGCTCAGTACATGCAAACCACCGAAGACGCGGCGATCTGGGCGCAGGTGGGGAACAGCGTGATCAACGTCGGTAACGTGCGCGCCGGGCAGATCCTGGCCGTCGTGCCCGCGGCGGCGGACTACTACGAATTTCGCTTCGGTTTTGGCACGGGGTTTATCGACAAGGGGCACCTGGAGCCGGTTCAGGGGAAACAGCGCGTCGAGGACAGCCTCGGGGATCTCAATAAGCCCCTGAGCAATCAGAACCTTATTACCTGGAAAGACACGCCGGTGTATAACGCGCCGTCGAGCGGCAGCGCGCCGTTCGGCACGTTAAGCGCCAATCTGCGCTACCCCATACTGAATAAACTGAAAGACCGTCTGAATCAGACCTGGTTCCAGATCCGCATCGGCAATCGTCTGGCGTGGATCAGCAGCCTGGACGCGCAGGAAGATAACGGCCTTCCGGTTCTGACCTACCATCATATTTTGCGTGATGAAGAAAACACGCGCTTTCGACATACGTCCACAACGACCAGCGTACGTGCGTTCAACAACCAGATGGCCTGGCTACGCGATCAGGGCTATACCACTCTGACGATGTACCAGCTTGAAGGGTACGTGCGTAACAAAATGAACCTGCCTGCAAAATCGGTGGTGATTACCTTTGACGACGGCCTGAAATCCGTCAGCCGCTATGCCTATCCTGTGCTGAAAGAGTACGGCTTCAAGGCTACCGCGTTTATTATCTCTTCCCGCATAAAAGGCCATCCGCAGAAGTGGGATCCAAAATCGCTGCAGTTTATGAGCGTGCAGGAGATTAAGGGGATTCAGGATGTGTTCGATATTCAGTCCCACACCCACTTCCTGCACCGCGTGGATGGGTATAAGCACCCGATTTTACTGAGCCGCAGCTATCACGTGATTTTGTTTGATTTTGAACGCTCGCGTCGCGCGCTGGCGCAGTTTAATCCACGCGTGCTCTATCTTTCCTATCCGTTTGGCGGCTACGACAATAAAGCGATAAAGGCGGCGAATGATGCCGGTTTCCATCTGGCGGTGACGACGGTGAAAGGGAAGGTGAAGCCGGGGGATAATCCGTTCTTACTGAAACGCCTGTACATCTTAAGAACGGATTCGCTGGAGACCATGTCGCGGCTGATCAGCAATCAGCCGCAGGGATAGTGCTTAAGCAACCTGAACCGGAATCGCCTTCGCGGTACGTTTCATGTCGTTGTCGCCTTCAAAGTAGGCAACTTTCGGCTGCCAGCGGCGCGCTTCTTCATCAGACATCATCACGAAGCTGGCGATAATCACAATATCGCCCACGTCCGCGCAGTGCGCTGCCGCGCCGTTAACGGAGATGATTTTAGACCCGCGCTCGGCGGCGATGGCGTAGGTGGAGAAACGTTTGCCGTTGTTAACGTTCCAGATATCAATCGCTTCGTTTTCAAGGATGCCCGCAGCATCAAGGAAATCCTGGTCGATGGCGCAGGAGCCTTCATAGTGCAGGTCGGCCTGGGTGACTTTCACACGGTGAAGCTTACCTTGCAGCATTTTGCGAATCATTACGTTTACCTTTCATCTTCCGGGTAGAGAAACCTACGCCAGTTCAACCACTTTGTTGTCGATTAGGCGGGCCTGACCAAGCCATGCCGCCACCAGAATAACCGCACGTTTGCTGGTCTGTGTAAGCTCCAGAAGCGTGTCGGCATCGCGAATTTGAATATCATCAGCGCGGAAGCCTTTATCGTTCAGCGCCTGTTCAGCCAGAGCAATAATCTCTTCGGCCGTTAACTCTTTCGCCAGCAGCTGTTCTGCCATGGTGTTCATGACCTTGCTTAAGCCCGGCGCGATTTTACGCTGGTCCGCGGTCAGGTATCCATTTCGCGAGCTGAGCGCCAGACCGTCTTTCGCGCGTACAATCGGTACGCCGACAATCTCGATATCGTAGCCCATATCCGCAACCATCTTGCGGATCAGCGCCAGCTGCTGGAAATCTTTCTCACCGAAGCAGGCAACGTCCGGCTGCACCAGGTTGAACAGCTTGCTGACGATGGTCGATACGCCGCGGAAATGACCCGGGCGGCTTGCGCCTTCCAGCATGGTGGAAATGCCCGGTACGTCAACGTAAGTGGCCTCATCGGTACCCTGAGGATAGACATCCGCCGGTGCCGGAGAGAAGACAATATCCGCATGGCGTTTTTTGAGCTTCTCGCAATCTTCCTGCAGGGTGCGCGGATAGCGTGCCAGATCGTCGGCGCGGTCAAACTGCATTGGGTTAACGAAGATACTGACCACCACGATATCTGCACGGGCTCTTGCTTCGTCAACCAGCTTCATATGGCCGTCATGCAGGTTGCCCATGGTCGGGACCAGTGCGATACGTTTACCTTCCTGACGCGCACGACGGATATGCTGGCGCAGCAGCGGCAGGGTTTCAATGATTAGCACAACGAGACTCCTTAATGGAAACTGTGTTCTTCACCCGGGTAAACACCGGATTCAACGTCGGCAATATACTGCCTGACCGCAGCGCGCATGTCGCCCGCTTCGGTGAGGAAATTTTTGGCAAACTTCGGAATATGCCCGCCGGTGATGCCAAAGGCGTCGTGCATCACCAGGATCTGGCCGTCGGTCACGTTGCCCGCGCCAATACCAATCACCGGAATCGACAGGGCTTCAGTAATACGCTTCGCCAGCTCAACCGGCACGCACTCCAGCACCAGCAGCTGTGCACCTGCGGCTTCCAGCGCCAGGGCATCATCAAACAGCGTCTGGGCTGCATCGCCGCGGCCCTGCACTTTATATCCACCAAAGATGTTGACGGACTGCGGCGTCAGGCCCAAATGGCCGCACACCGGCACGGCGCGCTCGGTGAGCATCTTCACCGTATCCACCAGCCAGGCGCCGCCTTCAATTTTGACCATGTTAGCGCCAGCACGCATGACCGCTGCCGCGTTTTCGAATGCCTGCTCCGGCGTGGCATAGGCCATAAACGGCAGATCGGAAAGCAGCAGGCAGGCTGGAGCCCCGCGGCGCACCGCACGCGTATGGTAAGCGATATCCTCAACCGTGACCGGCAGGGTGGAATCATGTCCTTGTACCGTCATCCCTAACGAATCTCCGACCAGCATGACGTTGATACCCTCTTCGGCAAAGAGTTTGGCGAAGCTGTAGTCATACGCGGTGATGGTGGCGAAGCGTTTTTTTTCCTGTTTGCATTTCTGCAGTAAGGAGATGGTGGTTGGTTTCATACTGTTTCCTGATAGCCCAAAAGCGAATCTTTGCGCATTCTAACAGTAACATTCGGGGGAACAATGATTTTAGGTAACCGATTAGCCATAATTATTTTGAGGTTAATCGGCAGAGGAACCGGATCACCAGCGGGCGGGTCTTTCCGCGTTGAGGTTGTCCAGAATGGTCCTGAGTGGGATGCCATCCGGGAAGATGAGATCGGGGGCGACTTCAAACAGCGGCCAAAGCATAAACCCGCGGTTTTTCATGTCGTAATGCGGAACGGTGAGACGTTCAGTGTTAATGGTTTCGTGACCAAACAGCATAATGTCGAGGTCCAGCGTGCGCGGTCCCCAGCGCTCGGCTTTGCGTACGCGTCCCTGCTGCAGTTCGATGCGCTGGGTGTTATCCAGCAGCGTTTCGGCATCAAGGGCAGTTTCCAGCACCACGGCGGCATTGAGATAATCAGGCTGATCCTGCGGGCCCAGCGGCGGCGTGCGGTAGAAAGAGGAGACCGCCACGATCTTGCTTTGCGGGATCTCCCCCAGCGCCTGTACGGCAGCGTTCACCTGCTCCAGCGGAGAGGCTAAATTGCTGCCGATGGCGATATACGCGAGGGTCATGCTGTCCCTTCACGACGCGGCGCGCGTTTGCGCGGGCGACGATGGCGGCGACGCGGTTCCGGCTCTTCATCCAGCCCGGTGAGCATGTCTTTTTGCTCCGGCGGTGCGGAAACCTGGAATTCGGCCCACCACTGCGCCAGGCGCTGCAGCTCCTGGTTGCGTTCAATTTCAGCACGCAGCGACAGCAGATCGAAGGCGGCGCGGAATTTTGGATGCTCCATCAGCTTCCAGGCGCGTTTGCCCTGACGACGGGACATGCGCAGCTGAAGCTGCCAGATATCGCGCACCAGCGTGGTAATACGTTTTGGAATAGCGAGCGTACGGCACCCTTCGTCCAGCACGTCGTTTGCGGCCAGCGCGAAGGCGTCATAATAGGCAAGCCCGCTCTCCTGGGTAATTCGCTGGGCCGTTTCCAGCAGCGGATACCAGAACATCGCCGCAAACAGGAACGCCGGATTGACGCGCATGTCGTTGCGAATACGGGTATCGGTATTTTTCAGCACCTGCGCAATCATCCGCTCCATTGGGCTGTCACCGCTTTCGGTGAAGTAGCGGGTAATGGTCGGGAAGAGGGGCTGGAACAGGTTGTATTCGCGCAGCAGGTTGTAGGTTTCAAAGCCGTGGCCAGCCTGCAGCAGCTTCAGCGCCTCTTCAAACAGGCGGGCAGGCGGCACGTCGTTAATCAGCGTCGCCAGGCGCGGAATAGGCTCAGCTGTTTCCGGGCTGATGCGCATATTGAGCTTGGCGGCGAAACGCACGGCGCGCAGCATACGCACGGGATCTTCACGATAGCGCGTTTCCGGCGTGCCGATCAGACGGATCAGACCTTCTTTCAGGTCCTGCATGCCGCCGACGTAATCGCGCACGGTGAAATCCGCCACGCTGTAATAAAGACTGTTGATGGTGAAGTCGCGACGCTGGGCATCTTCTTCGATAGAGCCGAAGATATTGTCGCGCAGCAGCATGCCGTTCTGGCCGCGCTGTGACGTGGTGCGATCGGATGCGCCCGCTTCGTGGTGGCCGCGGAAGGTCGCCACTTCGATAATTTCCGGCCCAAACATCACGTGAGCCAGACGGAAACGGCGGCCAACGAGACGGCAGTTGCGGAATAATTTGCGCACCTGCTCAGGCGTGGCGCTGGTCGTCACGTCGAAATCTTTTGGTTTTTTGCCCAGCAGTAAATCACGCACTCCACCGCCCACGAGGTAGGCCTCGTAGCCCGCTTTATTCAGACGATAGAGCACCTTGAGGGCATTTTCACTGATATCTTTGCGGGAAATAGTGTGCTGCTCACGCGGAATAACCGACATGTGTGGCTGTGCAATAGCATCGTTCGCCATGCTCTCTTCGCGGCTTAGCACTTTGCGGCAAAAATTAGCGACTCGGGTAAAAATGGTACACCTCGTAGTGTGTTTTGTTATGAAAAAAGCGGCTAATCATAGCTCAGCGCAACGCATTTGAGAATGCTGGATTTTTGGCACTGCCGCGAGCGTCCAGTTGGCAACGGCCATTTTCAGCAGTTCGTCAATACGCAGATCCTGCCATTCGTTGGTTACATTCTGGTTGAGAAATCGCAGCGCGTCGATCAAAACAGGACGCGGATCGCCGTCTGGCAGGGCCGGGGCGTGGTTCTGCTTTGACAATTTAAAGCCCTGCGCATTGACCGCCAGCGGCAGATGAATGTAGTCCGGTGCCGTCCAGCCAAACTGGTGATACAGCGATATTTGTCGCACGGTCGGCTCGACCAGATCCGCCCCGCGCACAATTTCCGTCACGCCCTGAAAACGATCGTCGACGACCACCGCCAGGTTATAGGCGAAAAGGCCGTCACGGCGGTGAATAATAAAATCCTCACGCGCCAGACGTTCATCGGCATGAATCTCACCGGAGAGGAGATCGTTAAAGTGCGTCACCGGGGAGCGCTGCTTTATACGTACGGCGGCATTTTCCGGGGGAAGATTAAGCGTGCGGCAGTGGCCGTCATAGACGCCACCCACGCTCTGGATACGCGCGCGGGTGCAGGTGCAGTTATAGGAAAGCCCCCGTTCGCGAAGCCAGGCCAGACGTTCCCGATAGGCATCGTGACGTTTTGACTGCCAGAGCACCTCGTCATCCCAGTGAAGACCGTAATGTTCCAGCTGACGCAGAATCGTCTCTGCAGCACCGGGAACTTCACGCGGAGGGTCAATATCTTCAATGCGTACGAGCCATTTTCCCAGGCGGGCGCGAGCCTGCAGGTAGCTGCCGAGCGCGGCAATTAATGAGCCGAAGTGTAATTCACCGGAAGGAGATGGCGCGAAGCGCCCAATATAGTGTGATTCAGACATATCAACAGTAACAAGGCGGGAGAGACTCCCGCCTTTGGAGTGTGTAAACAGCGCTGGTATTAACCGGCCATCTGTTTTTCGCGGATTTCGGCCAGCGTTTTACAGTCGATGCACAGATCGGCGGTTGGACGCGCTTCCAGGCGACGAATACCGATTTCAACACCGCAGGATTCGCAGTAGCCAAAATCTTCGTCTTCGACTTTTTTCAGCGTTTTCTCGATCTTTTTGATCAGTTTGCGTTCGCGGTCACGGTTACGCAGTTCGAGGCTGAACTCTTCTTCCTGAGCGGCACGGTCTACCGGATCCGGGAAGTTGGCAGCTTCATCCTGCATATGAGTAACGGTGCGATCGACTTCATCCCTGAGTTGATTACGCCATGCTTCAAGAATACGCTTGAAGTGCGACAGCTGGGCTTCGTTCATATACTCTTCGCCCGGCTTCTCTTGATACGGCTCCACCCCAGCGATGGCGAGAATACTCAGGGACGATGTTTTACGGTTTTGCCCTTCTTGCATGTTGCTTCTCCTTAACACGCACTATCGATCCCCGTGTTGGGGGAAAAATCAGGTCGCTATAAATAGCAGATGCTTTTCCGTAAGGCAATTATCTAAACGTAACTGTCAACGCAAAGCAGAAGT